>CAYGQG010000041.1:0-14040 GCA_964351955.1 uncultured Micavibrio sp. | reverse complement strand
CTCCATCACCAAGCTTCGCGACCTTATGGTCAACAAAAGCTGGACCGCCGAACGTTCGGATGTTGCTGTGGCAACGCCGCCCGAAATCGATGCGATGAACGAGGGTTTCACCAAGGTTAAAAAGGAAATCAACCCCGTGGACCGCGGCATCATGGCCATGGTACAAGTCCACGCCATCAACAATAAAATCGAAGCCGCGCCGCCCAAGGCCGCCGCACCTGCTGCTGCCGACGCTGGCGGACAAATCGCAAAACCACCACCTAAAAACGAAGCCAAACCAGCGGCATCACCATTGGCAGCAAAACCTGCCACACCGCCGCCCGCCGCGCCGCCCCCTGCTGCACCACCTGCATCAACGGACGGGAACGCAAATCCGATGGGCTTCTTTGGCGCAGACGATAAAAAAACAGCCGCACCTAGCACACCGCCTCCGGCTGCGACACAACCAACAACGCCACCGCCGCAACAGGAACAGCAACCGGCAACACCTCCTCCTGCGCAAGCTGCCCCAGCAACGCCGCCACCTGCTGCACCGCCTGCACAAACACCACCGACAGAGCAGCCAGCCACCAAGCAAGAAGCTCCGGCAAAGCCTCAACTACCAAAAGAAATTCAGGATATTATTGATAAGGCCGCCGAAGAAAACGGTAAGAAGCTATTCTCCGGCAAAGACAGTGAGAATATTGATGCCGCCGAATAATCCAGCCTTGCGCCAATCCGAGCGCGGCAATGTTTTTATCTTCATCCTTCTCGGTCTGGTCCTTTTCGCCGCCCTCTCCTATACAGTCTCACGCGGATTTCGTAGCGACACCACCAGCCAGATGACTGAACGCCAAGCTGAACTAACCGCGTCTGAAATCCTGACCTACGCACAGCAAATCGAACGTACGATCGACCGTCTACGTCGTAACGGATGTTCAGAGAATGAGATATCTTTCGAAAACGATGATACCGCCATATACACATTCGCCACGCGTGATGAATGTAAAGTCTTCCACGAAGCTGGCGGCAAAATGAGACCATGGTCTTTGCGCGATGAATTAGGCGGCGCAGATATTTTCGCCTCCTACAGCCCCTATCTAATAGGCGGCAGCTTTTTCATACAGGATGCAGGAAGCGCAAACGCCGACCTTATCTTATATATTGGCATGGTAAACCCGACCTTGTGTCAGGCCATCAATAACAAGCTTGGCGTTGACAATACGGGCGGCGGGCTTCCCTACTCTCCGGGAACCCATATACAGAGCCCATTTATCGGTGTATTCGGGGATCTTAGTGAACCCCCTCCCTCTTGGGCTAGCTGGTCAAATTCTGAACCCGACCTTGTCGGACATATGAGCGCCTGCACGGATTATAGAGACCGCAATCCGTCAGTTGGTCTGCAAATTTTCTACCACCTGCTGATCGCCCGCTAAACGAGGCTATACCACGTTGCGCGCCCCGCGCCGTGACGTTTGATATACCCGCCTTCCAGCAATTCCTGTAGACGGATTTTAATCGTGGCGCGACGGCCACGTGTCAGCTCAATAATCTGCTTCATCTGCAAACGTTTATGTTCTTTAAACAGCCCCATAATCTTACCCGCAAGATCGGACAATTCACTGAGTTCGGTTTTCTGGGATTCAAGACGCTCTCGCAAAATCTCTTTTTGGTCCTGCAGAACCTCCAGATAAAACGGTAACCACTCGCTCCAATCGGGCCGCCCTTCTTCCAGACTATCTTGATTATGTTTCAACGCGACATACATCCGCTGCATCTTCTTCTCGAATAAAGGACCGAGCGATACAAACGGAGCGTAGATATACCCCGCCTTAAGCAAGATAAACACCGTCAGAAAACGCGCGGTACGAAGGTTACCCGTAGCAAACGGACCTATCTGCAAGAAAATGGCATTAAACACCGCCGCGACCAGTAACGGGTGTACGTCTTCTTTCTTCAGGCTTTCATTCACCCAATCACAAAGCTTATCTAATAACGGTTTCACCTGATCCGGTTCAGCCGTATCCAGAACACCGTAAACCTTATCGCCATGGGAAAACGGCAACGGAACTGTCTGGTTTTTAAGCACACTCAAACCCTGCTGCCCCAAAAGCATCGCGTTCAAAATACAAATAATGTCGGGATTTAAACCTTTTTGCTGCAGCGGCTGTAATACACGCCCAAGCTGCGCACCATGCTCGGTCACATCGGCAAGGAACTTTAGCCCCGTCGTATGTTTGTCAACACCCGTCCACAATCCTTTAAACTCATCAATATCACTGATTTGTTGAAGAAGCGTATGGGTAATGTTTATAGATTTAACACCAAGCATTTAGCCATTATTAGCCAATATAAACACGTGGTCAAGCGCCTACATGCGTTCAGGAACGGAAATCCCCAGAACATCGAGAACCAGCAATAATTGCTTGCGCGTTTGCTCACACAAAGCCAAACGTGAAGCACGTACACCTTGATCTTCTTCAGACAAGATATGGCAGTTGCCGTAGAAGGAGCTAAATGTCTGCGCCAGCTTATACGCATAATCACACAACACATGCGGCGTGTAATTTTTAAGCGCGGTATCAAAATGATCCGGCAATTCCGCCAGCAATAACGCCAACGGCTTATCCGCATCCTGCAAAACAAACTGATCACCCGCGCTTACACCCTGCGCCTCGGCTTTCTTAAGCAAGGATTGAATACGTACAGCTTGGTATAAAAGATATGGACCTGTCTTACCCTCAAAACTGGTCATACGATCAAGGTCAAACACGTAATCGGACTGACGCTGGTTCTGCAGATCGGCAAATTTAATCGCCGCCAATGCGACCTTATTGGCAATATCGGCGCGCTCCGCCTCATCCATATCTTTGGCCAACTCGGCTTCATTCAAACGCGCCTCGGCTTTCTCAACGGCCATAGCGATAAGATCTTCGAGGCGCATCACCCCGCCAGCGCGGGTTTTAAACGGCTTGCCATCCGTCCCGTTCATCGTGCCGAAACCGGCAAAGGTCAGCTCAACACCATCTTTAACCAACGCGGTTTTACGCGCCGCACGGAACAACTGCTCAAAATGCAAGGACTGGCGCTGATCAACAACATAAATAATTTTATCGGGATCGTGACTTTCAACACGGTCGATAATCGTGCCCATATCCGTGGTAGAATACATCACCGCCCCATCGGATTTCAGCAAGATCAGCGGCGGCATCTCTTTCTTGTCGTCATCTTGGCTAACATCAACGACCAGCGCACCATCATCCAAAACGGCAATACCCTTGGCTTTCAAATCCTCCACCATCGGCGCGATAAAGGGGTGAGCATCGGCTTCACCCTTCCATTCATCAAAATGAACGCCCAACCCATCGAAATTCGCCTTCATTCCGTCAATCGAAACATCAATGAATTGCCGCCAGCGTTTCGTATACGCCTCATCCCCATCCTGTAGCTTCTTGGTCGCGGCACGCGCCGCCTCCATACGGGCCTCATCTTCCTTACAATCGGCGGCGGCTTTCGGGTAAATCTCCGCCAGTTCCTCCATTGTCACTGGCCCGTCATACCCGCGTATTTCCAACTCGGACAAGATCATGCCCATCGGCGTACCCCAATCGCCCATATGAACATCGCCGATAGCCTCATAGCCCGCGAAACCCAAAATACGGCGTAAGGAATCACCAATGATCGAACTGCGCAAATGTCCGACATGCATCGGCTTGGCAATATTCGGCCCGCCGTAATCGAGAATCGCCGTCTGCCCCGCGCCCGTTGTCGATACACCTGCACGATCGTCTTTAACGGTTTCCACCAAATGCTCGGCCAAATACTCGTCCGTGATATCGAGATTGATAAACCCCGGTCCTGCGATTTCAACATTAGAGAAATATTTTGGCGAAAATTCAGGCACGGACATAGCGGGAACTATATCCTGAACCTCAGACTCCCCATCCAACAGCGCCTTAATAACCTCAGCAACTTCACGTGGATTTTTTTTCGCAATCTTCGCCGCCGCCATCGCGCCATTACACTGGAACTGGCACAAATCAGGCCGATCCGAAACACGTACAGCGCCCAATTCCGGCGGCAGGCCTTGCTTTTCAAACGCCGCACCAACAATTATCGATAGTTTTTCTGCTAATGAACTCATGGCGCGCAGAATATAGAAAGACAGTTAAAAATCAATCCCTTATCGCCGCCCAACCGCCCCCTTAACTTCACTGTGAATATAAAAAAACACGGCGTTTTTTTGATTAGCGCATACTTGTATGCTATTCAAAGGCACGAAAACAGCCAAAGGGCGGTACAAAAGCAATGAGCGCAAAAGAGAAAAATCCCAAAATTTACAACCTCGAGCAATCGCCGAGCTTAAAAAACTGGGGCAAACCGCATGAGCTACCCGAAGAAAACATCTACATCCAATGCGGATGGGGGCACCTGCTTTTTGGTCATACATTTCAATCACAAGACGACATTGTCGACTTAATGAGCAAGGAAGAAGAAGGGTTTCGCGATCTCGCACTATATATCCGCGACCCACAGGTCATTCTATCCAAAGCGCCACAGGATTTGTTCATTGATCCATCTTTTACCTACCGTCTCATGCTGGACAAATACGAACCGCTGAAAGACAAATCCGAGACATTCAGCATTCGCCTGCTGGACCATGAAACGGACATCGAAGACATCAACCGCATCTATCTGTCGCATAACATGGTGCCTGTCGATCCTGACTTCCTGAAAAACCCCGAAGACCATCCCGCGATCACATACTGGGTCGCCGTTGATAACAACACGGATGAAATCATCAGCGTTTGTCTGGGCATTGATCACAAACAAGCTTTCGACGACCCCGAAAACGGCTCCAGCCTTTGGTCTCTGGCGGTTGATTCACAAGCAAAGCACCCACGGGTCGGCCTCCAGATGGTTCAAAATCTGGCCGAATTCTATAAAGAAGAAGGCCGTAGCTTTCTCGACCTCTCGGTTCTACACAGCAACACCGGCGCAATCGCCCTCTACAAGAAACTCGGCTTCGAACAAATCCCCGTTTTCTGTATCAAAAACAAAAACGCCTATAACGAAAACCTGTTCATCGGCCCTGATCTCGAAACAGGTTTGAACCCCTACTCGACAATCATCATCAACGAAGCACGCCGTCGTGGTATTCGTGTCGATATTCTCGATGCCACCGACAACTACTTCAAACTCTCCACTGGCGGACGCAGCGTAACGTGCCGCGAATCGTTAAGCGCCATGACATCGTCAATCGCGATGAGCCGCTGTTCGGACAAGCGAACAACCGTGCGCTTACTCCGGAATGCAGGGTTAAACGTACCCGCGCAACAAGTCGCCAGCTCGCCCGCAAAAAACATGGAATTTTTGAACAGACACGAAAAAATCGTCGTCAAACCCGCCGACGGCGATTACGGCCTCGGCCTCAGCGTAAACCTCAAAACCCGCAACGAGCTTGTGAATGCGCTCGATCGCGCCTATGAGGTCAGCCACAAAGTATTGCTACAGGAAATGGTTGAAGGGGAACACCTCCGCATCGTGATTATCGATTACGAAGTAGTCGCCGCTGCCATTCGGAAACCGCCAATGATCATCGGCGACGGTGAACACACAATTCTGGACCTCATTAAAAAACAAAGCCGCAGACGCGAACAAGCCACGCAGGGCGAAAGTAAAATTACAATCGATGACGAATTACGCCACACCGTAAACAGCGCCGGATACTCTCTCGATGACATCCTCAAAAAAGGCGAAGAACTACAGGTCAAACAAGGCGCAAGCCTGCATCAAGGCGGCACATTGCATGACGTAACCGAAGAGCTTCACTCCAAACTGGCCGAGGCCGCACGCGAGGCTGCACGTACATTACACATCCCTGTCGTTGGATTGGATTTTATCGTGGAATCACCGGCTGAAGACGATTACGTAATCATTCAAGCCAATGAACGTCCGGGTCTTGCCAACCATGAACCACAGCCAACAGCGGAAAAGTTCATCGACTTCCTGTTCCCGCAAAGCATTGGCCGCGCTAATAACGATGGCGAGCTTGTCGAAAAATAAATTAGAGAAAATGAAGTAAAAAACGGAAAGATGGAAGCGTTAAGCATCCACCTCAGCCTTTAGGGCATTATCCTGAATAAACTCACGCCGCGGCTCAACCACATCGCCCATCAAAGTTGAGAAAATCTCATCCGCTTTAATGGCATCGGCAACCTCAACCTGCAGAAGCGTACGGGCATTAGGGTCCAACGTCGTTTCCCAGAGCTGTTCGGGGTTCATTTCACCAAGACCCTTATAACGTGAAATCGCAAGACCTTTGCGACCCGCTTCCATAACCCGGTCATACAGGGCCGCAGGACCATTCACATTGGCAAGCGTCTTATCATTTTGTCTAATCTCGACAGGCTGCTCGAACACTTCGCTCAACCATGCCGATGCACTATGCAAACGAACAGCATCAGGAGAACGGACACGCTCCGGCTTGATCTGGACAGTCTGCGTCACGCCGCGAAGCGTACGGGCAAATTTATACCCTTTATCAATACTGTATGAACCTTCCCAGCTCTTTGCATTCGCCTTGGCACGAGCATTCAAACGCTCCGCAACCTTAGCGGCATATTCACTACCCTTGGCTTCATCGCTCTGAACATCAGGATCAAACGCACCCGCAATCGCGGCTTGTTCGATCACGCGGCGATTCCCCGCACGAACAGTTAAGGCATTGATTGAGTTGCGTAATTTACGAGACTGAACAAGCAAATCAGCAACATCATCGCCTGTACGTGTTTGACCGGAACCATCAATGATCACCAAATCAGACAACGCAGCAGAAATCAGATAGTCATCCAGTGATTTCTCGTCTTTCAAATACAACTCCCCTGCATTACCGCGCTTAACTTTAAACAATGGCGGCTGCGCAATATACAAATATCCACGCTCGATAACTTCGGGCATATAACGGAAGAAAAATGTCAGCAACAATGTACGGATATGCGATCCATCAACGTCCGCATCCGTCATGATGATGATTTTGTGGTAACGTGCTTTTTCGATATTAAACTCGTCAGGTCCGATCGATGTACCAAGCGCGGTAATCAACGTTCCCAATTCTTGTGAGCTAAGCATCTTGTCAAAACGGGCGCGCTCAACATTGAGAATTTTACCGCGCAAAGGCAAGATCGCTTGATTATGACGAGAACGGGCCTGCTTGGCTGAACCGCCAGCGGAATCCCCCTCAACGATGAAGATCTCCGAAATGCTCGGATCTTTGGACTGACAATCCGCCAGCTTACCCGGCAAGTTAGAAACATCCATCACGCCTTTACGACGTGTTAAATCACGGGCCTTACGAGCGGCTTCACGCGCCATCGCGGCTTCTGAAATTTTACCGACAATCTGCTTGGCTTCCGTCGGATTTTCTTCCAGCCATTCAGAAAGCTTTTCACCAATCGCACCTTCAACAACAGGGCGCACTTCAGATGAAACCAGCTTGTCTTTGGTCTGGGATGAGAATTTCGGATCAGGCACTTTCACGGACAACACACAGGTCATCCCCTCGCGCATATCTTCACCCGTAAGCTTGATCTTTTCTTTTTTCAGCAAACCTTTTTCATCGGCATATTTCTGAATAACGCGGGTCAACGCGCCTCGGAAACCGGCAAGGTGAGTACCACCGTCGCGCTGCGGGATATTGTTGGTAAAGCACAGCATTGTTTCATGATACGCATCGGTCCATTCAATGGCCGCTTCAACGGTCACGCCACTCGCTTCTTCCTCCGCCATAATATCAATCGGTGAAGGGATCAGTGACTTTTTGGTACGGTCCAGATATTCGACAAAGCTGACAATCCCACCCTCATAGTGCAAATGCACCTGATTATGCTCTTCTTCCTCTTCGCTGCGTTTATCGGACAAATAAATATTTACACCGGAGTTCAGAAACGCCAATTCACGAAGGCGATTCTCCAGCGTCTTAAAATCAAATTCCGTCATGGTGAATGTTTCAGGCGACGGCAAGAACGTCACTTGCGTACCTGTACGTTCACCATCATCCAAATCACGAATAGGTTGCAGGTCTTCACCCGCATCACCCATCCTGAAGCGCATATGCCATTCTTTGCCATCGCGCTTGATGTTCAAATCCAGATGCTCGGACAAGGCATTCACAACCGAAACACCAACCCCGTGCAAACCACCTGAAACCTTGTAGGAATTGGAATCAAACTTACCGCCGGCATGCAGCTGGGTCATAATCACCTGCGCAGCAGAAACTTTCTCTTCCGAATGCTCCTCAACGGGAATTCCGCGACCGTTATCCTTAACCGTCACAGAACCGTCATTATTCAAAATCACATCGATACGGTCACAATAACCCGCAAGGCTTTCATCAATCGCGTTATCGACAACCTCGTAAACCATGTGGTGAAGCCCCGTACCATCGTCGGTATCACCGATATACATACCGGGGCGCTTACGTACGGCATCAAGCCCGCGCAAAACCTTAATACTATCCGCGCCGTAATCGTCGTTATCACCGCCTTTAGGGTTCACATTCGGGCTTAAATTTTCTACAGGTTCACTCATTCTGATTTTTTCTCGATTTTTTATAGTAAGATGGCTTTAAAGCCTTATTTTTCCTTGGTTTTCACCATCATTTTGTATAGCATGCAGGCCTTGAGAAATACAGTGAAAACAACAATTATTTTGGCCTTTTTTCACAAGCTAAGTATTTGAAACGGAATAAAAAATGCACACAGCCATATCGAAATGTTTAAGAGCGCACTACGCAAGCATGCAAGGCTATGTTTCTGCCGGTATGGAAAGCGATAAAACAGCTCAAAAACTGTTCCTCAACGCCAATGAAAACCCCTATGAATTACCGGATATGGAGGGGTTTAACCGTTACCCCGAGCCACAGCCAAAGGCGCTGGCAAAAGCCTATGCCGACCTATACAGCGTTCAGCCCGACCAACTCGTCATGACACGCGGCGCGGATGAAGCCATCGTGACCTTAACCAAACTATTCTGCGAACCACATAAAGACGCGGTCATTATCTGCCCGCCGACATTCGGTATGTATGGCGTAAATGCTTCGGCTATGCCATGCGAGAAAATCGAAGTACCGCTGATCAAACAAGATAAAACCTACACGCTCGACAAGGATGCAATCATCGCCGCAGCCAAAGATGAGAGCAAACACGTCAAGCTCATCTATATTTGCACGCCGAATAACCCGACCGCAAACAGCCTCGACCACGCAGACATTATCGAGATCATCAATGGTGTCGAAGGCCACGCGCTTGTTATTCTTGATGAAACCTATGCAGAATTCTCCAAGCAAGGCTCTCTAGCACCACGCCTGAATGAATTTCCGAATCTGTTCATCCTGCGTACTTTATCGAAATCTTTCTCGATGGCAGGTATGCGCATGGGGTGCTTCCTTTGCGCCGATACGGATTTCATCGCACTGACCAAAGCCAAAGCACTCGATGCTTACCCGTTGCCAAAAGCCAGCGTCGAAGCCGCGCTTCATGTCATGAGCGACAACATTCAAAAACAAGCCAGAGAAAACATACAAACTCTTCTGCGTGAACGTGACCGTATTGCCGATACTCTGGCGAAAAATACGCTCATACGCACAGTCTTCGACAGCGATGCCAACTTCATCCTTGTTGAAATGGATCGAGCACGGGAATTCATCGAATTCGCCAAGTCGAAAGACGTTATCCTGCGTGATTTCTCACAAGGCGAGCACACAAAAGACTGCATCCGCATCTCGGTCGGCACCCCCGAACAGAACGATATAATGCTGGCGCTGCTAAAAGAGTTCAGCTCTTAACTCAATCGTAAGTTTTTTGCCCTATTTTATATCTATAAAAAAATATAAATGAGGGTAATCGGGTGGTCAGTACAGTATTCTTTGCGTTATACGCAGTTTTCATCGCAATCGTATTTCTAAGTAAATCCAAAAAACAGGCATTATCGTTTAACACGCTCGCATGCATAGCATGTGCGGTCTATCTGCAGATCGAGACCGGATACGCGGGCACAGTCGCCTGTATCGCCTGCGCACTCGGATCAATGTTCCAGCTTTACGTGATGCAATATCTACAACACATGAATCCTGCAAAATTAATGAGAATTAAACTCGGCGGATGCGCCGTTTTCGCGGCTGTTGGAATCGCAGCCGTTTATCAAGGACCAAGCGACCTATACCTCATAATCGCAATCATCGCCTGTCGCGGCGGCGAAATTCTGCCCAAAGACCATCAGGTTAAGCTCGGCTATACATTTGCCGAAGCCCTCTGGCTTCTTTACGCGGTCGATAAAGGATTTCTGCCGTTATTCGGCACGCATCTCGCGATGACGACTTTGGGAACAATCGTACTTTTCCATCACTACGCCAAAACAATCGAAGAATGGAAAGAAGCCTTGCGCATGGAAATTCTATTCCTGACAAACCGCCCTGCACTGGCGCGGATAAAACCTTAAACGCAGGCTACAAAACCTGCGCATCACGAATTTCAAAAACCTGCGCGCTGTCACCAACGTCATCAAACAGGTTTTTATCCGTTCCCGTCAGCCACGCCTGACCGCCCAAATCCTGCAAAATCGAATACAAAGCCGCGCGGCGGTCTTCATCCAGATGCGCCGCAACTTCATCGAGCAATAACAGTGGCGGCTGCCCGCGTTCAGCAACGATAAGCCGCGCATGTGCAATCGTAATCCCGATCAGCAATGCCTTTTGCTCCCCCGTTGAGCATTGATCCGCCGCCATATCTTTATCCGCATACACAACCTGCAAATCGGATTTATGCGGTCCACTCGCCGCACCGCCCGTAATCCCGTCACGTTTCCGTGATTGCTCGAGCTGATAAGCGAACAATTCTTCAACCGCCAGTGCCGATTCGTTCCCCAGCAATTCTTCGAGCGTTCCTGTCGCCCGCATAATGGCACGTGGAAAATATTCATCATTCGATTGCTTGGTCGCGGTCTGCAATCGATCAACAAATTCAAGCCGCGCCGCGGCAATCGCTACGCCCGTTTCCGCCATTTGCGATTCCAGCCCCTTAATCCACGATGGGTCAGCCCCGCCTTTTTCCGCGCCTTCCTGCAAAAGCTTCGACCTCTGCCGCATCGCATTTTCATACCGCGTCACCCGCCCCGAATGACCGGGGTCAAAGGCAAAGACAAGACGATCAAGAAAACGACGACGATGCGAAGACGAATCGAGGAAAAGCCTGTCCATCTGCGGGGTCAGCCAAACAGCGGCGAGATGTTCCGCCAGCGCGTTTTGCCCGCGCACGGTCTCGCCGTTAATGCGGATTATCCGTTTTTTGGTTTTCGCATCCAGCCCCGTACCGAGTTGAACAGGCCCGTATGGCGCTTGCAAAGAACCCGAAACCGCCCATGCCTGCCCTGCATCCTGGCATTGCATTTCCATCGTCTTCGCGCCGCGCAAGCCCCGCCCCGGAACGAGTAACGATAACGCCTCAAGGATATTCGTCTTCCCTGCCCCGTTCGGCCCATGCAAAACCACAAGCCCCGCGCCCAGATCTTGGAGCTCGGCTTGCCGATAACATCGAAAATTATGAAGTTTGAGATTCGTAATATGGGACATAGAGATGTTTATACTGCAAAAGCAGGGTAATGCCATTGACGGATAAACATTATGGCACAGCTCTCCACGTTTTAGGAAACGGCGCTTCCCGCTTGCCCATCGTCCCGATAAAACGGTTATCCTGCGAGCGCCCGAAATAAAACATCAACTTGGTCGAGTCAACTTCGCGTAACCCCTCTTCTTGAGGGCGAAAAGAAATCGTCATTTCAGCATTCTGACGACCGCCTTTGACAACCTCGGCATGCGAATAAGACCAATGCCCCATATCAGGATGAATACTAAGGCTATAGCGACCTTCCGGCGATGTTGTGGGAACGGTATATTCAACGCTTACCCGAATTCTGTCAGGTCTTTCCTCAAGTAAATGGGCCTGAATAATCCGCGGCTCGTGCTCAACTAAGCGCGCTTCTATCGGCAACAGAACACTGGGGTCCGCGGCCTCTTCGGAACTCTGGTTACTATCGTTGTAATATGCAGACAGGTAAGGATAAGACAACGCCAACAGCAACAATACGGCAATGTATGCGGCAGTTTTCATCAGTATTTACCCGTTAAGGACTGGCAGGAGGCGACTGGCATGGCCAGAGCAGATAAGAATGCTCGCCATCTTTCAAAACAAAATTCATCAAGGTCTGCCCTTTGAAAGTCGTCACACCATCTTCCTGCTCCGCGCCCTTAGAATAGGAAATATTCAGCGCATGCGTACTTGCCGTAATTTCTTCGGGCATATATTGATTTTTACGCTCGAAAAAGGCCTTAAACATCGAAAAATCCGAAACTTCTTCTTTAAACTCGACCGTATATTCAGCAGAAACCGTTTTATCACCAACGCTTTCGAGCCAATTCTCTTGATCATCGTGAGCACAGGTCTGAATCGCTGGGTGGAGAAGGGATTTGAAACCATCCCAATCATTCTGGTTTATGGCTTCGACATAAGATTTGACCAACGCATCCTGAGAAGAAACATCATCTTGCGCTGACGCGGGCAAAGCAAGCAACACGCCCGCAATCAGAATTAGAGGTCTAACCAAAATCATGTGAACCCGATTGTTATACCCGAAGCGGCATCAAGACATACAATGCGCTGGCATCGCTATTATCTTGAATGATCGTCGGGCTAGCCGGATCGGCCAAAGTCAAACGACAGCCTTCGCCTTCAATTTGCGATGTGATGTCGAGCAAGTATTTCGCGTTGAAACCAATTTCAATATCAGTCTCGCCGTTCACTTCGACCTCTTCCGTCGCACTCCCTGAATCAGGAGAGTTAGCGGAAACAGTCATCAACTTGCCGTTCAATGCAATCTTGATTGCACGGGATTTACCGTCAGAAATCGTAGAAACACGGTCAACCGCAGAAGTCAGCATCTTCGCGTCCACTTCAACGATTTTGTCATTACCTTCGGGAATAACGCGCTGGTAATCCGGGAATGTACCGTCAATTAATTTCGATGTCAGAACGATGTGGTCAAAGGCAAAACGAATTTTGCTTTCGGACAATTCAATCTGGATAGAATCAGCCGCTTCATCAACCAACTTACGAAGCTCGCCAATGGTTTTGCGTGGAATGATAATACCCGGCATACCCGCAGCACCATCAGATAACGGCATTTCAAAACGGGCCAAACGGTGACCGTCAGTCGCCACGGCACGCAAGACTTTTACGCCTTCCTGCTCGGCTTCGTGCAGGTAGATACCGTTAAGATAATAACGTGTCTCTTCCGTGCTCATCGCGAATTTCGTGCGATCAATCAATGCACGCATATCTTTTGCAGGGATAGAAAAGCTTGTCGGCAAATCGCCTGTACCAAGCTCGGGGAAATCTGTCGTCGGCAAGCATGAGAGTTTGAATTTAGAGCGTCCGGCTTTCACTTCCATCTGTGTGCCTTCTGCGTTCATAACCAACTCAACGTCACTGCCATCGGCCAGTTTGCGAACAATGTCATATAGAGTATGCGCAGGAACAGTCGTCGCCCCCGGCTCACTGATAGTGGCGGCAACCGATTCGTTGATCTCCAGATCCATATCGGTTGTCGCAAATGTCAGAACGTCGCCTTCGGCTTTCATCAGAACATTGGACAGGATGGGAATAGTATTGCGGCGTTCAACAACGCTTTGTACGTGATTTAACGATCTTAGAAGGGATGCGCGCTCAATGCTCAGTTTCATCGACTAGCTCTTTCACTCAAAAAAATTATTAGGGAATCGGATACTAGCACACGGTATCAGGGGGGCAAAGGCCAATGTTACGCGGCTTTAGCGTTATCCAAGGCTTCTGGGTAAGCCGCTTCAATAACGCCCCATAACTTCACAAAAAGATCAGTTTCGAATCGAGAAAGCGCCGCCAATTGGTCTGTATTCTCACCACACATATCAAACAACTCAGCCAAATGATGATCTTCTTCGGCCAAAAAAACTATAAACTCAAAATCAATCAA
>CAYGQG010000040.1:0-14165 GCA_964351955.1 uncultured Micavibrio sp. | reverse complement strand
CCTCGGTGTTGTGCGCAAAGGCGAATACGACTTCGTCATTGCCGATATTCCGGGCTTGATCGAAGGTGCACATGAGGGGCAAGGGCTAGGTCATCGTTTCCTCGGCCATGTGGAGCGCACATCCGTAATTCTTCACCTCATTGATTGTACACATGACGATGTTGTAGACGCGTACACCACGATAAGAAATGAGTTGAAGGAATATGGCTATAAGCTTGAGCAAAAACAAGAAATCATAGCTATCAATAAGGTTGATGCCCTCGGCCCCGAGCTAGCGGAAGAGCAAGCTGACCTCTTACGGGCGGCTGTGGATAAACCTGTGCATACAATTTCTGCCGTATCCGGCGAAGGTGTAGACAAGGTGCTGTACGCATTAGGAATGGCGATTAGAGAGCATAAAAACGCCCCGCAAAGCGAGGATGACGAGGTTTTTGCGCCATGACCTCGCAAATCACCGCACAAAAATGCCTAAAAGACGCACAAACCATCATTATCAAGATCGGTACGGCGCTAATCGTCGACAAATCAGGCGATCACGTCCGTCAGGACTGGATGGATAGCCTAGCGCAAGATGTTCACGCCTTAAGAGAAGCCGGAAAGCAGGTTGTAATTGTGTCGTCCGGCGCTGTCGCTCTGGGTCGCACATCGCTGAACATTCCGTTGGATAAGCCCCCTCTTTCCATCCCGCTACAAAAGAAGCAGGCATCCTCCGCTATCGGTCAATTTCATGTTTTTAACGGGTTCTTCAACGCGTTTAGCCCGTTGGGCATTAAAATCGCACAAGTTTTGCTGACAATGTCGGAGACAGAAAACCGCCGTATGCACCTGAATGCGCGGGCTACCATGAACGAGTTGCTCGATAATGCTGTTATTCCGATCATCAATGAGAACGATACGATTTCAACCGGAGAGATCCGCTTTGGTGACAATGATCGCCTCGCTGCCCGCGTGGCGCAGATGATCGAGGCTGACGTTGTTGTGCTGCTCTCCACGACCGATGGCCTATATACGGCTAACCCCGATAAAGACACAAATGCTGTGCATATTCCTGTGGTTGAGGCTATCACGGACGAACATACAGATATGGCGGGTGAAGCCGTTCCCGGTATGAGTACAGGCGGTATGAAAAGTAAGCTGGAAGCAGCGCAGAACGCGAACACAAGCGGGATTGACCTGATCATCGCAAACGGCATGGAAAACCACGCATTGAAGGCGCTAGTAAATGATGCTGCCTTCAAATCCACGTTGTTTATAGGCGATCACATAACGCAAAATGCGAAAAAGCGTTGGATTGGTGCGCATATGCGACCAAAAGGACAGGTTTTCATTGATGAAGGCGCGTTAAAAGCCCTTAAATCGGGAGGAAGCTTGCTTCCCGTTGGGGTCAAACGCCTTGAAGGCAATTTTGAGCGTGGCGATATTCTCGAAATCTGTACCGAGTCAGGTCATAAGTTAGGCATGGGCATCTCAGCCTATAGCAGCGCTGATGCCAATCAGGTGCTCGGTAAAAACAGTGAGCAGATTGCCGATATCATGGGCTTCACAGGTCGCAGTGAATTGGTTCACCGTAACGATATGGTCTTGCAGGTCTGAACGACTCATGCGTATCATTCGTCTATGCGAACAGATACTCCCAAAACCATATACCTCAAAGATTACAAACCCTATCCCTTCAAGATCAGCAGCCTTGATCTGAATTTCGACATTCATGACGGGCACACGATCGTGACCGCAACGAGCGAGATAGAGCGCGTTGATGCGGCGGCTAAAAACATATTTCTCAACGGTGAAAACTTAGAGCTGCTCTCGGTCAAAATTGATGGGCAGGCTGTTAGTGATTATGAGCAAAGCGATAACGCGCTGAGCATTCCCTGCTCTGCTGACAAGCTGAAGCTTGAGATTCAAACCAAGATTATTCCGGAAGAAAACACACGCCTTGAGGGGCTTTACAGGTCCGGCGATACATATTGTACGCAGTGCGAAGCCGAAGGTTTCCGCGGTATTACATACTATCCCGATCGACCTGATGTTCTGACGGTTTTTACGGTGCGTGTTGAGGCTGATAAATCGCTGCCGGTGTTGCTATCTAACGGTAACAGGGTCGAAGACGGGGATGCGGGTGATGGCCGTCACTTTGTTAAATGGCATGATCCGTTTCCGAAGCCATGCTACCTCTTTGCCTTGGTGGCGGGCGATTTGAACCATATTCACGATACGTTCACGACCAAGTCAGGACGAGAAGTTGATCTATATATTTATGTCCGTCCGGGTGACGAGCCGCAATGCGATCATGCGATGGAATCCCTAAAAAAATCTATGAAGTGGGATGAAGACACGTACGGCCTCGAATACGAATTGGATATATTCAATATCGTTGCTGTGAGTGATTTCAACATGGGCGCGATGGAAAACACCTCGCTGAACATCTTCAACACTGCTCTGGTCTTGGCCCAGCAGGATACAGCAACCGATAGTGATTTTATCCGCGTTGAAAGCGTTATCGCGCATGAATACTTCCATAATTGGAGTGGTAACCGCGTAACTTGTCGTGATTGGTTTCAGTTGTCCTTAAAAGAAGGTTTGACGGTCTTCCGTGATCAGGAGTTTTCATCCGACCTTAACTCCAGAGACGTACAGCGCATTGATGATGTTACTCACCTTCGTCGTCTGCAGTTTCCCGAAGATGCGGGGCCGTTGGCGCACCCTATTCGTCCCGATCAATATATAGAGATCAATAATTTCTACACCATGACGGTGTATGAAAAAGGGGCGGAAGTTATTCGCATGATGCGAACAATTCTTGGTGCCGAAAATTACCGCAAAGGTACAGATTTGTATTTCAGCCGTCATGACGGCGATGCCGCGACATGCGATGATTTTGTGAAATGTATGGAAGAAGCCAGTGGCATTGACCTAAGCCAGTTCAAGCTTTGGTACAGCCAAGCAGGAACGCCGCAGATCACATTTAAAGGTGAATACGATGCCTCAGCCAACACGTACACCGTAAGATTAGGCCAAAAAACACCCGATACACCCAACCAAACCAACAAAAAGCCTATGCATATTCCCGTTGCGGTCGGATTATTGGGCAAAAACGGCGAAGATTTAATTGAAACACGCGTTTTAGACCTCAAAGAGGCCGAAAGCAGTTTTGTGATCGAGAATATTACAGAAGAGCCTACGCCTTCTGTGCTTCGAGGGTTTTCAGCACCCGTTAAGCTCAGCACAAACCTTAGTGATGAGGATATGACGTTCCTGATGCTTAATGATTCCGACGGTTTTAACCGATGGGAAGCCGGACAGCAGATTTATATGCGTACGCTCAACGGTATGATTGATGCGGATAGTAAGGATGTCCCTGCTTCGGTTATGGCGACTATTGGAGAGTTGCTTGAGCAGGCGCAACAGCCGGATAGCGACCCCGCGCTTATGGCGCGAGCATTGAGTTTGCCGAGCATTGCGCTTATCGGGCAGACACGTGATCTTATTGACCCTGACGCTATACACAAAGCGCGCAATGCCTTCTTGGCCTCCATCAAGCGTGAGCATCGCAAAGCTTTGGACACGCTTTATAAAGCGCTTAGCGCCGAAACCGAGTTTAGTATCTCGCCAGATGCGATGGGACGACGGGCGTTACGTAGCACACTCTTGGGTATTTTGACCGCTACGCAAGGTACGGGCTGCGCTAAACTCAGTTTTGGACAGTACGAAACGGCGAATAACATGACGGATCGTATCGCTGCACTGGCTATTCTAGCAGAAAGCCGCCAACCGCAGGGTGAGCAAGCATTTGAAGACTTTTACACCCGATTTAAGAGTTATCCACTGGTTGTGGATAAGTTCTTTGCGCTACAAGCTTCGGCAGCCAGAAAAGATATAATTCAAAATCTCAAAAAATTACGCGAACATCCTGATTTTAATATTAAAAACCCTAACCGTGCTCGCTCACTTTACGCAGCGTTTGCCATGAACAACCCTGTCGGGTTTCATGCTGTGGATGGATCCGGCTATGAATTCCTTACGGATGCTATTCTGGAGCTAAATTCGATTAATCCGCAAATCGCGGCCCGCTTGCTTACACCGATGCGCGAATGGAAGCGTTATACATCTGACAGACAGGAAAAGATGAAAGCCTGTCTTGAAAAAATCGTTGCACATAAGGACCTTTCACCCGATGTCTTCGAAATCGCCAGTAAAAGCCTCAAAGCCTAAACCGAGTTTTGAGCTAGAGGATACCGTTAACGGTCCTGTTTGCGGCCTTGATGAAGTCGGGCGCGGCCCCCTCGCCGGTCCTGTTGTTGCGGCCTGTGTTATTATACCCGAGGCCGTACGCGTTATGGATTTCGTTCCCCATATTCGAGACAGTAAAACCCTCGGCAAGAAAATGCTGAGTAGTTTGTATGACGAGATCACAGCCCATTGCGAATGGAGTGTAGTCGAGCTCCCCCCGAAAGAGATCGACAAGATCAATATTTTTCAAGCCTCATTAAAGGCGATGAGAGAGTCTTTGTTGCAACTGAGATGTCCGAGCATGGCTTTGGTTGATGGTAAATATATTCCGACCGATATGCCCTGTAGTGCACAAGCTGTTATCAAGGGCGATGGAAAATCTGTTTCCATTGCCGCCGCATCTATCATTGCCAAAGTTACACGCGACCGTATCATGCAAAACTTGCATAAACAGCACCCGCATTACGGATGGAATACCAATGTCGGCTATCCGTCCAAGCAACACCGTGATGCAATCAACGCACATGGCATCACGGTTCATCATCGTCGTTCTTTTGCCCCTGTGAAAAATTTTTTAGAGTTTGGCGCAACGAATCCGACGAGTCCCAAACCCTTATCCAGTGCCACATAGAATCGTTTAAGAGTCTGCA
The DNA here is from genome assembly GCA_964351955.1 of uncultured Micavibrio sp. GTDB lineage: Bacteria > Pseudomonadota > Alphaproteobacteria > Micavibrionales > Micavibrionaceae > TMED27. The sequence continues at coordinate 9,285 of CAYGQG010000040.1, read as the reverse complement.
CTAGAGTCCTGATTCAACACGTTGAATCCAATTTAATTCTTGACGGCGAATCGATTTTGACTCATCCTGCCTCTTCAAATTTACCGAGAAGAGGATGACTATGGCGCGGGCAAAACGTACCCCTAAACTTGAGCTGTGTAAGAACCAAATTTTACAAGGTAACTGCGTTGATCATATGAACGCCCTGCCCGCCGAAAGCATCGATTGTATATTTGCTGATCCGCCTTACAACCTCCAACTCGGTGGTGATTTACATCGCCCGAACAACTCCAAAGTAGATGCGGTAGATAATGACTGGGACCAGTTTGAATCCTTAAAAGCCTATGATGCGTTTACACGCGAATGGCTGAGTGCTGCGCGCACGACACTTAAACCCGATGGCAGTATTTGGGTTATCGGTAGCTATCACAACATTTTCCGCCTTGGTTACATCTTGCAAGATTTGGGCTTCTGGATTTTGAATGATGTGATCTGGCGCAAATCCAACCCGATGCCGAATTTTCGTGGTCGTCGCTTTACCAACGCGCATGAAACAATGATCTGGGCCGGTAAATCAAAGGACAGCAAATACACATTCAATTACGAAAGCATGAAGAACCTCAATGAGGATTTGCAGATGCGCAGTGATTGGTATCTTCCGCTTTGTACGGGCGGTGAACGCCTTAAAGGTGAAGACGGCAAGAAAGCTCACCCAACGCAAAAGCCGGAATCCCTGCTCTATCGCGTATTAATGGCTTCGACAAAACCCGGTGATACCGTACTTGATCCGTTTTTCGGCACAGGAACAACCGGCGCAGTCGCCAAAGCCACAGGACGCAACTTCGTTGGTATTGAGATGGATGAAAACTATATCGAGCATGCACAAAAGCGTATCGATGACATAGAGATCATGAACGACAATGTTTTGAATATTCAAACCAAGCGAGAAAAGCCACGTGTTCCGTTCGGTACGCTTATCGAGCGCGGTTTGCTTAAGCCAGGCGCTATCCTAACCGATGCGCGCAAGCGTCACAGTGCAAAGATCCATAGCGACGGGACTATTATTGCGATGAACCGCATTGAAACGACAAAAGGCTCTATTCATAAAGTTGGAGCAGCCGTACAGGATGCGCCATCATGTAATGGTTGGACATTCTGGCACTATGCTGATGGTTCCAACATGAAGCCTATTGATGATTTACGTGAAAAAATAAGATCGGAAATGCCGAACTAGTCGTTCCTATTCAGCAGCCTCTTCGCCTTTGGGCGTTTCTACAGCATGCTGTTTTTCCAACATCTTCTTCTTTAGGCGCTCCTGATACTTGCGCTTAAGTTCAATCTCCATTGCGGAGCGTTCTTTTTTGCGCGTGTAATCCTCGCCAAAGAGCAAGTTTTGTTGATCACGATCTCCGAAGATTTGATAGCTTTCCAAAACAGCAAGGACTTTGGCCATTTGCCCGAAGTTACGGACGCGCTCATCCTCTTTGTAGGAGAACACGCGGAAACGCATCACAAGATAAGCGGCGCGAGATTCATATAACTCGTCTTTAGCAGCCATAGCCGAGCCTTTTTTAGTCGGCACCAGCTTGCTCTCAATATATTCTCTGGCTGTCTCGGGCGGTACAGAGATCGTGTCCAGTGTGAATGGGCGATTGAGTTCGGTCAGTAAGCCTTTCGGGTAGCCTTCAATTACATATTTTGATTTCTGGTCGCAGACATCCTTATAAAGATCTTCAGCGAGCACCTCAAAACGGCGTACACCATTGATTTTATATGGCTGCCAAATATCAAATTCTTGTGTCTCAAGGTCATATTCCGCCAAGCGAAGTGGCTGAACAAATTCAAAATGAATAGGGAAATCTTTGCGGTTCTCCATCAGGAATTGACGGGACGCATCACGGATGCGAATCCATTCAAATTCGTTTTGGTAATAGTCACGATACAAATCACATTCATTAATCATCATGAAGTTATCGACATGGGCATCGTTTTCAGGGTCGAGCTTCAGCATGCGCCAGTATAGCTGTGACAGAGTTTTTACGTTCGGACGCTCATAAATGACGTGCTTCTTTTGCTCCTGCTGTGCGAAGGCATCGCCAGCCGAGACCAGCAATAATGTGCATAAACAGATCGACAATAAAAATCTCATAAAAAATACCGCTTAAGTGGAAAACAAAGATACATACTTAGTATACTTTACCTATTGATTTGGTTCAACTTCTCTTAAGTCCCGCGGGAGTTAAGGAACAGCTGCAAGGCCTTTTTAAAAGCCGTTGGCAAATTGTCTTGTTCATTATACGGGTCAGCCCAGAAGAACCCTTCGGGCGGATGGTTGGTTACCGTTGCGGTATACAGGGACAATTCCAGATCAAAATGCGTAAATACATGCTGAACCTTAGTGTTTAACGGGATAGCCCCTTCAACAAATGATAGCGGTTCAGGCTTTTCCGTAGCCCAAGCTGATGTAGGCAACCCCACCATGCCGCCCAAAAGCCCCTTGTCGTCACGACGGTGGAAAAGCATATGCCCAGTTTCGTTCGCAATAATGTATACGTCACCGATTTTTTGCGGCCGGGATTTCTTAGCCGCTTTAACAGGGAAATCAGTTTGTCTGCCCAGTTTGTGGGCACCACAACCATCAACGATCGGGCAAAGAGCGCAGCGCGGAGCTTTAGGAATACAAACATTCGCACCTAAATCCATGAAGGCCTGCGCCAGATGTCCGCACTCAGCGCCCAAATCTTTATAAAACTCCGCCGCCAGAGTCTTGAGAGTGCGCTTGGCTTTGGGCAACGCCTCCTCCACAGCATAAAATCTTGCGATTACACGCTCCACGTTACCGTCAACAACGACAGCCTCCTGCCCGAAGGCAATGGCCGCAATGGCCGCGCTCGTATAGTCACCGATGCCGGGTAGCGCTCTTAGTTGTTCTTGGGTATGAGGAAATTTTCCTCCCAGATCATTAGCGACGGCTTGTGCGCATTTGTGTAAATTCCGCGCACGGGCGTAATACCCAAGCCCCGCCCATTGAGCCATGACCTCTTCTTGTTTTGCGGATGCGAGGTCCTCAACATTTGGCCAAATTTCCAAAAATTTTGTATAGTACGGGATGACGGCCTGCACGGTGGTTTGTTGACACATGATCTCAGAGAGCCACACGCGGTAAGGATCAAGCGTTACGCCTTTTTCCATTCTCCACGGAACATGGCGCTCATGCTGATCGTACCATCCGAGCAGTTGTCCACGATATTCTTTGGTCTCTTTTACGGAAACCTTGTCCGAAACTTTTGTAACTGTCATTCTTGCGACTTCAAAAAAATTGAGTAGAGCTATGCGCCGTTTATCCGATGCCACCGCCAAAATTGCAGGGAAAAGCTTCGAACGCAAATATATTGCGCTCGGGCGCATTGTGAAGCATTGGGAAGATATTGTCGGCCCGAAACTTGCGGATAAGGCACAGCCTATCAAAATTCACTATCGCAAACAAAAGAACCAGCAAAAACCCCTGACCACGTTAGAGATAGCGACCAGCAGCGCCGATGCTACCGCCATGCATTACCAAAAAGGTCTGATCCTTGAGCGCATAAACCAGCTTTTCGGAGAACAATGGATTTCCGCCATTCGTTTTGTAAGTATTCCGTCCAACGCACCGATAAAACGCCTTAAAAAACGCAAAGCCCCCTTGACGCAGGACCAAAAAAAGACTTTATCCGATACTGTATTGTCCGTTGAGGACGAGGATATGAGACAGCGCCTACAACAATTTGGCGAACATATACTAACAAGCGAGAAATCATGAAGGTTAACGCCATTACATTACGATCAGGGAATGTTATCGAATATAACGATAAGCTTTGGGTCGTGGTTAAAAACGATATTCAGCAGCCCGGTAAGGGCGCATCCGTTGCGCAAGTGGAAATGCGCGACCTACGCACCGGTAGTAAGGACAACGTCCGTTTCCGTACGCAAGAAAATGTTGAGCGCGTACGCCTTGAGCAAGACGATTACCAATATCTTTATGCCGAAGGCGAAGATTTCGTTTTCATGCATCAGGAGAATTTTGAGCAGATCAACTTAGGCAAAGATATTATCGGCTCTCCTGCGGCCTATCTGGTTGAAGGTATGATTGTTGAAATCGAAACTTATGAAGGTGAGCCTCTGGGCGTACGCCTCCCTGACACCGTTACGGTTGAAATTGCCGAAGCGGATCCTGTTGTAAAAGGTCAGACTGCGACAACATCATACAAACCCGCCGTTCTTACCAATGGTGAAAAAATTATGGTGCCACCGCATATTGATTCCGGCACGCGTGTCGTCATTAAAACCGAAGACGGTTCTTACGTCGAACGGGCCAAAGATTAATGGCAGGACAATCCCCCATTCTAAATCTGATGATCCGTGCAGCAGAGAAAGCAGCGCGCTCACTGGTTCGTGATTTTGGTGAAGTCGAACAGCTTCAGGTTTCCCAAAAAGGTCCAGGTGATTTTGTGAGCGCCGCCGACCGCCGCGCAGAAGAAATCATCAAGGAAGAGCTTCATAAAGCACATAGCTCTTACGGCTTCCTGATGGAAGAAAGCGGCGTAACCGAAGGCTCAAACGAAGACTTTCGCTGGATTGTCGATCCACTGGATGGCACACGCAACTTCCTGCACGGTATACCGCATTGGTGTATTTCCATCGCCTTGGAGAGCAAGGGCGAGATTACGCATGGCTTGATCTATGACCCTATCAAAGACGAGACATTTACAGCTGAAAAAGGCAGCGGTGCGTTTTTCGCCCGTCGTAAGCGCCTTCGTGTTTCCGGTCGTCGTGATTTGATGCAGTCCATCATCGCAACAGGCGCACCACGTCGTGCGCAAGACTCCCAAGACCAATTTGTAAGTGAATATCAGGCCGTTCTTAAACACAGCCCCGGTCTTCGTCGTTTTGGTGCGGCGGCGCTTGATATGGCTTATGTCGCGGCAGGCCGTTATGAAGCTTTTTGGGAACGTGATCTTAAAATATGGGACATCGCCGCAGGGTACATAATCGTCAAAGAAGCCGGTGGTTTTATTTGCGATCCTGACAGTCACAAAACATCACCATTAGAGACAGGCAACATCCTCGTCGCTAATGAGTATTTGTTTAACGACATGAAGAAAATTCTCAAAGACGCTTCAAAAGACTCCTCAAAAGACGCTGCATAGGCGTATAAATATTGTCATGCGCATAATCGCTTTCATGATGGTTATTATTCTTATTCCCTCCTTTGTAGCGGCTCAGGACGGTTATGATGCTTCGCGGGGGTTAGGCAAACCTACATACAAGACCAAGGCACCGCCCCCTAAAGTCGAGGCAGAGCAAATCATTGAAGATAGCGATCTCGTCATTCAAAACGCGCAAGATGTTTTAAGGCAGCTTGGTGGCGAAGTAGCGCCGGCACCACCGAAACCTGCCGTAAAACCTACACCGAGCACGTCACCTATTGAGCGTGTAAACGCCGAGCCACTGGGGTTTGGTACGCCTTCGCAAGCGCGTCAGGTTGTTAAACCTCTGCCTACGATCGCGGATTCAGCAACGTCCAAGCTGGAATTAAACTTCAGCGCAGACCAGCTGACGCTTGCCGAGCTACAAAAGACCGACATCATCGAACAAGTGTTTATCCCGCTGAAAGAAAACAACAATGTACGGGTTTTCATCAAATCCCATGCCGCCAGCCCGGATAAAGAGCAAAGCGAATCCAGACGGGTATCGCTGCAACGCGCACTTGCTGTTCAAGAGTTTTTGGAAGCCAAAGGCGTTCAAAGAACCAAACTTATTGTCATGCCGATGGGCAATACAGTTCAAAATGCAGATCGCATTCACCTCGAGCTTTCCAGTCTTTAATCGTCAATTCGCATAATCAATGTGGATAAACCCCATGTAAGGCCGCAGAAACATTGACATTGACGGCCTTCAGCATTTTCAATAAAAGATACTTACACGTATAAACAGCTTGCTCGAAGGAATCCCTAATGTCGGATAAAAATGGCGTACTTAATGACAGAAATCTATTCATCGTATTGGCGGTTCTTTTCGTCATTCTAGGTGTCGGATATTTTCTTTCGCTCGGCCCCGTCAAACAACCTGAAATTGACATCGACGTAACCGAAGTCGAAAAGGCGTATAACGCCGAAGCCGTCGAAGGCGAAGAAGCGCCGGAAGAAGGTGCGATGACGGAAGATGGTACAGCAAGTGCTACCGCCACGATTACTGCCGCAGCCGACACGCCGTTTGATATGGCGCTGGCAAAGCAAGAGCGCATCTTAGGCGACAGTTCTGCTCCGATTAAAGTCACTGAGCACAGCTCATTTTCATGCGGTCATTGCGGTAATTTCCATCGTGAGACATTCGCCGCCTTCAAAGAAAACTACATCGATACAGGTAAAGCCTATCTGGTCTTTTCCGACTTTCCATTGAACGCCCCTGCCCTGCATGCTTCTATGGCTTCTCGTTGCGTTCCCGAAGATCAATATTTTGATTTTGTGACGATGCTCTTTGACCGTCAGGATGACTGGGCAACACAGCCTAATTACCTAAATATCCTCGAAGGATATGCAGCGGATTACGGGCTTGATAAAGAGGCTTTTGTCGCTTGTGTTCAAAACGATGAATTGCGCGAAACCCTTATGAACCGTATTCGTGGCGTGCAGCAGCAATACAATATCAGCTCTACCCCGAGCTTCGTGATCAACAATCAGGAAGTGATCGGCGGGGCATTTCCTTGGCCTGGTTTTGGTGAAGCCATCGAAGCGGCTTTAGCCAATATCGAAGCTGCACAGAACCCCGAGGCACCCGGCGATGTAGTCGCCCCCGAGAATGAGACCGACGGGGCCCAATGATCCAATTCCAACGACTGCGTATAAATGGCTTTAAATCGTTCGTAGACCGAACCGAACTTGATATCGGTCCGGGCTTGAACGGAGTCGTTGGACCTAACGGATGTGGTAAATCCAACCTTGTCGAAGCCCTGCGCTGGGTTATGGGCGAAAACTCAGCCAAGCGTATGCGCGGCGGCGGCATGGAAGATGTTATCTTCAACGGTACCGCCAAACGCTCCAAGCGCAATATCGCCGATGTATCTCTTCTCCTCGACAACAGCACCCGTACAGCCCCCGCCGCGTACAACAACAGCGATGAGCTAGAGGTTACGCGTCGTATCGAGCGCGATCATGGCTCGAATTACAAGATTAACGGTAAAACCATGCGTGCACGCGATGTGCAGATGCTATTCGCCGATACTGTTACCGGCGCGAACTCTCCCGCGATGGTATCGCAAGGCCGTATTACACAGATCATCAATTCCAAGCCTTTGGAACGCCGTTTGGTTTTGGAAGAATCCGCAGGTATATCAGGCCTGTTCGTACGCCGTCATGAGGCCGAGCTTCGTTTACGTGCCGCCGATACCAATCTTGCCCGTATTGAAGATTTGCTCGGCAGTATGGAAGGCCGCTTGAACGCGTTGAAACGCCAAGCCAAGCAAGCAACACGTTACCGCAATGTCAGCACGCAAATCCGCCAGATGGAAATTCTCATCGCTTATGTCGAATGGCAGACACTCAATGAGCGTATGGCGGGTACTAAATCAGAATTCGAAGCGCATGAATCACAGGTTGCCGAACGTTTAGGTGTGGTTACAGCCCTTACCAAGACACAAACAACGCAAGCCCAAGACTTGCCGAAGCTTCGTCAGGCAGAGGCCGAATTGGCAGCCACCCTGCAAAAGCAAAAGGTTGAGCTACAGCGCTTGGAAGATGAAAGCGCCCGTTTGGGACAAATTCTCAGTGAGACAGTGGAGCAGCTTGAGCAAGCCAAGCATGATCTGGTGCATGAGCAAAATACCCTGACGGAAAGCTCTACCCTGCTTGAGAAGCTCGAAGACGAGCACAAAAACATCGCTGAAGAGCAAAAAGCAGAAGATGGCAAGCTTGAAGCCAAGGATGAAGCGCGTACCAAGCTTGAAGAGAAAGTCGAAGCGCTTGAAGCCCAATATAATGCGCTTATGCAGGGTACGGCAGAGGCCAAAGCTCGCAAAAGCGCCCTCGAGCAACGTATAGAGAGTAATTCAGAGCGTCTTGAGACATTGATCGACCGCGAAAGCATAGCGGCAACGGACCTTGAAGCCACCAAAGCCAGGCAGAACCCTGAAAACTCTGCTTTGAAAACAGAAATCGAGGCGCTCGAAAAGCGCTTAACCAAGGTTATCGACAGTATCGAGACGACCCGTGGCAGTTTAAAAGCGCAAAGCGAGGCTATAGAAACCGCCCGCACAGCCAAGCAAGAAGCCGAGAGGCGTGAATCTGAATTTGAAACTGAAATCAGTATATTAGAAGACATTCTTAAATCAGATTCCGAAGAACAATCCGCGCCAGTGCTGCATGATGTCAGTGCTGATAAAGGGTTTGAAAAAGCCCTATCCCGCGCTCTTGGTGATTCCCTGATGGCATCATTGGAAGAAAACGCCCAAACAACTTGGCTTTCACCACGCAAAAACAGCAACTTCCCTGCGCTGCCGTCTTCTGTGGAGGCGCTTAGCCCACATATCAAAGCGCCAAAAGCTCTACAAGCCGCGCTTAGCCAGATTGGCTTGGTGGAGAATGACAGTGATGGCTTTGCACTGTGGGAAGAGCTTGGCCCCGGACAATCTATCGTTTCCAAAAACGGTACGTACTGGCGCTGGGACGGATATTGCGTGAAGGCCGATGCACCGGACCGCCATGCACAGCAGTTAGAACAACAGAATAAATTGGCCGCCCTGAAAGCCGCGCAGCCCAAAATCGAGAAAGCGGCCACAAAGGCCCGTGAAGCGCTGGATGCGGTGCTCGCTAAACAGAGCGAGCAAGAAGATGCTCTCGAAAGCCTGAACTCTGAGCGCAATGCTGTTGAGACAGATCTGCGTGATTCTAAAAGCCAATGGGAGCAAACCCGCGAGGAACAGGCCCGTATCGAGAGCGAGATTACGCGCTTACAAAACCTTATTACAATTACCGCGCAAGACCGCGGAGATCTCGAGAAGTCCTTAAAACAGGACAAGGTCGATCTAAAGGCCTACGAAGATGTCGCGGATCAGGACAAAGAACAGCAGCTTGAAGAGCTACGCGTGACGTTGGTTGAGGCCCGTAAATCCCACACCGAAGCCGTACGCGCGTATGATATTTATGTTCAGCAGCAAAACACCCGCAACGCCCGTATGCAGGCGATTGGTGATGAGCGTGTAAACCTGCAAAACCGCTGTATCCGTGCCCGTCAGCGAATCAAGGAGCTGGAAGAGCGCAACGAACGACAAGA
>CAYGQG010000039.1:0-14222 GCA_964351955.1 uncultured Micavibrio sp. | reverse complement strand
CTTCCGGCCCATGTGGCAGATATTTCGCAAAGCGATCGCCCTCACCTACCCCAAGCTTCTCCAACGCCTGTGACCAACGGCTTACCTCGTTGGAAAGCTCTTTCCAGCTTAAAATACGGTCTTCATCCCGCCCTGCCGTACGTGCGATTATGGCCTGATCATCAGGATGGGTTTTAACCCGCTTAAGCATATTTTCGGTAAAGCTAATTTTGGTATCAGGGAAAAACTCTGCATCCAGAATATCATCTATATTCTCAATGCCCTTTTTCCCGCGCTCATAAATCAAACCCGAAAAATTTAAAACCTCACTGTAGAATTGCTCTACATTATCAACCGACCAGCGATGCAACTTGGCATACGCTTCCGGCCCTAAAGCACCAAATTCTTGGTCCGTCTCTTCCCGAATATAATTCAGAAACGCCGCAAGCCGTGAGTTTTGCATCTCATCTAATGATGGTTTTTGAAGCACCTAAACACCAAATCCGTTTGATAAATCACTTTTTCGCCCTATAGTTAACACATTGCATTTGGGAATTGCAAAAATATATAACCTTCTGATTTCTGTAACGTTTATCGGGAAATAAACGAATATAGAATTAACGATTTAACAGGAAATTTAGGTGTGATTTTAAAAACACTACAAAATGCTCTCTTACTATTCAGCATAGCCGCCTCCTTAGCGCTCGGCGGCCATGCCAATGCGCAGCCCCGACAAGACGCTAATAAAGTCACCGTACGGTTACTCGCCGAACATGGCGCGGTCAGCGGCGGGGATGAGCTGTGGATCGGTATGGAACAGATCATCGCCGATCACTGGCATACTTATTGGAAAAATCCCGGCGATTCCGGCACGCCACCTGCTATATACTGGTCGATGCCAAAAGGGTTCGAGGTCAGTGAAATCGTTTGGCCTACCCCCGAAAAGCTCCCTTACACACCTTTGATGAATTACGGGTACTCTGAACAAGTCCTGCTACTACAACGTCTCACCCTTCCCGAAAACCTGCCCGAAGGCCCGATCGAGCTAACTGCGGATATTGAACTTCTGGTTTGTAAAGAAGAATGCATCCCCGAATACGGCACGTACACCCTAACGCTCAACGGCCCTGATGCAGAAAACGAAGATAATTCGGCATATTTCCAGCAAGCCCTCAAAAACATTCCGGCAGACACAAGCTGGAAAACTGAATTCTCCGAAGACGACACCAACTTTATTCTGACCACGGAACTCCCTTCCAATATCCAAAAAACAGTAAACAGCAAAACCGTACGCTTCTTTCCTGTCGACTGGGGAATGGTCAAGAACGCAGCTCCCAGCGTGAGCACTCTTGATGACAAAACCCTGAAAATCACTCAGGCCCGCGGTGAAAGAAGCTTAAGCGCGTTAGAACAAATGGGCGGTGTCATCGCTTTCGAAACAACTGATGGCGAAACGAGATCCTACAACGTAACCGCCACCCCCGCCACAACGCCAACCTCCAGCGAACCTGAAACCGAAGCAGCAAGTACCGAGACACAGCTTGGCTTTTTCAGCGCGATCTTCTTTGCCCTTATTGGCGGTCTGATCCTGAACCTTATGCCATGCGTATTCCCTGTTCTGTCGATTAAAGCCTTGAGCCTCGTTAAAATCGCGCAGAAACACCCTGAACTGGCGCGCAGCCACGGCATCGCCTATACCGCAGGCGTAATCTTGTGCTTCCTCCTTATCGCGGGAATATTGATCGCATTCCAAAGCGCGGGCGCAGAAATCGGCTGGGGCTTCCAGCTGCAAAACCCATGGATTGTCGGGGCGCTCGGCTATCTGCTGTTCATTATCGGCCTGAACCTTATGGGCTTTTTCGAATTCGCCAGCCCATTTGGCAATCTCGGCGGCAAACTCACACAAAAAGAAGGCCCGACAGGCTCGTTCTTTACCGGCATCCTCGCTACATTGGTCGCCACCCCATGCACTGCACCATTTATGGCTGGCGCTCTTGGTTACGCACTTGTTCAACCACCAATCGTAGCTTTGCTGATTTTCGTTGCACTCGGACTAGGTCTAGCGCTGCCATACCTCACTCTGTCTTTCGTCCCGTCACTACAAAAGATGCTGCCCAAACCCGGCGGATGGATGGATGTATTCAAACAACTCCTCGCCTTCCCTATGTTTGTCGCGGCTCTTTGGTTGTTCTGGGTTCTTTCGCAACAAACCACTGTCGAAAATCTAAGCGCCGCACTTTTAGGAGCTTTGCTGATAGCGTTCGGTATCTGGCTATTCAGACATCAACCGGCTGACAAATTCTATAAAAATGCCGTCAACATCATTGGCGTACTCTGCGTCCTGCTGGCATTCGGGTTTTTGCCAATACGACCAACAACGCCAACAGGCACGCCGATGACGACCGCATTCAGCCAGCCATACAGCGTGACCGCACTCGACCGTGCTTTGGCTTCCGATAATCCCGTTTTCACCGAAATGACCGCCGCTTGGTGCATCACGTGCAAGGTCAACGCCGCCATAGCCCTCGATGTCCCCGCAACGAAAACACTGTTCGCCGATAACAATGTTGAATATCTCGTCGGTGATTGGACCAACGAAGATCCCGAAATTACAAAATATTTAAAAAAATATGGAAGGAATGGTGTTCCACTCTACGTATTTTATGGAGCGCCAAACAAAGAAACGGGCAAACGACCGGAACCCGTAATTCTTCCGCAGCTTTTAACGCCCGGAATAGTGGCAGAAACCATAGAGGGTCATTAATTACTTGTACTTAAACCGACTTTAAAAAGGAGATACTCATGAAAAACCGACTACCCTATATCCTAGGCAGCATTGCCATCTTTGCTTTGGGCTTGCTGATTTTCAGCAACCAATACATCAACTCCGCCCACGCCAATGCGGAAATCGGTGCCGCCGCCCCTGATTTCGAAGCAACAGACACAAACGGTAATGCATTCAAGCTCAGCGACCACAAAGGCAAGGTTGTTGTCCTTGAATGGAGCAACCACCAATGTCCGTTTGTCTGGAAGCATTACAGCGAAGGCAATATGCAGGCCACACAGAAGAAAGCCAAAGAGCTAGGCGCTGAATGGGTAACAATCGTATCCTCCGCACCGGGTCGTCAAGGCAATGTCAGCGTAGAAGAAGCCAATAAAATCACGGCTGATGAAGGCGCAGAGATCTCCGCTAAAATCCTCGATGAAAGTGGCGAAATCGGTAAAATGTACGGCGCACAAACTACGCCGCATATGTTCATCATCAACGAAGAAGGCATGATCGCTTACGCCGGTGCAATCGACAGCAACTCCAGCCCTAATCCGAAAGTTATCGCAGATGCGACCAACTATGTTACGGCTGCTCTCGAAAGCTTGAAAGCAGGCGAAGAGATCGCAGTTGCGCAATCCAAACCTTACGGTTGCTCTGTTAAATACTAAGCTGATTTTTTAACTATTGACCAAAAGGCCGTCTATACAAATTAGGCGGCCTTTTTTCTGTGTACTTGTCAGGATTCGCGAATTGGCATATCGTAATTAAGTAGCATTTCGCTACGTCTTGTTTTGAGTCTTTTCATTGCCGAATTTCATGTCTGTCAAAAAGCATCGCGTCACGCGCAAAAAAGCCGCACCCATACCGAATCCCGCTGAAGAGCTGGCGCGTATCGCCATTTCCGAGGACGGGTTGATTGCCTATGCCAGCATCGCTTTCTCCGAACTGACACATCAAAACCCCGATGCCTTACGCGGGGTAGATGCCGAAAGTATGATCAGTTTTTCCGAATTACTCCAACAAGGCCCGACCATCACCGAAATAAAAGCGGGCCTGCACACGGTCTATATTAACGGACAAAGCGAACCCAGAAGCTTCCACTTCGACTGGCTGCAAGCACCGGATGATAAACGCTACCTCGTTGGCTCCGAAGCGCCAAAAAACAAAAAACCCTCCAAAACCGAAATGCAGGCTTTTGTTGAAAAACTTAAAAACATCGAAAGCAAAACAACGGCAGGTAAATTCAGCGTTGATGAAACCCGTGCATTCCTTGATCTCTCTCTCGAGGTCATGCTGATCGTTTCCGACCTTGGCGAGATTGTTCGCGCCAATGAACAATTTTTCAGCCTCACAGGCTATTCCCGTGAAGATTTACACCGCTTACACATTCTCGACCTCTTCGACGAACAGGATAAGCCGTATATCCGCAACACTATTCAGGCATTCGAAACCGAAACCGCCAATATTCAGGCATTCGAAGCTCGCATATTGACCAAAACGGGTGAAAGCCGCTGGATGGAATGGCGACAATGCTTAAAAGGTCAGGAACTATACTGCTCAGGTCACGACATCACCGCTATCAAATCCCAAGCCGAAGCCCTGAACGACCGTGAGCGCGAATTAAGACAGGCCGAAAGCATAGGCCACATGGGTCGCTGGCGCTGGACGCTGGGCGAAGACGAAATGGCATGGACACCCGAAGTCTATTCGATCTTCGGTGTGGAAGAAGGGTCATTCATTACATCACTCGATAACATGAACGAAATGGTCCACCGCGAAGACATCGCCCGCGTCAATCAAGCTTTCCAACGCGCGATCATCGCCGAAAACGATTACGACATGGAATTCCGCATCCAGCAACCAAATGGCGATGTACGTTTCATCCGTTGCGAAGGCCGCTGCGATTTTGATGATGACGGGGACGTGGTCGCCCTCTTCGGTATTATGCAGGATATGACCGAGCGCATCGCCTATGAAAATGATCTGCGCATCGCCAAGGAACAAGCCGAACAAGCCTATGCCTCTAAAACCCAGTTCCTCGCGAATATGAGTCACGAGCTGCGTACGCCTCTGAACGCGATCATCGGTTTTTCCGAAATGGTCGAACACCAACTTCTAGGCCCGATCGGTACAGAGAAATACCTCGAATACATCGCGGGTATCCGCGAAAGCGGCGAACACCTGCTCGACCTGATCAGCGACATTCTGGATATGTCGAAGATCGAGGCCGGAAAATACGAATTGATGCTCGAGGAAGTCAGCATCCTCAAAACCCTGCAACTCGGCCTGCATATGATGGAAGGCCGCGGTTACGAAGCCAAAGTCAAACTCTCTTTGGAACAGGAATTCGACCAAGACCTGAAAATCATCGCCGACCGCCGCGCTATACTCCAGATTCTCCTCAACCTACTATCCAACGCGGTGAAATTCACCCCCGAAGGCGGCCAAATTACAGTTAAAGGCATCGCCCGTGAGGATTACCTGTCCGTTAAAGTCATTGATAACGGCATCGGCATTCCAGCAAACAAACTGGCAAGCGTGACAAGACCGTTCGAGCAAGTATCGATGTCCTACGCCCGCGACCACGAAGGCTCCGGCCTAGGCCTTGCCATCAGCAAAGAACTCGCCGAAATGCATGGCGGTACGTTATTTGTGGAATCCAAAGTCGGCGAAGGCACAACTGTAACCGTACGTATGCCTTATGACGGCAGCAAAGCAGACAAAACTGCTGCTTAAGCTTTATTGCCAAAGATAGAAAGCGCGTAATTTTCCGCTTCCTGACAGGCTTTTAAACCTTCTCTATATGTCGGATATTTCAACGTCACACCCAGTGCGCTCTTAATCTTATCGTTGTGTACGCGTTTATTATCACTGTAAAAGCTCCGCGCCATCGGCGATAAATCCGCCTGATCAAACGGAATAAGCGGCGGCGGCGGTCGACCGATCAACTCACACGCATAGGCGATAATCTCGTGACTGGGCGCAGCCATATCATCGCAAACATTATACGCTTCCCCGCCTTGCGGCTTAGCCATAGAGGCCAGCAACACATTAACAATATCTTCGGCATGGATACGGCTGAACGCATGTCCCTGCTTCTCGATACGACGGGCCATGCCCGCACGGATGGAATCCAGCGCACTACGTCCGGGACCGTAAATCCCCGCCAAACGGAATAAATGCACGGGCAAATCGGGTGAATTGATTGATAACCATTGGTCCTCTGCCTTTTTACGGCGGGATCCTCGCTGGCTCGACGGACGAAGTTCGGAAGCTTCATCGACCCATTCCCCGTCACGATCGCCATAAACATTAGTGGTCGACAGATACCCGATCCATTTCAGATTTTTAAGGCGTAGAATTTCCTCGGCATGCAGAATAAATGTAGGATCACCCTCATCACTCGGCGGGGTCGAAACCAGCAAATGCGTCACATCATCTAAAATCAGCCCAGGGTCAGGAAGCGGCGTTTCCCAATCAAATAAATGGGCATCAATTCCCCGTTCCCTTAGTAATTCTCTTTTTTGAGCATCACGCGTCGTACCCGCAACGTCCCAGTCAGGGCGCTGTAACAACTCATGCCCGAGATAATCGCAGGTATAACCATAGCCGAAGCAAAAAAGTTTATTCTTACTCATCAACACACCCTAAAGAATTTTTTGAGTTTCGGGAACCAGTGAAATTATAAGGGAAAATGGAATTTAATTGCTAGCTGCCCACATCCTCATAGACAGCGACAGGAGCAAAACCGGGAATTCTGTCTTCAAGCAGCGGAGCAAAGCTCGGGCGCTCTTTAATTTTTTCATACCATGTACGTGCGGCGCGATGCTCTTCCCACGGCACATCACCGATATAATCAATCGACGACAAATGCGCTGCCGCGGTTACATCGGCAAGGGAGAACGTATCACCGGCCAGCCATTTACGCTTTTCAGTCAAAAACCCTATATAGTCCAGATGATAGTGAATATTGGCATGTCCCGCACGAATAGCAGGGCCATGTGGCTCTCCAAGCTTTAGAAAGCGCTTCATCAGCTTTTCACCAACAATGTTTTCGCTGACCTCACGGTTAAACTTCACATCAAACCAGCTAACAAGCCTGCGCGTCTCAGAACGTTGCACGGGATCTTTACCCAGCAAATTCACTTCCGGATACACTTCTTCGAGATATTCGCAAATCACTTGGGAGTTCGCGAGGGTCGTTCCGTCTTTTTCGATCAATACGGGCACATCACCGGCAGGGTTAAGTGCAAGAAACTCCGTGCGGCGTTCCCACACTTTTTCAATCTGCAGATTAAACTCGAGGTTTTTTTCGGACAAAGCCAAACGAACTTTGCGCGAGAAAGGATGCAGCCATAGATGAAACAATGTCCTCATGACCTTAGATTAGATCAGATTTTTTGTGTTAGGCAATCGCTTTGGACAAATAAATACGGAAACAACAAGACATATCCGAACAGCTCGGCACTCGATGACTAACGCTTAAGCGCTTCATTCGCATGAACACGGATCATCACCTTTACCTCGTTCCCTATAGCGTCCGTGCTTTCCCATTGATTCTGGCCTACGCCGAAAACAAGTCTTTCCAGCTCCAGCTCGGCCTGCATCAATACGGATTTCGAACCGTCACCGTCTTTGGCAATTTCCAAAGAAAACGGAAAAGATACCGCTTTTTCAACACCGCGTAGGCTCAACACCCCATCAACCGCGAATCGATTCGTTTCGATTTGCGAAAACGAACGACTTTCAAACACCGCTTGCGGATATTCTGCGGCCGCAAACCATTCTTGCCCGCGCGCCTGTTGATTACGATCTTCACTACCGGTCTGGATACTGGAAATATCGATCATTATTTTCGCATAACTCTGATCCAGCGCATTACGGTCAAAACGAATATCGCCGTTCCAATTTTCAAACTGTCCGGAAATTTCTTTCCCGTATTGAACGAAAGTAAAATCGATCGAACTGTTCGCCGGATCAATGATCCATTTTTGAACCGCGTCACCCTGAACCTCTTCATTCTGGTCTTCAGCAACAGGCTCTGCAATCTTGCTCACCTGCTCCTTGTTTTCCTGAACCGATTCATCCTGCGCGCCTCGTTTAAAATCTTTGTAAATATCAGCGGCGGCAAAATATGTCGGCACGGATAATAATGCCAATCCTAAAACCGCCAATGCGGTATTCCCGCCCATGCGTTTCAACGTCGCATCACGATCAATCAAATGATGCTTGAGACCACCCATAATATGCAGCCCGATCGCACCAATAAGCGTGAAGGCAAAAATCTCGTGAACCTGTTTTGACAGCTTGAAAACCTGTTCATCCTTCGCCGTAATCACCGGCATTTCGAACAAACCAAAAAAACTCGCAGGAAAGTCCCCCGCCGAGGACATAACCCAGCCCGATAAAGGCATACCGATCATCGATGCATAAAAAACGATACGCACAGTTTTGGAGAGAATCCTTTCCCAAACTGCGTGTGTCGCCAATTCCTCAGGGGTCGGTTTGACCATCCGTGAAACGATACGAAGCCCCACAAGAAACAGGATCAAAAGTCCGAAGGATTTATGCCAAAAATAAACATCGAGTTTGAACTCGCTGAACGACAATGTGCTCATCCAAAAACCCATCGCCAATAACAAAAGCACCACCAACGCCATGCTCCAATGGAAGGCTTTGGTGATGCTGTGAAAGTTTTCAGGTCGATCCATATTGTGGACTTTCAAACGCGCCACGCGCGTCTTTATTTATTCTGCGTGCCTTCGCCTTCTTCTTCATTGCGAACGCCTTCAACTTCAATACGAACCTGAACCTCTTCTGCCACGCCCGGAACACCGTATGTCATGCCGAAATCGCTACGGTTAATCGTCGCAGTAGCAGAAAAGCCGGCAACATATTTGCCACTGAACGGGTGAACGTCAGACTTGTTATGCGTAACGGCCAAAGTCACGGGCTTGGTAACCCCCAACAACGTCAGATCACCAGTGACATTAGCTGTATTCTCGCCTGTCACCTCAACGCTTTTACCGT
Source organism: uncultured Micavibrio sp. (assembly GCA_964351955.1). Lineage (GTDB taxonomy): Bacteria > Pseudomonadota > Alphaproteobacteria > Micavibrionales > Micavibrionaceae > TMED27. Next base: position 5,443 of record CAYGQG010000039.1, on the reverse strand, counting down.
CAAACGTCATCGTCGGGAATTTTTCAACATTGAAGAAATCTTCGTTCTTCATATGGGCATCCCATTTTTCATCATCCATATCGATACTTTCGGTCATGATCTGGACCTGAACGGATGACTTACTCGGCTCGCCGCGATCAATCATAAAATGCCCGTCATAATCATGGAATTCGCCTTGCGACATAGAAAAACCCAGATGGTTCACAAAGAACAAAATCTGCGTGTGCGCCTTGTCAAAGGTGTATTTTTCGATCTGTGCGTTTGCGTTAAACGGGAACATAAATGTGCCAACTGCGGCAGCGGTAAGTAAAAACTTTTTCATGAAAGACCTCCTGAAGTCATGTACGGCGTGGGAAATAACATATTTAAAGACTCTAAGGCGTATAAGTCCAAAATCAAGCGCTGCTTTAAAGCGGCACAAAATAGAAATTATACATCGAAACAAAGGAATACGCGCCGAGCGCCGCTAAACCCCAGCCGATAAGGCCATATTTATATTTCAACGACTTATCGTTCAATAACTCTTCGGTGGTTTTGTGACGAAGCAAAAAATGCAAAACCATCTGCCCCAAAATGAAACCACCGATAAAACCAACAATGCCCAAAACATAAACCATGAAACTATTTTGCTTTATAAGGCGAAAAAATCAAGTTAAGCCTAATACATGACGCTGTTTTCACTCATCATTCTCGCCCTCGTTCAAGGGATCACAGAATTCCTTCCGGTCAGCTCCAGCGGTCACCTGATACTGGCACATAGCTTCATGGGCGAAGCACAAAGCTGGGAAAGCACTAAAATCATTGATGTCGCCGTGCATGTCGGCACGCTGCTATCCGTGCTGGTCTACTTCCACAAAGATGTGTGGACCATGATCAAAGGGATCATACCCTTTGTAACCTTTCGTTTTACCGATAACGCCGCCAAGCTGAACCTGCATATCGTCATCGCCTCCGTTCCCGTCATTGCCGCGGGCTTCGTGCTCCATATGCTGGAGCCGGGCTGGCTGTTGCTCACCGAAATAGTCGCATGGACAACCTTGATTTTCGGTATAATCCTCTGGATCGCCGACCGTCGCGAAGAACAAAGCAAAACCCTTGATAACCTTAACATTAAAGACGCGATCCTGATCGGCCTTGCGCAAATGCTGGCCCTCGTTCCGGGTACAAGCCGTTCCGGCATCACTATGACCGCCAGTCGTTTCCTTGGCTACAGCCGCACCGAAAGCGCACGCTTTTCCCTGCTCCTCTCGATCATCGCAATAGCAGGCGCAGGGGCCTTAGGGGCAAAGGATGTCATTGAAAGCGGTGATGCCACACTCGGGATCAATGTGCTGATCGCCGTTGCGCTATCGTTCATATCGGGACTAATCGCAATTGCATTAATGATGAAATGGTTACAAAAATCCACATTCACCCCCTTCGCGATTTACCGCATCATCCTCGGCGTGGCATTGCTGATTATTCTGTATGGCGACTTTGTATGATCATCACTCGAATATCGCCATAGATTTTATCAAAAACCACCGTAAATGACGGCCCGAGATTCGGGTCATGACCCTTTTCCATCTCCAATACAAGAACAGCATCAGGACTCAAAGAATGAGTCTCACTAAGGCTTTGTACTGTTTTATGAATCAAATCTTTCCGATACGGAGGGTCCAGAAAAACCAGAGTATAGGGCGTATCCGTTTTGGGCGCATGTGACTTGGTTGCATCTCGCTTTTGAAACACGCACTGTTCCATCACATCAAGGCTCTGCGCATTCCCCTTCGCCAATGCTAAAGAAACCGCATCCTGATCCCAAAACGTTGCATGAACCGCGCCGCGTGATAACGCCTCTAGCCCCAGCGCGCCCGTGCCGCAAAAACAATCGAGCACCCTCGCATCATCGACAACATCGCGCGCGACAAGCGCATTAAAAATAGCACCACGGATTTTATCGCTGGTCGGACGAATATCCCGCCCCTTGGGCACAGCCAACTTGCGCCCGCTATGCTCACCGCCCACAATTCTCATTTTTTCCGGCCTTCAAAAAACGGTTTGATCTGCTCCCGTATCGCATCGCTATTCACTTCTTCTACGGCCCCTCTTAGCAATTTACCAAGTTCAAACGGGCCATATCCGACACGGATCAAACGGTTCACTTGCAAATGCAAAGCTTCCATAACCCTACGGATTTCACGGTTTTTACCCTCATGCAAAGTGATATGCAGCCATTGGTTCGCTGATCCTTTATGCGTTTCAAGCACCGCTTTGATTGATTGATAATTGATGCCGTCAATTCTGATGCCTTTTTTCAAACCGTCCAGACGCTTTTCATCCACCTTGCCCATAACCCGCACACGGTAACGACGGCTCCACCCCGTAGCGGGAAGCTCCAGATACCGCGACAACTCTCCGTCATTGGTCAGCAACAGCAGCCCTTCGGTGTTCAAATCCAATCGCCCGACGCTCATCACACGGGGTAATTCTTTCGGCAAAGCATCAAACACCGTTTGGCGACCCTTCTCATCCCTATGCGATGTCACCAAGCCCACAGGCTTGTGATACAGGAACAATCGGGTGGTCTCTTTTCTGGGTAAAGGCTTGTTATCAACGATAATCTCGTCTTTATCGGTAACCGCAAGAGCCGGTGATGATAACGTTTCACCGTTAACCCGCACTCGTCCGGCTTCGATCCAGCGTTCTGCATCCCGCCGTGAGCATAGGCCTGCCCGCGCGATTACTTTTGCAATTCTCTCGCCCTTGTGATTTTCTGATGTCATGGATCAAGACACTATCTACATGCGCGCCGCATTGGAAGAGGCAAAAAAAGCACAGGCCCTCGATGAAGTGCCAATCGGCGCAATACTGGTCGACCCGAAAGAGGGTAAAATCGTCGCCGCCAACGGTAATCGTACGCGTGAACACAATGACCCCACATCCCATGCAGAAATTTTATGTATTCGCGAGCTGTGCACATGGCTGGAACAACAACGCATCCCAGATCATGACCTCTACGTAACGCTTGAGCCTTGCGCAATGTGTGCGGCCGCTATTTCATTTGCCCGCATTCGCCGTGTCATTTTCGGCGCATCTGACCCGAAAGGCGGTGGCGTTATTCATGGCGGAAAGTTTTTCGAACAATCAACCTGCCACCACCGACCCGAAGTCGTGCACGGCATCCTCGCCGATGAATGTGGCGAGCTATTAAGCGATTTTTTTAAGAATAAACGCGAAGAAAAAAAGCGTTAAGCAGCTTTTTCCGCAGCCAGCGCCCGCCAACCAATATCACGACGGCAAAAACCATCCGGCCAATCAATTTTATCAACGCCCGCATAGGCACGGCTCTGTGCTTCCTCGATAGTTTCACCCAGCGCCGTAACACCAAGTACGCGTCCGCCTGTGCTGACCAACTGACCGTCTTTTGTCGCTGTTCCGGCATGAAACACTGTTAATTCATCGACATCATTGGCATCGGCAATATTCGCAATCGGCGTATCCTTTGGATATGCTCCGGGGTATCCCTTCGCTGCCATCACGACGCAAAGCGCAGTTTTATCGCTCCATGTCACTGTACCGAGAATATCCGCCAGACGGCCTTGCGCTCCGGCTTGTAAAATTTCCAGCAAATCACCTTGCAAGCGCATCATCATCGGCTGGCATTCGGGATCACCGAAACGCACATTATATTCAATCAATCTCGGCTCGCCATGCACGATCATCAAACCCGCATAAAGCACGCCCGTAAACGGGCAACCTTCCGCCGCCATCGCTTCAATCGTGGGACGAATGATGCGGTGAATGATCTTCTCTTCCAACTCGGTTGTCATCAAATGCGCAGGAGAATACGCACCCATACCACCCGTATTCGGACCTTCATCACCATCGAACACACGTTTGTGATCTTGCGCGGAGGTCAGCGGCAAAATTGTTTTCCCATCAGCCAAGGCAAAATAACTCAGCTCTTCACCATCCATAAATTCTTCAACTACGATTTCCGCGCCAGCATCACCAAATGCTTCACCGGATAACATCTCTTCCGCCGCTTGAATGGCTTCATCCTTGTTATTACAGATAATCACGCCCTTACCGGCTGCCAAACCATCGGCCTTCACAACAACGTTACCGGGCTGCTCTTCAATAAACTTCTTGGCATCTTCAAACTTGGTAAACCGTCCATAAGCCGCAGTAGGAATATCGTATTTCGCACAAAGGTCTTTCATAAAGCCTTTAGAGCCTTCGAGCTGTGCCGCCCGCGCTTCTGGTCCGAAAACGTCGATATCCGCGTCTTTAAGCGCATCAGCAAGACCCGCAACCAACGGCCCTTCCGGTCCGACAACAACCAAATCGATCTCTTTATCTTTGGCAAACTGGACAATGCCCTGCACATCTTCACCTGCGATATCCACACATTCAGCGCAATCTTCAATACCCGCATTTCCCGGCGCACAATATAGAGCATCACAATTATCCGATGCGGCTAAAGCCCATGCCAATGCATGTTCGCGACCACCGGAACCAACCAATAAAACTTTCATAAACACAATCTTCCCATAACTATGTGGAGTTCAACTATATCTTATTCATCTAGCGAAACAAGGCTAGCATTTCCGCCCGCTGCCGTTGTATCAACACTGACAACACGTTCACCCGCAAAACGATGCAAGTAATACGGACCACCTGCTTTTGGCCCCGTACCTGACAGACCTCGCCCGCCAAATGGTTGTGAACCGACAACAGCGCCGATCATGGAGCGATTAACATAAACATTTCCTACAGGCAAGGACAACGACAGCTGCGTTTGTGTGCTTTGCAAACGACTATGAACCCCAAAGGTCAATCCATAGCCTGTGTCTTTCAAATCCTGCAACACATCATCCAGCTCGTCTTTTTTGTACCGTAAAACATGTAAAATCGGCCCGAAAACTTCCTGCTTCAAATCACGAATACTCTGTATCTCATAGGCACACGGGCCGAAAAAATGCCCCTCGCGAACCAATTCCATATCCAGCGGCACTTCAAAAAGCAATTCGCCAAAACCACGCAAGGATTCACGATGATGCATCAACACCGCCTTCGCATCTTCATCAATCACAGGGCCGAGATCGGACGATAAATCCATCGGGTCGCCCACATTCAATTCCTGCATCGCGCCTCGCAACATATGAATGACATGCTGCGCAATATCATCCTGCACGCATAACACTCGCAATGCTGAGCACCGCTGCCCTGCTGATCCGAACGCGCTAAGAATAACGTCATCAACCACCTGCTCGGGTAGCGCGGAACTATCGACAATCATCGCATTTTGCCCACCTGTTTCCGCAATTAACGGCACAATCGAACCATCTTTCTTCGCCAACGTAATATTGATTTCCCGCGCCACCGCCGTCGATCCTGTAAAGGCCACACCGGCAACATTCGGATGAGCAACCAGCTGAGCCCCTATGCGCCCATCCCC
>CAYGQG010000038.1:0-14819 GCA_964351955.1 uncultured Micavibrio sp. | reverse complement strand
GTTGTTGAGCATGAAAGCATCCCCGAAAAATACTGGGGTATGGATCGTTATGAGGCCCGTAAAGCGGTTCTGGCTGAACTCGAAGAACTGGATTTGCTGGTTGAAGAAGAAAGCATCAAGAACAGCGTCCCTTACGGTGACCGTTCCGGCGTTGTAATCGAACCGTTCCTGACCGACCAGTGGTATGTCGATGCGGAAACTCTCGCAAAACCTGCGATTGCTGCCGTCGAAGACGGTCGTACGGAATTTGTGCCGAAGAACTGGGAAAAGACCTATTTCGAATGGATGCGTAATATCCAGCCATGGTGTATTTCGCGTCAACTCTGGTGGGGTCATCAAATTCCCGCATGGTATGACGAAGATGGCACATGCTATGTCGCCGAAAATGAAGAGGCTGCACAAGCTCAGGCGGGCGAGGGCGTAAAGCTCAGCCGTGATGAAGATGTACTCGACACATGGTTCTCTTCCGCGCTTTGGCCGTTCTCAACGCTCGGCTGGCCTAACGAAGATGAGCAGACTAAACGCATGCTGGAAAAGTACTATCCCGGCGATGTTTTGGTAACGGGTTTTGACATTATCTTCTTCTGGGTTGCCCGCATGATGATGATGGGTATGCATTTTATGAAGGATGAAGACGGTAAGCCGCAAGTGCCGTTCAAGAAGGTCTATATGCACGCGCTTGTCCGCGATGCGAAGGGGCAGAAAATGTCCAAATCCAAGGGCAACGTCATGGACCCGCTAGATTTGATCGATAAGTTCGGTGCCGATGCGCTGCGCTTTACGCTCACGGCTATGGCCGCGCAAGGGCGTGATATCAAGCTGTCCGAAGATCGGGTCGAAGGCTATCGTAACTTCGCAACCAAGCTTTGGAACGCGTCCCGTTATTGCGAGATGAATGAGTGTAAAGCACCGGCTGACTTTAACCCGTCATCCGTTGAATACACCCCGAATCAATGGATCGTCGAAGAAGTCGTAAAGGTTCAGGCCGCGATTGATAAAGCGATGGAGGGCTATAAATTCAACGAGGCCGCCAACGCGATCTATCAATTCACATGGGGTACGTTCTGTGACTGGTATTTAGAATTCACAAAACCTGTTTTGCAAGGCGACAATGCCCATGCCGAAGAAACCAAACAGACAACAGGATGGGTTCTGCAACAGATTCTGGTGCTTTTGAACCCGTTTATGCCGTATATCACCGAAGAGCTGAACGAATCCCTTATCGGAAATAAGAACATGTTGATCTCGTCTGCATGGCCCGATTATTCGGACATCAAGCTCGATGAGTGCGCTTCACAGAAAATGGGCTGGCTGATCCGTATTATCTCGGAAATACGCAGTGTACGGGCCGATATGAACGTACCTGCGGGGGCGAAAGTCCAATTACTGGTCAAAGACGCATGTGAGCATACTCAGGACGGTTTTAAAGCCTTTGACGAGATATTGAAGCGCATTGCCCGCCTTGAAAGCATCGAGATGACAGACGAAGCACCAAAGGGCTCTATCCAGACAGTTGTCGTCAAAACCACGCTGATTCTGCCGATTGCGGATATTATCGACCTCGATGCCGAGCGTGATCGCTTGAAAAAGCAGATCGCAAAGCTCGAAGATAACATTAACAAACTCTCTAAAAAGCTAGAAAATAAAGCCTTTGTTGAGAATGCACCCGAAGAGGTTGTTGAAGAGCAACGCACCCGTATCGCCGAAGACCAGAACATCGTTGAGAAGCTGTCTTCTGCGCTCAAACAGCTCGAGGCTGCGTAAAACTTACAAAATACAGACACAAAAAAACGCCCTTCATGTGAGGGCGTTTTGTTTTGGAAGCGCTGAAAAGGCTTATTTCTTGTCTTCGGCCTTCTCTTCGGCTTTTTCTTCCGGCTTTGCAGCTGCTTTTTTGTCTTCTGCTTCGCCAAGACCAAAAGTTCCGAAACGCTTTTCGAATTTGGACAGCTGACCTTTTTCGATCACTTTACCTGTACCACCTTGCCATGCAGGGTGTGTCAAAGGATCAACGTCAAGCTTGATCACATCACCTTCTTTACCGTAGGTGCTGCGTGTTGTGTATTCTGTACCGTCTGTCATGACCACTTTAATTTCGTGGTAATCAGGGTGTATATCGGCTTTCATCATTTACTCCTGAAAGTTCCTCTTGAATTCTGAATGCGTTTTATATCCACTTAACTCCGCAATTACAAGGATTTTTTGGGAGTTTTGACGTGAGTTGGTGGCATCCGCATAAATTTGAGGCTCAAAAGCCGTATCTGGAGACTAGAATGCGGGTAATCAAAGCCGTACGGGCCTTTTTCGACGATCAGGGCTTCTGGGAGGTCGAAACCCCGATTCTACAGGTATGCCCGGTGATGGATACGCATATCCATGCGTTTAAAACCAATATTCTCGGCCTTGATCTACAAAAACAGCGCGAGCTGTATCTCCATACCAGTCCTGAGTTTGCGATGAAAAAGCTGATGGTCGCGGGGGTGAAAGACCTCTATCAAATTTGCCACGTCTTTCGTAACGGTGAAGGATCAAAGCTGCACAGCCCTGAATTCACCATGATCGAATGGTATAGGAGCGATGCGGGTTATGAAGAGATTATGGATGATTGTGTGAATTTGCTGCGGATAATTGCAAAAAACCTAGGCATTACAGAGTACTCGTTTGGCGGACATACCGCCGATCCGTCCCTGGAATGGCAGAAAATATCTATCAGCGAGGCCTTCAGTCAATACGCCAATACCGATCTCGCAGCATGCCTTGAGGATCGTGACGCATTGGCCGGAGCAGCGCAGGAGCAGGGGATCCGTGTCACCGATACCGATAACTGGGATGATCTCTTCCACGCCATTATGGCCGAAAAGATCGAGTCGCATCTCGGCATGGGTGTACCAACGATTCTGTATGGTTATCCCGCCAGTATGGCCTCACTTTCCCGTCGTAAACCAGATGATCCGCGCTTTGCTGAACGATTCGAACTGTATGTCTGCGGGGTAGAGCTGGCCAATGCCTTTGGAGAACTGACCGATGCGAAGGAACAACGCACGCGGTTTATCGAAGAAATGGATATCAAGGAAAAGCTTTACGGTGAGCGCTACCCGATTGATGAGGAATTCCTTGAGGCCCTCGAATACGGCTTGCCGGAAAGTGGCGGCATAGCCCTCGGTATCGACCGTCTCGTTATGCTCGCCAGCGGCGCGGATGATATCGATCAGGTCTTATGGACCGGCAAGCCTTAATTATCGTTCGCAGGACTTTTTGAAGGGCAGGGATTGCGTGCCACATTGGTGGGGTAGCTGGTAATGACTTTGCGTTTCTGCGGCCCAAGCACCACGCGCACATTCACACCGTCTACCATTTCCTCGGTCACGTAATACCCATTATCCTCGCGCCGCCAATCACCATTATCGTTGGCACCGATTCTTTTGATCGTGGTTAGAATACGCTCACGATCCCAATCTTGCGGGAATTCGGATTTGCAGGGCTTACCTGTGCCGTAATAATGCCCACCGCCACTCGCATCACCCTGCAATATATGGGTTATGCGTTGCTGCGTTAATTCAACAGAAGAGGGCGCAGGGATGTTCGGCTGTAGCAATTCAGGCTTAAAGACATAGTCATAAGCATGAATTATCACGAGCAACAGAAGCGCCGTAATGAGGTATTTAGCCGATTTGCGGTGAGTGCTGGTGACGCTAGGCCGCCTGTGTAGCTTTTTCGCCATCTACTGATGCCTGATAGATTTTGTTGATTGCGTTTTGAAGCGCGGCGTTGAATTCCTCATCGCTTTGCTGGTAACGCAGATCATTGGTCAGCGCACGGGAGAAGCTGGCAATCATGCCGTCATTCTGTGACAGTCGTGTGCAGGCTTCCTCGAGGTCATATCCGCCCGATAGCGCAACAACACGCATCACGTTCTTGTGCTCGATCAGTTCTTTGAAGAAATTAGCTTGTTCCGGCAGCGTCAGCTTGAGCATTACTTGGTAATCGTCAGCAAGCCCATCAAGCTGCTTCAAAATTTCCGCCTTCATGATCTCTTCGCATTCTGCCTTGTCGCCTGCGTGTATGTTCACTTCCGGCTCAATGATCGGCACAAGACCATGCTTCAGGACAATGTTACCAATCTCGAATTGCTGCTTAACCACCGCCGCGATACCGTCGGGAGAGGCCTTATGGATGCAGGAGCGCATCTTCGTGCCGAAAATACCCTTGCTGGTGGCTTTTTGTAGCAATTGCTCCAGATCCGGCATTGGTTTCATCACCTGAACGCCGTTTTCTTCATCCGCCAATCCCTTGTCGATCTTCAGGAATGGCGCAACACCTAGCTTTTCGGATAGATATTGTGCGGTTGGAATGCCTTCAATCTCGTCATCCATGGTCTTTTCAAACAGAATCGCGCCGAGAATCTTTTCACCGTTAAATGCGGGGGCGGTGATAATGCGGCTACGCATTTCGTGAACCTTTGCAAACATCTCGTCTTCATTCGCATACGCGCTTTCGTCAACACCGTAATTGCCCAACGCTTTCGGGGTAGAGCCGCCGCTTTGGTCGAGTGCGGCGATAAAGCCGTTACCTGTTGAAATTTTGGCGCGTTGTTCTTGGTTCGACATAGAGTATTCCTTGAAGTTCAGACATAAAAAAATTGGCTACACCTCAATGGTATAGCCAATCTTTAAATTCTTAACAAGTGGAGATTAAGCGTGAGCTTCAGCCCCGATGTTCAGGACAACAGCAGGTTTGTCGCTGAATACTTGACCGGCAGCGCCACCAAACAAGCCTGTAGACAGGCCGTCATGATCGGCAGCAGCTTGTGCGAATTCAGGTGCGTCTGCTTCCCAACCGAAGATAACAGGCTGCTCTTCAGCAAGGCCTAATCCGGCATTGGCGCGCGCAATCATCGCTTCAATCTGTGGGTCTAACTCAAGTAACTCAGGTGGCATCAGCTTGTCCTCTTACTCTTCCTTCTTCTATTAGCTTGTTCACAACTCTGTTTTTAGTCGCAGGTGAACTCTCGTATAATTTATCAATCAAATCCTGTTTTGTCGCCCTTTTTTTGTCATATAACGTGGCGATCACTTTTGCATCTCTTAGAGTTGCTTTCTGTTGATTTATGACTTTCTCGTAAAGGTCTATAAATCCTTGCAATTTTTTGTGGTCGCCATCGAAATAACCGAGCGCCGCACTTAATCCTTGTTTTGAATAACCGCAAATTTCAATCTCTTTTGCGCGGCCATCGTCTTTACATTCTTGCATACGGACACATCCGTAATCGAATAACCAGTCCGTTTCTCGCTTCACAGTAGACTTATCGAGACTTAACCGTTCCATGATTCCGGCTTGTGTTGTGCCGGGGTTCTGGTCGATATCTGTCAAAATCGATGCGCGTCGCAGTGATGATGAGGCTTCGTTGCCCAAGGCTTCTACCAGATGATCAATGATCATACAGGCTTTTTGACCTTCAGTCGTCATCGCGCGTTTAGCAAGATTTGTAACCATGTACCTTTATACCAAATTAGAAGGGGGTAATACAAGAAAATTTTTAGGATTTGTTAATAATTAGGGTATAACTGTGCATAAAATATAGCATAAAAAGTATTATGTACATCTTTTGGCTAATTATATGATCTCAAAATGACTTTGATGATAACTATATTGCGGGTGCAGGGGGGTTAAAACGATGTGATTCAGGCAGTAAAAAGCCGATCTAGGGGCTAGAATCCCAGATCGGCTTTGCCACGGAGAACGGTTTAGACTTACGAATATGCAAATCTGGTAACCCCAAGTCAATATAAAAATAATATTTTTTGAATTTTTTGTGTACTAGTACCCGACTGAGTGCATTTTAAGCGCGGTATCGAGCATGCGGCATGAAAAGCCCCATTCGTTATCATACCAAGCCATTACACGGACGAGATCACCTTCGACAACCTTCGTACCGTTCAAATCAAACATCCCTGAATGCGGGTCGTGATTAAAGTCGGATGATACACAAGGGTCGCTGAACACGCCGAGAATACCTTTGAGCTGTCCGTTGGCATATTCGCTAACGGCAGCGTTCACTTCCTCAACCGTGACTTTCTTGCTTGGAACGAATTTGAAATCAACGAGTGATACATTGGGCGTAGGCACACGAATAGAAACACCATCCAGCTTGCCGTTCAATTCCGGCAATACAAGCCCGACAGCCTTCGCCGCGCCCGTGGACGTAGGGATAGCGTTCATCGCAGCTGCGCGCGCACGGTAAGGATCGCTGTGTGACGCATCGACAGTATTCTGGTCGCCTGTATAAGCGTGAATAGTTGTCATGAAGCCTTTTTCGATGCCGATACTCTCGTTCAGAGCGTAGGCAAGTGGGGCCAAACAGTTCGTTGTACAAGACGCGTTGGAAACGATCTTGTGGTCTTTTTCGATCTTGTCGTGGTTCACGCCATAAACAACCGTGATGTCCTCGCCATCCGCAGGGGCGGAGATCAAAACTTTTTTAGCGCCTGAGTTGAGGTGTAATGTCGCGCCTTCGCGATCTCTGAATTTACCTGTGCATTCCATCAGCACATCAACGCCTTCTTGAGACCAGTCGATGTTCTTCGGGTCGCGGTTGCGAAAGCGGTGGACGCGTTGTCCGTCAATCAGAATACCGTCTTCGCCGTCACGCTCTACGTCAAACGGCGCGCGTCCATGCACTGAGTCGTATTTGAGAAGGGGAAAGAAATTACCACCGGGATCGTTAATGGCGACGAGTTCCACGTCGTCACGTCCCGCTTCGATAATGGCTCTGGCTACCAGCCGGCCGATGCGTCCAAATCCATTAATGGCGACACGCATGGTCATAGTCTTCTACTCCTTATAGTTATGATTTCTTATCTAGTCTTTTTTGTGCTGCTTCAACGATTGCGTCCGTTGTAATGCCGAAATGCTCGAATAATTGCTCGGCTGGTGCGGACGCACCAAAGCTGTCCATCCCGATAAATGTCGCATGACCGCCCAAAATGCGATCCCAAGGCTGGCGAATACCCGCTTCGATAGCGATTTTTATGCTCTTGTTACAGGCAATGCTCTGGAAATGCTCGCTTGGCTGTTCATAGAACAATTCAATACAAGGAACGGATACAACCCGAACATTCGCGTCAATTTTCTCCGCTGCTTCAAGAGCAAGATGAACTTCAGAACCTGATGCAAATAATGTGACATCCGGTTCTCCATCGCAGTCCTTCAGTATGTAAGCGCCCTTGGCGACCATATTCTCTTTGCGGTTATCGCAGACCGTAAGGACACCCTGACGCGTCAGCGCAAGAACGGATGGACCGTCTTTGCGGCTGATCGCAAGCTCCCAGCTTTCCGCTGTCTCGATACCGTCACATGGGCGGTATACATAGCAATTCGGGATCGCGCGTAGTGCTGCCAAATGCTCGACAGGCTGGTGCGTCGGGCCGTCTTCACCAAGGCCGATTGAATCATGTGTAAGAACGTGGATAACGCGCTGTTCCATCAATGCCGCAAGACGAATAGCAGGGCGTGAATAATCCGCAAACTGCATGAATGTTCCGGCGTAAGGGACGATCCCGCCATGCAGGGCCATACCGTTCATCGCGGCGGCCATGCCGTGCTCGCGAACACCATAGTTAATGTAGTTGCCATTATAATTACTGCGATCAACATCTGTAGAGCCCGCTACTTTAGTATTGTTCGATCCGGTCAAATCGGCAGAACCGCCGACAAGCGCATGAATTTCAGGGATCAGGTCGCTCAGAACTCTCCCCGAAGATTTGCGTGTTGCGTCTTTTGGTTTATCCGCAGCAATTTTTGCTTTCACACCTTCAATGATAGGGGCGATTTCGGGTGCAAGGTCGAGCGCAATCGCAGCAAGCAGCTCGTCTTTTTTATTCGCGCTGTTTACCGTGTTCTTCCAGTTGTGTGTCGCTTCACGACCTTTTTCCGCGAGGCTGCGCCAGTCATTTAAGATTTCTTCCGGAATTTCGAACGGCGCGTATGGCCAGTTCAGGTTTTCGCGTGCGCCCGCAATCTCGTCATCATTCGTGATCGCACCATGCGCGGATGGTTGTGATTCTTGTGTCGGGCAACCAAAACCAATCTTGGTTTTGCATGCGATCATGGTCGGCTTGTCGGATTTCTGTGCGCGGATAATCGCGGCTTCGATCTCGGCAGGACTATGCCCGTCGATCTCGTCCGTGTTCCAGCCATAAGCTTCGAAACGCTGTCGAGTGTTGTCAGAGAAAGTCAGGTCAATCGTGCCGTCAATCGTCACATTGTTATCATCATAGAAAACGATCAGCTTGTTCAGCTTGAGGTGACCGGCGAGGGAACATGCCTCATGGCTAACGCCTTCCATCAAACAACCATCACCCGTAAACACATATGTGTAGTGGTTTACAAGATCATCACCAAAGCGTGCATTCAAAATACGTTCAGCCAAAGCAAAGCCAACAGAGTTCGAGATGCCTTGTCCCAACGGGCCTGTTGTTGTCTCAATGCCGGCTTCAAAATCAACCTCGGGGTGACCGGGTGTGTGCGAGCCGAGCTGGCGGAAGTTTTTGATTTCCTCCAGTGACATTTTCTCATAACCCGTCAGGTAACCGAGCGAGTAAGGCAACATAGAGCCATGCCCATTTGAAAAAATGACCCGGTCACGGTTAAACCATGTCGGGTCTTTTGGGTTGAATTGCAGGAATTTCGAGTACAGCACCGTCGCAATATCGGCCATCCCCATGGGCATCCCCGAGTGACCCGAGTTCGCGGCTTTAATCGCGTCTAGGGTAAGAAAGCGAATGGCATTGGCCATGTTTTTAAGTTGGGATTCGGTTAAGGCGTTTGAGGTTGTTTCACTCACTGCGGCGGCCTGTGTCATGTAAAGAATACTCTCATCAATTTTAAGTTCACCGTACAATGCCGATAACAATACATAAGGTCAAGATGGGCTTGCACGAATCTCTTGTGGTTTAAGTGAAGAAAAACCGATCAAGCGCTTGACGATGAAATTCTCGGGCTGCTAGCGTTAGCACATTCTTGAAATCATATTTTGAAGTGAGGTGCGCCTTGTCCGTTATTCTTGATGCTTTGGTCAAACTGGAAGAATCTCTTGATACACTTGAGGGTACGGTCGTACAGCTCGAAGGTAGCATGGAAGGCCAGCAACGCGATATGTTCGGCGGAACGCCGGTTGCCGCGAATGCTAACGCTTTGGACAAGAAAGCCGTTGTTGAAAAACTTGATCAGATTATTGAACAAGCCGAAGGGGTCTTGAAAGAGGCGAACGCGTAACATGGCTGAAGTAAACATCACCATTAATGGCCGCAACTTTGGCATCTCTTGTGAAGATGGTCAGGAACAACGTGTTCAGGATTTGAGCAGCTATGTTGATGGTCGCCTGAAAGATATCGCGCGCGCAGGTGCCGCAACGAATGAATCACACTTACTAGTGTTGACCTCGTTATTGCTTGCGGATGAAATCTACGACCTTCGTAACGAAACTGCGGCAGCGAATGCTAATCTGCAAAATGCGCAAGCAGGCCAGACCGATGAGGCTGCTGTTGCTCATGCAATCGAGGATCTGGCATCCCGCATAGACAGAATAGCCAGCCGCATTCAAAGCGCGTAGCGCATAATTCCCTTGATAATCTAAGTAAAACACCCACATATATGGCACGGGTTTGCTGCGGTGTGCGTGATACACAAACTTTATCCCGGAGGCCGATGCTTTTCGCATAGGGAACTGTCCCTGACCTTATCCACTCTCTTTGCATTGGGGATTTGGTTATCACGGTGCCCACCTGGTTTCCAGGGCCCCATGCGGATATCAACGTTGTACACGGCATGCGCGGCGCCCACTTCCTTATGTTGACATCTTTGTTGTCAGGCTTCTTTATAATCTCATGTCCGAACAAAAAGCGCTTTTAAGGGCCCAAGCCCGTAAACATAGAGAACTGACTGATATACGTGGAGAGATCGTCGAAGACGCGACAACGTTGTTCTTTGACACCATAAATCCAAAACCTGATCAGGTTATCGCAGCGTATTGGCCCAAGGGGCGCGAGTTCGACCCGACACATATCTTAGAGACAGCACTCAGCCGGAACATGACCTGCGCATTGCCGAAGGTTGAAGCTGATAACAAAATTTTGAAATTCGTGAAATGGGATCAAAGCGTCACGCTGACCAAGGGCGCTTTTGGCATCATGGAACCGGAAGGCGATGAGGTCGTAGAGCCGGATATCTTTCTCGTGCCTTTTTTATCTTTTGATCGCAAAGGGTATAGGCTAGGGCAGGGCGGCGGATATTATGACGCGACCCTTGCGCATTATCGTGCTAAGAAGAACATTACCGCCATCGGTATCGGATACGCACATCAGGCCGTGCTGTTCACGCTGCCCGTCGAAGATCACGACCAGAAGATGGATTATATTTTAACGCCGCAAGGCATAACGGATTACACAGACTAAGTAAGGTTAAAGAAGCATGCGCATTGTTTTTATCGGGGACATTTTTGGCCGTTCGGGGCGCGAAGCTCTCGAAAAATATATGCCGCGTATCCAAAAAGACCTCCAGCCTGACGTTGTGATTGTGAATGGTGAAAATGCAGCCAACGGCGCGGGGATCACAGAAAAAATCTGTAAGCAATTTTACGAATACGGCGTGGATGTGATTACCACGGGCAACCATGTCTGGGATCAACGGGAGATCATTCCGTATATCGCCCGCGATAAATCTTTGCTCCGTCCGATCAACTACCCCGAAGGCACGCCGGGCTCAGGCGTTTATAAGCATCGCTTGAAGGATGGCCGCACCATTACGGTGGTCAATGCCATGGCGCGGTTGTTCATGGATTCAATTGATGACCCGTTCAGGGGTATTCGCGACGTGCTGGCAAAAGAGAAGCTGGGTAAAACCACAGATGCAATCTTCGTGGATTTTCACGGCGAGACAACGGCTGAGAAAATGGCGTTTGGGCATCATGTCGACGGCAAGGTCACGGCCATAGTCGGTACGCACACACATGTCCCGACCGCCGATGCGCATGTCATGGACAAGGGAACGGCGTATCAGACGGATGCCGGAATGACCGGAGATTACAACAGCGTTATCGGTATGGATAAAGACATCGCGATGCAACGCTTTGTAAAGAAAATGCCCGGTGAACGTATGCGTCCGGCCAATGGCAAAGCAACGTTATGCGGCTGTCTGGTGATTTCGAATGATAAAACGGGTAAGGCCAAATCTATTGAGCCGATCCGTTTGGGCGGTGTTTTACCTGAAGCAATGCCCGAAACAGTCGAAGAGGGCTAAGCGTCCAGAGTTTCCAGTTTAATAATAATTTTGATCGATAGTATATCGTGCAATCAAGTCAATTAACGGGCACGGTAAACGTAAAGGCAGTCCCTTTGTCGAGCTCTTCGAAGGTAATCCAACCGCCCAGTATATCTGCACTTTTCTTCATCATATAAAGGCCAAGCCCTGATCCGAATGAAACATTTGTGTGAAAGCGTTTGAACATGGCAAACAGGTTTTTTTGCTGTTCTTTGGGAATGCCCAACCCGTTATCCTCGACCCTGAATACAAAGTTCTTCTTATCCTTGTAGGTTAAAATCTTGATGCAGGATTGCTCCTCACCTAGGTCTTGATACTTGATGCTGTTCGTAATCATATTTTCTATGATCAGGGTAATGCGGCTCTTCTTCAGTAGAAGAGGGGCTGTGTACTGCAGGTCTTTTTGAGTATCCAGCCTTTCGAAATTTTCCAAATGCGAAAACTTGTCTAAAGCATCATCAATCAAGGCCTCTATATCCACCTCAACATCCTGCTCCTCCTGATTTTTAATCTGGGTCAACGCCAATATGTCTTCAATTAAAGTGATGAGCTTCGACAAAGATCCGCGTACATGGTCGAGGCTGGTCTTGGCTACATCTTTGCGGTCATCTATCAAAGCTTTCTGGCAAAGCTCAATAAGCCCGATCGAAGATATGATAGGAGATCGTAAATCGTGTGATATGCGATAGGCGTATTCTTCCATCTCCGCATTGGCTTGGGCAAGCTTGAGGCTCTTTTCCTGTAGCATCTGGTTTCGGTAATGGGCGATTTGAGCGATATAGACAGCAAATCCTATCAACAGCGCAAATAAAGTTCCCCCGAGCAAAGTGATTTCAGGAAGAAAGGTCTTGTCAGAAGTTAAGAGCGCCGGCTTGGGGCTGACAGTGACCAGCCATTCTCTGTTAAAAAGCGGAATGGTTTTTGTGTCAGCGAAATTCACCTCGAAAGCATCATCGTCAGCATTTTGATAGATAACTTTATCGTTATCTGTAACCCGAAGGTTTAATAGCTTTGTTTCATCATCCGATAGCAAGCTTTTGAAAAAGATATCCGTGTTGTAAATTCCGGCGATAAAACCTTCAAACTCATCATCAATATAGATCGGGGCGTAACTGATGAACGCGCGATATCCTTGTACCATCTCTAAGGGAGGCGTAAGCGTCAGCGCGTGCTCCTCTGCTGCGCCTTCAAGCGCTTTTTTTCGCTCGTCATCAAAAATGATATTAAGGCCTATCGCCTTTTCATTACCCTCCAAAGGCTCAACCCAGCGAACGTGATAGGTGTTATCAACCCATTCCACCGTAGTAAGGGACTCAAAATCATCTATGTAATTGTTTACATCATCCAGCCATTGTTCTCGCGTAGTACCGCCATAGCTTCCCCATCTTTGGGCCATGCGGCGCAAAGCAATCACTGTGGAATCAATCTGATTGTATAAATTCTGTGACAGAACGAGAAGCTCTTCCCGCACATGATTTTCACTAAGCTTTTGTTCCTGCTCTTTAAACTGCTGGGACATAGTGAAAGAGCAAAACAGAACAACAATCGTAATCGCAGTTGCCCAGAACGCAGCCGTAACACTATGTCCGGTCTGGCTGCTTTGCGGTGGCGTGGTGGTGGGCGGCGAGATTTTGCTCATAGCGTATAGTAATGCATGAAAGTGTTGATGAACCAATATTTTTTAAAGTTGTTTTGCCACCTGAATGAAAAAACCCGCTACATGAGGTAACGGGTTTTTATCTTGTTATTTACAGGTGACGTTACGTGTGGGGATGTATTCTTCACCAAGCAACGTTCCACCAGCTGCACCGCCGACGACTTTACCGACAATATTATCATCATCACAGTTCACGGTGCGCACAGTTGCACGTTCTTCTGTATAGATAACTCTTTCATTGGAAGATACTTTAGCCTCGGTAGCGGTTGAGGGTTTTTCCTCATTCATATTGTCCATTACATAGACACTTGCACCGGCCGTAGCGCCGATTAAAAGCAAAGCACCGGCACCTAAAGCTACTATTGTATTCGTTTTCATCTCATTGTCTCCTCATCTTGTATACTCACCATTCCTACGCATAAAGGCGGGAATGGTTCCTTAAGTATGCAGACAGGCGCTTAAGCCAGAGCTTTCTTTGATCCGATCACGAACCACAAAATCATACCGATAACGGGCAGCAGCAAGACAATTAATATCCAAAGAAGTTTTTGTGTGCCACTCATGCCGCTTTGTACGATGTTCAGAATGGCAATGATGTCCAGAACCAGAACAAGTAATCCAATTAAACTATAACCCATGATTTTAAATCCTTATGTTGTTACCAATCCAACATAAGGAGGGGGCATAAAGTTCCGGCCTTTTTTAAGAAATATAGGTTTCGGGATGTTTTGCGAAGTACCGCATACAAGCGTCGGTTAACGCGTGGATAAGCTCTTTGCCTTGTTTTCCACCGTCACTTTTTATCTCGCCATAAATGACCGCTTCCATGGTGGTGTGGAAAGCCAGCACGATCTCCACCGACTCGATGTCTGGCTCATTGATCACTTCTAAAAACTGGATCAATTTATCAGCAATAACAGTCATTAGCGAGTACTGGAACATACCCCCATTGGCTTTGAGCTGCATAGCCGGATACAGCATGTTGGCGATCACTTCTTCCGTGTCATCGGCCTCCGTATAACCCTTGGCCATGTTTATGCCGTTCATCAACGATGCTAGGTAGACGATCGCCAGTGGCTTGAAATCGGCGGTGTTTTCTTCCAACAGTTTTTGTGCACGATTAAGTATGTCATCGCTCAATCCCCCTGAACCGACTTTCTGCTTGAGCATATTAATCGGACGTAGAAATTCTGCCTTACGCCGCGGAGTAAGGTTGTAGTGCGGCATACCCGTTTCGTTTTCGTTGCTCATATTATTTGAGTTTTTCTGCCATTTGTTTGGCGGTCATGTTTTTTACACGGTCATCCTCGTCCCGGCGTTTTGGTCCGGTATAGGCACTCTCTCTTTTACGTCTGCGGTCAGGGCCGAAGAAATCTTCAGAGCGCACAAACTGACGCGGACGTTCAATAATTTGGACAATGCGGCGATAAAGATCGCGGGCATTAAAGGGTTTAACCAAAAATTCGGTTACACCGGCATCGCGGGCTTGCATGACGCGGCGTTTTTCGCTGAAGCCCGTCATCAAAATAATAGGCGCGAATTTATTCGGGCTGGATACATCATTACGGATACGGCGGGTAAAGGATATGCCGTCTACGGGCTTCATCATCCAGTCAGACAAAATGAGATCCGGCATTTCTTGCTTGAAGAGGTCGTATCCTTCATCGCCGTCTTTGGCGCTATGAATTTTCGTAATCCCGTAAGCTTCAAGAAGAGACCTGAGCAAATCAACCATAGGCTGATTATCCTCAACAATAAGAACCGTTACTTGTGAAAAATCGTAAGCCATCCCGACCTAATCTGTTTTAAAAGCTTTAAAGTATATTTTATCACAACACGCTGTAAA
>CAYGQG010000037.1:0-14876 GCA_964351955.1 uncultured Micavibrio sp. | reverse complement strand
CCCCTGCATAAAGCTTTTGATAAACTCGGCAGGTAAAATCAGACACGTATATCCCGCAACCACCACACCGGCGAGCGAAACAACAAGGAAGATATCGTCAATCCCCGCGCCGATATACAACATGAATCCGGCAAACACCGATGCAAACACCATCGCCAGCGCATCAATAATATTCGAGGATGCAATCACCCGTGCGCGGTGCTCTTCATCCGTGTAATGCTGAACCACCGCCAACAGCGGTACAACAAACAAACCACCGAAAAACGCCATACCGAACAAATCGACACAGATCATCCACCCTTGCCAGTCTGACAGGAAGGTCGGGATATCCCGCAACGTGTTGGCATTCAGCGCCGACGGCGGATCAATTAATGAGAAATTCAGCGCAAAAAACGCAATCCCGATCGCCGCGAACGGGACATATGTCGCCTCTACACGTCCACGCAACAGCTTGTCATTCAACAATGAACCAAGCGCCACACCAACAGAGAACAAGGTCAGGAACAGCGCCAACACAGTCTCATCTGCAAGCAGATTTTCTTTGGCAAAAACAGGGAATTGCGCAAGGAACACCGCACCGAGGAAGTAAAACCACGATATACCGAGGATAGAAAGCCACACACCGCGCTTTTGCTGGGTCGCGTAAATCATAGCTTTCCATGTCTCAGTGACAAAATTGTAATCAATCTTGAGCTTCGGCGAAGACGCAGGCGCATCGGGAATTAAACGACTGGACGCATACCCGCCAACCGCAATCAACACCATAAACAACGCGGTCAGATGCAAACCCAAACCGGGTACAGTGATCAACAAACCGCCGATAATCGTCCCCGTCAAAATCGCGATATTCGACCCCGCACTTAAATAGCCATTACCCTTCATCAACTCTTCGGGTTTAAGGTGCTGCGGCAAAATGGAATATTTGCTGGGGCTGAAAAACGCGGATTGCGCGCCGAATAAAAACAGCACGACCATCAACAACGTCACCGATTGCGTATACAGACCGATAACACCCAAAAAGGCGATGCCGACCTCGGCCAGTTTGATTTTCTGAATGATTTTGTCTTTAGGGTATTTATCCGCCAACTGACCGCCAATTGCGGAAAACAGGAAGAACGGCAACATAAACAGCCCCGCTGCCGCCGTAATGATAATCTCGGGATCACCCGCATACAGATCAAGCGCCTGATACACCAACGCGAACACAACCACATTTTTGAAGAAATTATCATTGAACGCCCCCAAAAACTGCGTCCAAAACAACGGATAAAACCGCTTCTCTTTCATAAGGTTGTCTTCAATATCAGCCATGATCTCTCCTCTTACTACATTATTAATATCGTAAAAATATTAACCCGTATAGCGATTATTCTGAACACTGTTCAATTAATAGTATTACAGATAATCAAGAGCTTGTCACGGTTTTTGTTATGGCAAGCAATGAAACAAAAATTGGATTTATGCGTCTATTGATTATAGGATTTTCCGGCACACATAGTTTAGCGAACACCCATTTGAGGAGATAGACCATGCAACTTCCCGGCGACATCAAAGGCAAAACCGCGCTCATCACAGGTTCGACCTCGGGCATAGGTCTAGGTATAGCAAAGGGGCTAGCCGAAGCCGGCGCGAATATCGTCATGAATGGCTTTGGCGATAAAGGCGAAATCGAAAAAGAACGTGCCACTATCGAAAGTCTGGGCGTAAAAGCCGTCTATAACGGCGCGGACATGACCAAACCGGACGAAATTAAAAACATGGTCAAAGAAGCCGAAGAAGAATTCGGCTGTATCGACATTCTGGTCAACAATGCGGGTATCCAAAACGTTCAACCTGTTGAAGAATTCGACCCTGAAAAATGGGATGCGATTATTGCAATCAATATGAGCTCGAGCTTTCATACGACCAGACATGCGGTAACAGGCATGAAACAAAAAGGATGGGGACGTATCATCAACACCGCCTCCGCGCATGCCCTTGTTGCCTCCCCCAACAAAACCGCATACGTCACCGCCAAACACGGCGTACTCGGCTTCACCAAAACTGTGGCGCTCGAAACCGCGGAAGACGGCATCACTTGTAACGCCATCTGCCCTGGTTATGTCTGGACCCCACTGGTTGAAAACCAGATCGCCGATACAGCCAAAGCCCGCAACATGACCGAAGGGCAAGTTAAATCCGAGGTTTTGCTCAAAGCGCAGTGGACGAAAAAATTCGTCACCGTGGAACAAATCGCGGGCATCGCCCTGTTCCTGTGCTCCGACGTAGCAGAGAATATTACGGGCTCGCACATCACCGTCGATGGTGGCTGGACAGCCGCTTAACATGGCAAAACAGCCAAAATACGAAAAAACCATCAACCTAGCCCTACAAGGCGGCGGCACACATGGCGCTTTCGCATGGGGTGTTTTGGACAAACTGCTCGAGGACGGACGTATTGATGTCGAGGGCATTTGCGCAACCTCCGCCGGCACGATGAACGCCTGCGCTTACGCCTATGGCAAACACAAAGGCGGGCCCGAAAAAGCGCGCGAAGTCTTACACGACTTTTGGTATGGCATCCATAAATCAGGGCAGCAATACAACCCCGCCAAACGTATGCCATGGGAAGGTATGTTCAGTCATTTAAATGACGCATGGCAACCGGACAGCTCATACGGGTTTTTCATGTTCGACATGTTCACGCGCATGGTCTCCCCTTACCAATACAACCCGTTCGACTTCAACCCTCTGCGTGATGTTTTGGAAGACACAATCGACTTTGATGTTCTGCGCCAATGCGATAGCACCAAGCTCTTTATCAGCACAACCCACGTCGCGACAGGCAAGGTCCGCGTGTTCAAGGAATCGCAAATCGATATAGACGTTGCCATGGCTTCGGCTTGCCTGCCCCACCTCTTCAAAGCAGTAAAAGTAGAAGGCGAAGACTTCTGGGACGGTGGCTATGTCGGCAACCCCGCGCTATACCCGCTATTCTACGATACCGACACCCGCGATGTTTTGATCGTCCATATCAACCCGATCGAACGTGAAGAAACGCCGAAAACCGCGCCTGACATCATGAACCGTATCAATGAAATCAGCTTTAACTCGTCATTAATTCAGGAAATGCGTGCCATCGCCTTCGTCAAAAAACTGGGCGAATACGATATGTTGAAAGACGAATACAAAAACGATTTCAAAAATGTGCTCGTACACTCCATCCGCGCCGATAAAGATATGCGCGACCTCAACGTCGCCAGCAAAATGGAATCGGGATGGGACTTCCTGACGCATTTACGCGATTTAGGCCGACAGAATATGGAACAGTGGCTGGATAAGAATTTTGATAAAATCGGACACGAAGATACGGTCGATTTAAACGAAGAATTTCTCTATTCGGTCACACAAGCTTTCGATAACAACGAAAAGAAACGCAAAAAAAAGAACAGCGCCTAATACTCGCTTTTTTCGTACAAGGCCCCAACATCGGGAATAACAATCTTCTTATACTCCCGCTTCACAAGCCCTTCATCCTCCAGATGCGATAACGCCTTATTCGTCGCCTCGCGTGACAATCCCGACATTTGCCCAAGCAACACTTGCGAAATCACCAACTCGAAATCCTGACGCTGATCGGTTTGCTTATCTTCATACAGCTCCAGAATTTTTCGCGCCACACGGATATCCGCATCCATGAACGCCGTTTCTTCCAGACTGTTTGTCGCACGACGGAAGAGATAACAAATATACGATGTCAGCGCTTTCAATTCCTCAGGGCCGAAACTGGCCAGCAACGCATCAAACGCCTCGCGTGAAAGCTTATACATACGAAGATCGGTTTTCGCGATCACATTGGCCGTACGTGGCCCACCATCCAACAAGCCAATTTCACCAACAACATCACCCGCAGCAAGAACATCAAGCGTGATGACCTTACCCTCTATCGACGACACATTAATCTCCGCTTCGCCGGTATCTATGATGTAAAGGCAATCAGATTCATCGCCCTTCATGCAAACAACATTGCCTTTTTGAAATTCGCAAGATTGCAGAGACTGGATCATGTTTTCAAGCACATCATCCTTAAAGTTTTGAAAAAGCTCACTTTTTCGCAGTATTTCTTTGATATCTTGTCCCATAACACGCATATCCGCTGATAAAAAATGTATCTGATAATAAAAATACACAGATTGTGGCGTAGTTCACATTCTTATCTTCAAGATGTTGCTACTATTAATTATGGGCTGGAAGAAAAGTTTAGTCGTACCATTACTAAAATTCTAACCGACCAGCCTATATTGGGTAGATAAAAGAGATAACAATGATGCAGGCCAACGTGCGCACCCAATAAAGACCCAATACCTTAAGGTATTGCAGAACGACCCTATAATGAGTATTGCCGAACGAAGCAGATATCACTTCGCTCGGTAAACTCGCACTTGTAAACGATCTTCTCGCATCCAAAGTATTTGGAGAGCATTAAATGAAGGGGTGGATTTTTAGTCCGCCCCTTCATCGTTTTAGGCATCATCAGCTGTGGGGGAAGGCGATGCCTTATCAGTATTAACCTCAAACGGTTTGCTTAAGTGATCGACCGTGTCGGCTTCGATTTTGTACCAGTCGATTTTCCGTGTAACGACCATGATGAAACCAATCACCGCGAACAATAGGAACGACCCCATAAGCAGTGCGTAATCCTCTGAACGGATCAACATGTACAGCGCGCCGTACAAACCCGCGAGAGAACCAGCGAACAACATGCTGCGCCCCCAGCTCCCCAGCACATAACGTACATAGAAGCTAATCAAGCTGACACACGCGGCGGCGGCAATGATATACGCCAAACCAAATGCAATATGCTCGGACAGCGAAATCAGCAGCAAGTAGAACAGCGCCAACGCGACACCGACCAAGCCATACTGCACGGCGTGAATGCGCAAACCCTTGATCACCTCGAACAAGAAAAACGCAACGAAGGTCAGTCCGACAAACAGCAACGCATATTTCACCGAACGTTCGGATTGCAGGTAAATATCAACACCTTGATGCAAGGACACACCCATCACATTGCTATTAAACGCGGAGCAATCACCACTGTTAGCTGCACATTTTTCTAACAGTTGCGGCATGTTGCTGGCGAAGAATGACGTTTCCCACGCGGCCTCGAAACCATCTTCGGAAATCACACGGTTTTTCGGCAAGAAACGCCCCTGAAAGCTCGGATGCGGCCACGGCGAAGTAAGATCAATCTGCGTGCTTTTACCCGCAGGGCGGAACGACAGGGCCTTCATCCCCTGCAACGCAAGCGACATATCAAAGTCAAAATCCGCGTCCTTACCGTATCCGAGATTTAGAGTCCCGTGGATACCTTGCGGAATGACAGACGTTTGCGAGCCGGGATGAAGGTCTACTGCCTGACCATCGACATTCAGTTTTACAGACTGATTGATGCCTCTGATGTCTTGTACACCCAAAACGATATAGGGTTTTTGAAATGTTATATGTTCCAGCCGTTCGGTAATGCCGAGTGATTTTTCAACATGGAAACGCCCCGAAATATCGAGATCCGCTGTATATACGGGCACTTTATGTATCCCGCGATAGCGTTCCTCCGTCGTGACATTGCCGTTAATCACCAACTCTTCGGGCAGAATGTATTTGTACTTCTGCAACGTGACCAGTTTTTGCACGGTATGTTTTTTACCGTCCTCGTATTTCTCTGTCTCGCGGATCACTTGCTCCTTATACGGCGCAACCAATATCGCCGCCGTGAGCACTTGCTCCCCTGTTGAACTGGCCGCTATATCCTGTATCGCGGCTTCTCTATGATATTGTCGATCGTCAATAACGTTACCGATCATCGATAACGGTAGTAAAAGCATAAACGCCAACACGGCGATAATAATAAATTTGGTAAAAAGTGATTTCTGCATGGTGCCTTCCCCTTTTCTTGAACTTACAAATCAAGTGTAGGAAGACCGTATGAAGTCCGTATGAAACGAATGTGAAAACTGTATGAATTATGCGCGGGGGAATTTCAAAATCACGCATGCCCCGCGATCAGAGGACAAAACCTCCACATCGCCGTCATGCAAAAGCATCACTTCTTTAACAAAGCTCAACCCAAGGCCGGAGCTTTTCTTACCCGTCTCCGGGCGCGGCAAAGAATAAAACCGTTCGAAAATCTTATCCTGTGCGTAATCGGGTAT
This sequence comes from uncultured Micavibrio sp., assembly GCA_964351955.1. Classification (GTDB taxonomy): domain Bacteria; phylum Pseudomonadota; class Alphaproteobacteria; order Micavibrionales; family Micavibrionaceae; genus TMED27. The sequence goes on along the minus strand of CAYGQG010000037.1, from coordinate 8,685 downwards.
ACCTTCGCCATGATCTTTGACGGTGAGAATATAAACGCTCTCGCCCAATTCACCCTCAATGGTGATCGTGCCCTCTTCAGGGGAAAAATCAATCGCGTTATCGAGCACGTTATTCAACGCCTGACGCACAAGAAACGCATCGCCCGACACGCCCTTGCTGCTCTCCACATCAACAACACATGATAACGATTTTTGCGTTAATCGCGCTTCATTGGCCGCAACAATTTCATTCACGATTTCATCAAGCTCCATCGCCTCACGGTTCTCCAAACTCTGCTGCTGCTCCAACTTTGCAAGCTCCAGCAGACGATCAACAATATCTTGAATACGGCCCGTATCGCTTTTTATATTCTCGATAAACCGCTTACGGTCTTCGACTTCCATCTCTTCGGACAACAATTCAGACGCGCCCGTAATCCCCGATAACGGGCTTTTAATTTCATGGGTCAGCGTATGCACATATTGTTCGACATATTCTTTCCCCTCCAGCGCATCCCGCATCGATTCAATCGCTCGACCCAGCTGCGCCAATTCGGGTTCGGAAATTTTCGGCAACGTAGCCTTCTTTCCCTGCTGAACCTGATGCGCATATTCGGCGAGCTTCCGTGCCGATCCTGCAATCAAATTCGACATCAACCAGCCAAGCGCCAGCGCAACAACAACCAGAACAAAACCCGCTTTCAGAATATTATGCTGACTCAATTCAATAAACGGCAACACGCTGATATTCGGTTTGGAAACGGTCATCACACCGATGATCTCTTCACTGTCTTTAATTGGCGCAGCGACATGCATAACCGATGAGCTTTCATCATTCGGGTCGGTCTTGGTGCTCCGCGCCCCGTACTGACCGCGCAAAGTCAGATACACATCATTCCATTGCGAATAATCATCACCCACCGCTTGCCCGCCGGAATCGTAAACCACAATCCCGTTCGCATCGGTAATATAAATGCGGTAGCTGATATCGTTTTTCTCGTAACCCCAGATATTTGCCGCCGGACGGCGCGCCACAAAATCCTGCACCGCAGATGCAAAATCACTTTTATCTAGTGAGTTATTACGCAGATCGCTCTCTACAATTTCGGCGAGCAAATTCGCCGTATCAACCAACGTCTCTTCCATGGATTGCCGCACGGCGGGCTTAAACTCTTCCTGCACACTTTTCAGCAGGAAATACCCCGCGATCGCGACAATGACAAAATAACCAAGAAATATGCGGTGACTGAGCTGCATCTAAACCTCGATACTGTAGCCAACGCCGCGATGTGTCTTGATAAACTCGCGCTCACCATCAACAGCGCGCAGCTTCGCCCGCAAAGATTTTATATGTGCATCCACGGTGCGGTCCATACTGGCTTCCGGCGCTTCCCAAACCTTATCCATCAACTGCTCACGGCTGAATATGCGTTCGGGCTGCTCCAATAAAACTTTGAGCACACCGTATTCATAACGGGTCAGATCAATAACCGCATTGTTATACGATATACGCCCCTTCGCCTCATCAACATCAAAAGCGCCACTATCGCTAACGCTTTTAACACCCTTATCCGAACGTTTTAAAATCACCTTCACACGCGCAACCAGCTCGCGTGGACTGAACGGTTTCACAACATAATCATCCGCGCCGATCTCTAACCCCACAACGCGGTCGACCTCTTCTTTACGCGCGGTGAGAAAGATAATAGGAACATCGGAAAATGTACGGATGGTTTTACAAACTTCGAACCCACTCGTGTCGGGCAAACCGACATCCAGAACAATCAAATCAACATCATTGTCTTTAAGATAGGCAACGCCCTCTTCACCGAGGTTTTTCCACTCAACAGAAAAACTTTCGGTCTCCAGCGCATAGCAGATCGTATCTGCTATCGAGCTTTCATCTTCAACAATGAGAATGTGGTTTTTCATGCATGTCGGTCAGGGTTGTTTCAACGTATCTTACAACAACCCTAAACCGTTGCAATATAAAGCTTTAGGCTGCGTTAGATTGCTTACCCTGTCCATATTTGGCGACAAACTGGCCAAATACCTCAATCGCTTTCAACACGCGGGGAGCATACTTTTCAACGAATGCACGATCCAGCGTTGCCCCGTTCTGATAAGCCTCAAGCGCCGCCGCACCGTCATAGTCACAACCCGACAAACGTAAAGTCAGCACATCTTCTTCCGCGCCGAACGCCTTACCCGGCAATGTCGCCAGATTATATTTTTTGAGCAAAACTTCATGAACATGCTGCGATGTCGTGATACCGTTCTGCGCCAAGCCTTCGCGGAATGGTGCGAAATCAGGATAGTTATAAAACGCCCCTTGCGGCTGCGGCGCGATAATTCCGTGCTCACGCAAACCTTCGGCAACGGTCCTGTTCATCAACGCGTGAATATCGGTACAGGCCTGAATATGGTCTTCAATATCCTTGTGTCCTTTATACGCTTCAACGCACGCATCCTGGATCGGTGAAGAGACACAAGACCATGTCTCACTGACGATACAACGCAAAGCATTATGCAGACCGTCAACGCCCTTCGGGATAAAGCCGACACCGATACGCCAACCACCAAGCGACAAATGCTTCGACAAACCCGTTGTCACGGCAGTTACCTTCGGCGCATGCGGCGCGCAGCTACGGTACTCACCATCAAAACTCACAAAGCCGTAAATCTCGTCGGAGATAATCAGAACGCCTTCTTCCTCACACACTTTCGCAAGCGCAGGAAGCTCGCCTGTCGGGATCGTAAGACCCGTCGGGTTACTCGGTGCATTGATAATAATCTTGGTCGGGTTCTTGCCCTCTTTGCGCGCCTGCTCGATCGTCGCGCGCAACGCATCAGGATCGATATGATACCCCGCATCATCCAGCGTGGTCGGCACTTTAATCACATCGGTGTGCAGCATCTTGGCTTGCGGGTCATAACTCACCCAACTCGGAACAGGCATCAACAAGTCGCCTTCGATTGCCATCTGCAACGCATATAAAATGAGCTTACTCCCCGGTGCGATCAAAACATCACTCGCTTCGATATATTCATCCCCGTAAATCGGGCGGTAATATTCACGCACCGCTTCACACAAATCGTCCAGCCCGTCAGCCTTCAAATATTCTTTCCTATGCGCCGCATCGGATAGCGCTTTTTTCAAACGCTCCGGCACAGAGAACGGTGATTCACCAAAGCCCATATGATAAACCGTCTCGCCTTCGGAACGTTTCTGGTGAACAAGATCATTCGCCCAAAGCGTTGGTGAATGCGGTAAATTTTGAATACTGTCTGCTAATTTAATCATGTCGCTTTCCTTCAATAAGCCATCATCATTAGTACGTTACGCAACATTGCGCATGAGCATTTCGTGACCTTGTCCTTTAAGGTTGCTCTTCATTTTTTCAAAGAACTCTGCCCCGAAATTGTGCATAAGCAAGGACACAAGTCCGCCGTATTTCTCATCCGCACCGCGTCGAGAATCGTAGATAATTCTGTCTTCGTAACCGGATATCCAAAGCGCTTCGGGGTTCCGTTTCGCAATCACCAGATCACTTTGCGATGACGCATCATGCGGCGAACGGTGCATTTTAAAAATCACCAACCCATCACCAAGCAAATCTTTCACCGCAACCTGCAACGCCATCGGCAACTTGCCAAAATCGAGCGTGTCATCTGTAAGCGGATCAATAACACTGACCACTTCCATCTTCCCCCACTCCGTCGACATGCAGTAACGCGAACGCACAGTATCGGAAAGTCCCTTCATCGCATTGGTGTGAATACGCCACGCTTCTTCAACAGGTAATGAAAATGCCTTGTGGCCTTCAATATCGCGGCTCTGAAAAATATATTTCGGCTTGATCCCCATGCGGCGGCATTCTTCATGCAGAATACGGATATCTTCTTCCTTATCATTCACCTTCAGGATCATCGGTGTCTGGTTCTCGATAGACACAAAGCTCAAACTCAACATGCGCTCGACAGCTTCCTTGGATACATCCATCCATTTGAAGCCTGGTCCGTTTTCATTCGGCACGTAATTATTATCTTCGTCACGATATAAAAATTCATCAGGGTGCGAATAATGCGAAACGATATTCAAATGCATATGAGGGAAATCTTCATGAACCATCTTGAATGTTTCGGCCATCGCTTCGTCAAAACGTTCGGGGCGGAACGCGATTTCTTTTGTTCCGAAACGTAAGATATGCACACCGGCCTGCCCTGCCGCTTTCGCAAAACGATACAACGTCGAATTCGGCAGAACCATAATGTCACCGCCGGATAACAACAACTCACGCACCGGATAACGGCGCTTGCCTGTCTTCGGATCAATACCGCCGTTTTCATCAAGGCGTTTGTTGTAATTCAGAATATAATCGCGCAACTCTTCAGGACGAACGCTAATCTTACCCGTGTCCTTGTTGAACAAATCAAGACGATAACAATAACGACAATGCGCCGAGCATGTCGGCGACGCATACCCCAAAACAATCTCGTCATATTTATGCAGCAACTTCCCGTGCAGGCTATTACTGCCCGGTGTAAAATTCATCTGGTTGGAAGGGTCTTTCGCCCCTTCGAGACTGAACGTCTCCTCAAGGCGCGGTAAAATCAACGCGGCAATCGGCAAGCTTGGCGGCATTTTGGGCACAAGAACATCGCCATCCTGATCAATCAATTCCTCACCCATAACCAAGGCCTGATAATGCGCGTTCGTGCCGAACATCATACGCTTATCAACACCGCTTTCTTTCATGCGGGCATATTCATCAGGTTCGTAAATTTCTTGAAGCAAACCATCAACACGTTCATGCGTAAAACGACCACGCATCGGACGAACATGTTTCATACGCGTCTTGGGAACACCCGCCCCGCGACTGGAAATAATCTCTGCGTTCTCCATAACTTCCCTCAAAGCCCGTTAAACCTTAAAAATGCACTCCAAAATGCAATAACGAGGCTAAAAGCGAGCCTCGTTATGATGAAACCATATCGTTTCATATGAAAAACGCAACAGAAAAATTTTCGTAAACGACTGTTTTTAAAGGATTTTTTGTGTGCAACGCAGTATAATAAAATTGCGCGCATCGCGATTTATTGAATCATTTTAGGGGGTTAGGGACGATCAAAAACCGTCCCGCAAAGCAGCATTTTATAGCGTTTAGTTATAAATTTATGCACACGATCGTGCGGATATTACGGCTGAATAGTCCGTTCTTTGATAATTTGACGGACATCCGAGCTACTATAACGACTAAAATCATTATAGTGCACTTGCGCTTGTTTCGAAGAAGGAGAAGAACACCCTTCATTCATATGCGCCAAATCAAGCTTGTATTGAAGGTCATAACGACGCTCTAAAATTCGACTTCTGAGAAACTCTTCATTACGGCGCGGATCCTCTTTTTGCACTTCGATAAGCAACTCATCGGTGATGAAATCAACCGTCTTCATAAACCTGTCATTGATGGCCTCTGTTTCGCTTACACAATGACGGTGATACGCGTAAGCCGCTTCATTCATGTCAAAGAAGTGCAGCAGAAACTGAATTCTGCTTAGGGGTATCACGGCGTATGCGGTTGTCGGATAAACAACCATCATCGCAAGAAGGGCTAATAAAATTTTAATGGAGACTCTTTTCTTTAACTCTCTACCTTTGTAGTCTAACCCGCGAATTATAGCGAGATCTTTCGTATATTCGCTCCACCGGTCAGCCGCCGCAAGACTTCGCCCTACCGCACGCTCATACTGGCAATCCCAAACTCGCTATTAACCGCTTTTGACATTTATGTTGGGAACTATATAGATAACTAGCCATTTTCGGCAAAAAATATTGGATTCCCATAAGAATCGCCATAACATCATACGCGGCGGCTGCCATCATCTTTGCCCCATTAGACGCTTTAGCGTTTGACAACGGGACGCGACTTGCGCCTGAAAGGGGGTGATAAAATGGCAAAACGCGGACGCGATGCCAAGACTGGTCAGTTTATTCCAGTTAAGGTCGCAGAAAGACGCAAGGCTACGGCTATTGTTGAAACTGTGAAAAAATCGTCCAAAGGAAAAGGTGGGAAACGCAAGTAACCCACCTTTAGATAAACCTTAAATGTCGGTGGCGGCTGCCACCTATCTATAGAATCTCACGAAACGATTCCGCGTGTCAATTTGTTTTAAAGAAGGTCTATTTGGTCACCTTTGCGTGGGAAACGTTTTTTGAACAGCTTTTTAAACTCTGTCACCGTATCTGATATTTTAAGTAGAGTTAGGACCTCACGCATTTGAAGCCTTAGCTTTTCGATGCCGTAGTCTTGTGACATATGTTGGTGAAATCTGTTCTTTCTTGTGCCCTTATGGTCCATTTTAGGGTTTAGCTTATCCAGCTCCTCCAAAACAGCGCCATTCTCAAGCGGCTCGTATACGTATGTGCGCGTGAATTTAGCGAAGTGCTGAGGCTTGTTAAGGACGATAGCCCCCGACTTTCTAGTTGTTGTGCTTTGGCTGCCATAAATTCTGTTTAGTTCCCTGTAAAACTCGTCTGGAAACTCTTTTTGCCATTCACGCTTTTCTTCTTCTAGATACTGCTCTACCAACAGTCGCAAAGCGTCAGGGCTACGCTCTTTTTGATATCCTGTTGCTTCGTCAATAAGGGCAACCACACCAATTTTGCCGAAGGCGTTTAGAAGCGCGTTTGCTTGTTGGTATAGTTCTTCTTGTGTTTTGGTTAATACACCTGCGTCCTTTGCGCGCTTGATCGCCTTACAAACCTCAACCAGAACATCGGCCTCGTAAGCGTGGTTTGGATCCGACCTCATGTAGTTGAAAAGTATAGGGTTTTCTATCTTTTCGTGTAGTTTTTCGTCAATTTCGGATCCTATGCCCTTTCGGCTCATAGTTTTCAAAAAGGCGTTACCCCCTTCTGATTTTAAGCCGATAGCTTTTGCCATTCCCTTTTTGTTAAACACCCTTCTACCGTCTTCAAGTACGTAGCACTCAAGGTCAATGCCGCCCACGTGCATAAAGCCTTTATGGGTCGCATTTATTAAGACAGGGGTGTTATCAGTAACAACAGACCCAACAACATTTTCCAAGGTGTCGGGTATGGGTTCAATTATTTGATCTTTGGTCTTAGGCATTAATCAGTTCCTTATAAGTTAGCCGTTTTCCAGTCATGCGCTCCGCTGTCATACCGATAAAATCAAGAGTATCAACTTGCGCGGTATTGTGCCGGAATGCAAATTCGTTTACGTAGCGGTGAAGATGCTTCGGACTCATGTGGTGATAAACACCATAGTACCCGCGTTTTAAAAGCGCCCAGAAGCTCTCAATACCGTTTGTGTGGGCTTTGCCCTTGATGTATTGGCCCACGCTGTGGTTTACCGCAATATGGTCGTATGCCCACATGCCTTGGTATGATCTATTGCTATCGGTCACAACGGTGACGCCTTTTTTGACGTTCTCCATTATGTAGCCTTGAAGCGTATACTTTGTTACATCTTTAGTGGCTTTGGCTCTAACCATTCCTTTTTCATCTCGTATACCCACGACAGGCGCTTTTCCTACTGCGCCGCCGCCTTGTCTTAATCGCTTTTTAGCATGTTTGTTTTTTTCCTTGCCGCCTACATAGGTTTCATCAACCTGCACGTTTCCTTCCATATCGCCATCATCCTTATTGGTCATCCAAGTTTCTCGGATGCGCTGCGCCAAAAACCACGCTGATTTTTGCGTGATGCCGAGTTCTTTAGCCATTTGTGTAGATGGAATACCTTTGCGGGCCGTTGTCATCATGTAGATAGCCATTAGCCACTTGTGGAGTGGTAGGCGTGACTGTTCCAAAACAGTGCCAGTGCGAACGCTAAAATGCTTGCGGCAGTCTTTACAGCGGTATGGCATAGGCTTGTGGTCTTTACATTCCGATACGTTTACAGAGCCACAGTGACCGCAATAAGGCGTATCGCCCCAACGCTTGCCCTCAAAGAACAAACGCGCTGATTCTTCATCAGGGAATTGTTGAAAAAACTGATAAAAGCTAATGGTTTCGGGCTTGCACATAATTCTTACTTTCTATTTATAAGAATTATACTAGCCAAAACAAGATAAATAGTCAAGTGTTTTTTGGCTAGCTAAATATATAACTCCCTTTATGTTTGACAGAATCCAGAAACCCTGTCATGTATACGCCCGTATTTGATAGATGTTCTCTTAAATAGAGATCAGGGCTTTCAGAAAAAGCATCCAAGACTAGGGGTGCGTGAACATCAAACCCTCACTATTTTCCAAAAAGTTCGCATTTATAAATCGACAACATCTGAGTTGTTACCCTTATGCACTGGGCGTAAGGGGCTGCTTTTTTGGAACTTAATAAGAAAGAAACAAAAATGAATAATTTTGAGGGCTTTGGCCTATCCGATGCGCTGAACGTATCACTAGCAAGCATGAACTACACAACACCGACCCCTATCCAGTCCCAAGCCATTCCGTTGGCGCTTAAAGGCCGCGATATTTTGGGCTCCGCACAGACAGGAACAGGTAAAACGGCTGCTTTCAGCATTCCGCTTATCGAGGCGCTTTTGCGCTCTCCTCACGGCTCTGCGCTTGTACTCACACCGACACGCGAACTTGCCAAGCAGGTTCTGGGCGTTATTCACGACCTTCTGGGCCGTAACAGCGACATCAACACCGCCTTTATTATTGGCGGCGAACCGA
>CAYGQG010000036.1:0-14923 GCA_964351955.1 uncultured Micavibrio sp. | reverse complement strand
TTCGTTCGTAACCAGCAACGCTCCGAATATGTGACGCTGGGTAAGGCAATGTTGCAAAAAATCTTCCGTCAGGAAGGGTATGACTTCTCCGAAAAAGCCGTCACGGGTATTTTGAAGAAATTCAAAGCGGATGAGAACGACGATATATATGCGCGTATCGGTTCGGGCGTATTGGTCGCCCGCGATGTGTTTAAGGCGATCTTCCCCGCCCATAAAACAGAAATAGCCAAACGTCCGTCTTCGGATATGGATAAGGCCGTGATGGTCCAGCCATTAAGCGGTACAGACGCGCCGATGCCGATCAAGGGTCTTATCCCCGGTATGGCGGTGCACTTTGCGCGTTGCTGCCACCCGCTACCCGGTGACCGCATCGTCGGTATTGTGACCACGGGCAAGGGCGTGACGATCCATACAATTGATTGTGAAACACTCGAAACTTTTGCCGATACGCCGGAACGCTGGCTCGATGTATCATGGGGTGACGGGCCGGATTCACCCGAAGCACATGTCGGACGGATTACGATTACGCTACAGAACGAGCCGGGCACGCTGGCGACATTGTCCACCGTTATCGCGTCAAACGGCGGCAACATCACCAATCTGAAAATCACCAACCGATCAACGGATTTTTGGGTCATTCTGGTTGATATTTACGTTAAGGATACAAAGCATCTCAGCAACATTATCGCGGCTCTAAGAGCAACACCGATTATCTCCAGTGTTGACCGGGCCAGAGGGCAATAAGCAGATTGAAACATAACGGTTATATAAGCATTCAATGATGCTTTACATTCATAAAACTTTCTGGGCAGGGTAGCGCATGACAACAATTTTAGCGCAAATTTCATGGATCGCGTTTTTCAGTATTCTGGGCCAATGGCTCGGATGGAAATTCAAAACGCCTGCCATTGTATTTTTACTGACGGGCGGTTTTCTTGCCGGTCCTGTGCTGGGCTTGGTCCATCCCGAAGCGCTGCTGGGTGATCTTCTTAATCCCATTGTCTCGCTGGCGGTTGGTATTATCCTGTTCGAAGGCGCACTCAATCTCGATTTCAAGGAAATCAAAGAAGCACGGTTCGCGATCAAGCGCGTTATTGTCGTCGGTGCTCCTGTTGCGTGGGTCTTAACGACGGCGGCGTTATACTATGTCGCGGGGCTAAGCTTCCCCGTCTCGATTACGTTCGGTGCCTTGCTGATTGTGACCGGACCGACGGTGATTATGCCGTTGCTCAAAAATGCACATTTAAAGGAACGTCCCGCCTCTATCCTCAAATGGGAAGGGATCATCAATGACCCTATCGGCGCGGTTTTGGCGATTTTGTGCTACGAGTATTACAAAATCCAGTCAACGGGCGAACATGCGATGTCCGGCTTCTTTACGGGCACAATTCTTTCGATTGTCCTGATTACGTTTTTCGGCGTACTCATCTCTTATGTCGTGGCAAAACTCTTCGACAAAGACGCAATCCCCGAATATCTCAAACCTGCATTCTTGCTCTCGACCGTGCTGATTTATTTCGTGATGTGTAACACGATCGAACATGATTTCGGCCTGATCGGTGTGACCATCATGGGTGTCGCCATGGCCAATATGGGCGTGAAGGCGATTGAGGAGTTGAAGAAATTTAAGGAAACCATCTCGATCATGCTGGTGTCCGGCGTGTTCATTTTGCTGACCGCCAATATCGATCCGGCGATTTTATTCTCCATTGATTGGCGCGGGATATTGTTTATTGCGTTGCTTTTATTTGTCATTCGCCCCGTGACCATGATGGCCTCCAGTATCGGCAGTAAAATGACATGGCAGGAAGTTCTGCTTACCGGCTGGATCGCCCCGCGCGGTATTGTATGTGCCGCGGTTGCCGGTGTTTTGGGGCCGTATCTGGTCGGTATCGGCTATGAAGACGGCGAACAAATTCTCGCGCTGGCCTTTGCTATCGTGCTCTGTACCGTTTTTGCCCATGGTCTGACGGCTAAGCCACTCGGTAAAAAACTCGGACTGGCCTATATGGATAAGGACGGCGTGATCATTGTCGGCGCGTCGGACTGGGCCGTGCAATTCGCCGCTGTACTAAAGGATCGGGATGTAGACGTGATGATCGCCGATAAGAATTGGCACGCGCTTAAAGCCGCACGCTTATCCGATATTCAGGTTTATTACGGTGAAATCTTGTCGGAGGAAACGGAATATCATGTCGAGGTTGCGCGCTATAACGCGATTGCGGCCTTGACCAACAACCCCGCCTATAATGCTTTGATTTGTAATACCTTCATTCATGAATTCGGGCGTGACAAAGTGTATCAATTCCTCCCCCATGAAGAGGATGAGCATGAACGCCGCCAGATTTCCGAGACTATCCGTGGCCGTACATTCGGCCCGCCGGATATGGATTTTTGGGACATCGCTGCTGATTTCCGCAAAGGCTGGCGCTTCCGCGCTACGCGTTTGACGAGTGAGCGTAACCGCGACGAAATCGAAGCCAGAATGAAGACTGGTGAAACGAAAGTCATAGGCAGCATTTCGCCTAAAGGCCGTCTGGATCTGCGTTCACCCAAACGTCTTGAGCAAATTGAAGATGATTTCTCTCTTCTGTTGTTCGAAAAAGAAGAAGTAGCGGGCGAAAACGGCAAGAAGCCGAACTCGCAATTACCTTAAAGAGATATAATTACGCAGGACATTGCAGGAGAGCCTCGAAATGGGCATCCAGCTTGTCTCTGCCGTTCAATCCTACCAGCTCGATAACGGCAAGGTGCCCCACAACATGCGCACCCGTTTTTTGAACCAGCGCTTCTGCCGCGTGCATGGTTCCGCCCGTCGCCAGTAAATCATCAACAATGACGACACGCGCACCGGCGGGCACCATATCAGGCTGGATTTCGATTGTGTCTTCGCCGTATTCAAGGCTGTAGCTATGGGAAAGTATTTGTCCGGGCAATTTGCCAGCTTTACGGATCATACCAAAGCCCATATTCATTTCATGGGCCAGTGGCGCAGCGAATAAAAACCCGCGAGACTCAATGCCCATAAGCAAATCAGGCTTGAATTGATCGGCCAAGCGTTCAAGTCCGGCGATTGTTTCCCGCCAGGCTTGGGGGTGTTTTAACAATGTTGAGATATCATAAAAGTTAATTCCGGGCTTCGGAAAGTCGGGAACGATGCGGATATGGTCTTGAATATTCATGATGATCCATTCATTGTTGTATGATAAGTCCTCCAAGGACTTGATAAGTCACCATGATAAACCCAATTTATCATAAATCAAACTGACAATAGCGGCACATTTTTTCATGTTTAAAAGGCGGCAATCGCGAACTGTACTACAAAATATTCGGGAATTGTTCTGGCCGAGCATGGGATGGATCAGAGCGTTCAAATACACGCGCCTGCGCATTATCCGCCTGTCAGACTCCACACAGAAAATCGCACTGGGCCTTGCTATTGGGGCCGCAATCTCCTTTACGCCGCTTGTCGGTACGCATTTCATTCAGGCCGGTTTTATTGCCTATATCTTCCGTGCGAACTTTCTGGCATCGCTGATCGGTACCTTTGTCGGCAATCCGTGGACATTCCCGTTTATGTGGTGGGCCGCGATGACGTTCGGCTCGTTTATCTTTGAAACACTGGGTTTTCCCGCATCTGTGTCGCTGCCCGACCATATGGATCTCTCTGTCGCGTGGGAGCTGATCAAGAATGAGCCATTCAGGATTTTCATGCCGTGGTTGCTGGGCGGATACCTGATCGCTTTGCTCTCTGTGCCCTTTACCTATATGTTTTTCTACAGGATCGTCCACGGAGCCAAGAAAGCCCGAGTGCGAGCACGTGAACGTAGATTGCACCGTGTTGCCCGTGAGGTGACCGGCCAGCCTCATTAATTGAGTATCGGAAAATTCGATGATAATTGGAATTGGCAGTGATTTAATCGATATAAAGCGCGTCGAAAAAGTGATGGGCCGCTACGAAAAACGATTTATCGAGCGCTGTTTTACCGATATTGAGCGCGCCAAAGCCGAACGCCGCAGAGGCGCAGGCACCCATATTGATACATACGCCAAACGTTTCGCCGCAAAGGAAGCGATGTCCAAAGCCCTCGGTACGGGTTTTTCTCACGGCGTATTCATGAAGGATATAGGCGTAGTGAACGCCCCGAGTGGCGCACCGACAATTGCCCTGACGGGCGGTGCGTTGAAACGCCTGCAATCTATGACCCCTGAGGGCTATGAGCCTGCAATTCACCTCACATTAACCGACGAGCCGCCATTGGCGCAGGCACAGGTGATTATAGAGGCGCAGCCTATAACGGATTGATACCAAACATCGCTGGCATTTGCCCGCCAAATGGTCTACATAAAGCGATCATTATGAATGAAACACAAGAAAAGATGACGGAAAATCTGGATAAGCAAGATGCTGTAGACGGCGCAGAGATTAAGGTCTCCGCAGCCAATGACGCAAAGCCTGATAAAGAAGCCAAAGACGCGCCGCTGACGGCTAAAGAAGAAATGGCAGAATTCCTTAAAACCGCTGTCGTCGCTATCTTTTTTGCTGTTTTGATCCGTACATTTTTCCTCGAACCGTTCAACATCCCTTCAGGCTCGATGAAACCGACATTGTTGATTGGTGACTATCTGTTCGTCAGCAAACCCGCTTATGGCTATAGCCGTTATTCCTTCCCGTTTGGCCTCGCGCCGATACAGGGGCGCATCTGGGCCGAAGAGCCGCAGCGCGGCGACATCGTTGTCTTTAAATTGCCGAGCAATACCAGCATCGATTACATCAAACGCATTATCGGAATGCCGGGCGACACAATTCAGGTCAGCAACGGCCGTCTTTATATAAACAGTAAAATGATTGACCGCGAACCGCTGGGTATCGAAGAAGACCCCGATGCCTATGGTCGTACGGCGATGCATCACTATCTCGAAACATTGCCCAACGGCGTGGTCCATGAGATTTATGAAAGCAGCGATAGCGAGCAGTTAGACAACACCGAATTGTTCACTGTACCCGAAGGCCATTATTTCATGATGGGTGATAACCGCGATAATTCCCAAGACAGTCGCGTGGAGCACATTGTTGGTTTCGTCCCGTTTGAAAATATTGTTGGCCGTGCAGACTTCCTGTTCTTCTCCACGGATGGCAGCGCCAGCATGTTCGAAGTGTGGAAATGGCCATGGGCGTTACGGTATGACCGCTTCTTTAATGACATAGACCCCGTACGTTTAAACAGTGATGAGGCAGAGCAGGTTGATGCTGCGGATCCCGAAGAACAAAAGGATATCCGTTAATTATGGCTGTCGGTTTCAAAGAGCTTGAGACGCGTATTGGTCACCATTTTAAAAATCACGATCTTTTGAAGACGGCGATGACCCATTCGAGCACAGGCGCGAATGAAAATTATGAGCGCCTCGAATTTCTCGGTGATCGTGTTTTAGGCTTGGTAATTGCCGAGCTTTTATATGTCCGTTTCCCGCATGAAAAAGAAGGTGATCTGGCCCGTCGTCTAGCGGCTTTGGTGCAGGGCTCTTTTCTGGCTAAACGATCAATAGACTTGGAACTAGGCCAGTTCATTGCCTTCTCCGAAGGTGAGGCGCATGCAGGCGGTGCTGAGAATGAACACATCCTGGCGGATGTTTTTGAATCTCTGATTGGCGCGCTATATCTCGACGCAGGCTTTGAGAAATGCCAGACCCTTATCCATGATTTATGGGCAGATAATCTCGAAGATATGAAAGAGCCGCCCCTGCATCCCAAGACACGCATCCAAGAATGGGCACAAAGTCTGGGTTTGGCACTTCCTGCTTATGAGATCGTCGAGCAAAGCGGCCCCGACCACGCGCCCGTGTTCAAGGTTGGCATCAATGTTACGGGCTATGACACGATTTTTGCCGAAGGTAAATCAAGACAAATTGCAGAAAAAGAAGCAGCGCGTTCTTTCTTGAATATGCTTCAAAGTAAGGGCGCGATATGAGCGATAATAAACAACCATCCCGTTGCGGGTTTGTCGCCGTTGTCGGTTTGCCGAATGCCGGAAAATCAACATTGATTAATCACCTTGTCGGCTCGAAAGTTTCTATTGTTTCGCACAAAGTACATACCACGCGCATGCGCATTCTGGGCATCGCCTTGCATGAAGGCGCGCAAATTGTATTGGTCGATACACCCGGAATTTATGATGCCAGCAAGAAGGGTACATTGGAACGGGCCATGGTCGGCGCGGCTTATGAGGCGCTGGATGACGCGGATGTTGTTTTGCATTTGGTCGATGCCGCACCGAAAAATATCGGAGAGCAAACCAAAGCTCTGGTCAAAAAATTGCCGAAGAACAAACCTGTTGTTCTCGTGCTTAACAAAATTGATAAATCCAGTCAGGAACAACTTCTTAAACATGCAAAAGAATTGAATGACATGCATGATTACGAAGCGACATTTATGATTTCGTCTCTAAAAGGTATGGGTACCGAAACGGTACTTGATCATTTTGCCAAAACACTTCCCGAAGGTCCTTGGGTATACGACGAAGATCAGATTACCGATTTACCGATGCGCATGATGGCGGCGGAAATCACCCGTGAGAAAATTTTCAATCAACTGCACAAAGAATTGCCGTACTCCGCCTATGTTCATACGGAGAACTGGGAGCAGTTTGATAACGGCAGCATCAAGATTGATCAGATTGTTTATGTCGAGCGTGATAGTCAGAAGGCAATTGTTCTTGGAAAAGGCGGTTCACGCATCAAACAAATCGGGCAGGAAGCGCGCCTCGAATTGGAAGAAATTTTTGATGCCCGTATACATCTGAAACTGTTTGTAAAAGTGCAAGATGGTTGGGCAGAGAGACCTGAAAATTTACGTGAAATTGGTTTAACCGAGTAACGCGCAGAACATTTTTTGCGTCAGTTGTGTGGATAACGAAATTTTTTTTCACGTAAAAATTGACGGCGAATACGTCGTACTGATACAGTACAGGTCTTGGAAGAAAATCTGTAATTTTTATTATATATCAGTGCGTTAGCTGATGTTTCTATTTGTGGGAGAATAAGATGAGCTGGACCGACGAACGTGTTTCTTTACTAACCAAGTTATGGGGCGAGGGTAAAACTGCCGCAGAGATCGCCAAAGAGCTTGGGGGCGTAACCAGAAATGCAGTGATCGGCAAGGCTCATAGATTGAAGCTATCCAATCGTGTTTCCCCTATTCAGCAAAATAAGAAATCCGCTGCGCCAAAAGCGCAAGCTCCTGCAAAAGCCGCACCCGCACCGGCCCAACCCAAAGTTAAAAAAGCCGCATTGCAAGATAACCGTCAGGGCATTCCTTTGACTGATCTTAAAGCGAATGAATGTCGCTGGCCGATCGGAGATCCGCAAGAAGAGTCTTTTGGTTTTTGTGGCGATGGTTGCTTGCCGTCTTTGCCGTATTGTTTGGAACATGCACAAGTTGCATACCAAGCTGCAACGCGTAACCGTATCTTAAAAGGTCAGGAAGCAGAAGCTGCTAAAGTGACCAAAGAAGAATTGGCCGCTGCGAAAAAGGTTGTCGCTAAATAAGCTTTATATAAGTTCCGAATACAAAAATGACCGTCGATAATTTCGGCGGTCTTTTTTTATGCTGCGTAGGAATGATTAGCGGATGACTTGTAAATCTACGGCTTCGCGACCTTTATCGACCACTTTCAACGTAACTTTTACGCGCTGTCCGGCCTCAAGCTCTTCAAGCTCGAGCTTGTCGAGAAGGGTTTTGTGAATGAAGATATCTTTCATGCCGTCATCAGGAATGATAAACCCGAAACCTTTTTCAGGTTTGTACCATTTGACCAGACCGCCCATGGCAAATGTACCGTCTTCGGAAACATTTTCCGGCATCAGGTTAACATCACCTGTTTCGAGAACTTCGAGAATGTCTTTTACTTGTTTGCCTTTTGGCCCGTCAAATAACGTGCATACGAGAACAGCCCCCTCGCCAAGTGCGTGGAGGCCGGCTTCTTGCAGAGTCGTGATATGCACGAACGCGTCAAAGCTCTCATCTTCTGGCACAACGAAACCAAAACCCTTGGTACCGTTAAACCACTTGAGATGCATTTTTATCGGTTTGACTTCACCCTCAGGAAGAGAGTTATTTTGCGAGGCCTGCAAAACGAAAATCCTTTAACACAATGTAATTCATGTTGTATGCAAAAAACATACACCTAGAAGTAGTGTGCCCGATTTTTAAGCCAAAATCCAGAGCCATATTACTGCTTTATAGAGATAAAATTCTGCTGCATTGCACATGGAAACGAAGGCAAAAACGCGCTAAAATGGTAAATAAATCAGTTTTTTAAAACGATTACACCAGCATCGATGAGGCCCTTTATGACCGAAGCGGAATATCCTTGGCTAACCGATTATCCCCCTAAGCCTGATTGGCATATGGAGATTAAACCCGGCTTGATGACCGATGTGTTGGATGACCTTGTCACCCGTAAACCAACGGCTCAGGCCTTTGATTTCCTCGATAAAACCTATACATGGTCCGAAATCGGCGATGCGGTGAACTGTTTCGCTGCGGGTTTGCAAAAGCTTGGAGTAAAAAAAGACGATAAAGTCGGATTATTCCTCCCAAACTGCCCATTATTCATGATCGCATACTACGGCATTCTCAAAATCGGCGGCACGGTCGTCAATTACAACCCGCTTTACGCAAAATCAGAGCTCGCCCACCAGATAGAAGACAGCGAAACCGACATTATGGTCACGCTCGATCTGGCGATGCTATATGACAAAATGGATGAGGCGCTGTCCGATACGCGGCTCAAACGCCTGATTATCGGTAAATTCACCGACATGCTGCCTTTCCCGAAAAACCTGCTCTTCCCGATTGTGAAACGTAAAGACGTTGCCAAGGTCAATACCGGGAACCAACGCATAACGCTGCTCGATACGCTGATGGATAATGACGGGCAATACGAAGCGGCAGCGCTTGACCCGATCGAAGATGTTGCGGTTCTGCAATATACAGGCGGCACAACGGGCGTACCCAAAGGCGCGATGCTCACGCATATGAACATTTATGCCAACGCGGCGCAGTGTTATTCCAATTTCCCCGATCCTGACCCTGATGTTGAATACGGACATGAAAAAATGATGGCGGTGCTGCCGTTCTTCCATGTCTTCGCAATGACCGTATGTATGAACATGGCCGTTTATGCGGGGATGGAGATTGTGACCATTCCGCGCTTTGACCTGATGGATGCACTGAAATCCATTACAAAGAAAAAGCCGCAATATATGCCGGCCGTGCCTGCGATTTTCAACGCGATCAACAATTGCAAAGAGCTTGAGAAATATGACCTTAAAAGCATTCGCTTCTGTATTTCCGGCGGTGCACCTCTGCCCGTTGAGGTAAAGAAAAAATTCGAAGCCAAGACAGGATCGACCGTGGTTGAGGGCTACGGCCTCACGGAATCCTCTCCCGTATCAACGGTTAACCCGCCATTCGGGGAGAATATCGCCGGCTCGATCGGCTTGCCATTGCCGCAAACAATTATCGAGATTATCGACCGCGATGACAAAGAAACGCCGATGAAGCTTGGTGATCGCGGCGAGGTCTGCATTCGCGGCCCGCAAGTCATGAAGGGCTATTACAATAAGCCCGAAGAAACCGCGAAGGTTCTAAAGGAGATGCCTGATGGTTCCCACCGTCTGTATACGGGTGATGTGGCCTATATGGATAAGCGCGGCTATGGCTATATTGTTGACCGTATCAAAGACCTGATCATCACCAACGGCTATAACGTTTACCCGCGTAGCGTCGAAGATGCGATTTACAAACATCCCAATGTTGAGGAATGCATTGTCGCGGGTCTGCCCGATACGCAGCGCGGCGAAATTGTCAAAGCATGGATCAAGCTCAAAGAAGGGCGCGAGCTAACTGAAAGCGAGCTGCGTGATTTCTTGGTCGAGCATATCTCCAAAATCGAAATGCCCAAACGCATTGAATTCCGCGACCAGCCTTTGCCAAAAACCATGATCGGCAAACTATCACGTAAGGATATCGTTGCTGAGGAATTGGGTGAGAAGAAGGGTTAACTTACCCCCTTAACACACCGCCTGTTTTTTGCATGACGATGTCGACGACATTGGCGGTCAACGCCTCTAGGTCTTTATCCGTCAGTGTATTTTCGACAGGCTGGATCGTGATTGAAAGCGCGACAGACTTTTTGCCGTCTTCAACGCCTTTACCTTGATACACATCAAAGATCGCCGCATCGGTAATCAGTTTCTTGTCACCCGCTTTGGCGGCGCGGATAAGGTCATCGGCCTGCACGTTTTCGTCAACGAGGAAGGCAAAGTCACGTTTCAACGGCTGCAATGGCTCGAGGTTGAGCATAGATTTTTCCGTGCCCTTTTTCTTGGCTTTGGGAATATTGCCGAGCATCACCTCAAACCCGACAACGGGGAACTTGATGTCCATCTCTTCTAAAATAGCCGGATGGATTTCACCAAAAGTCGCAAGCACGTTTTTACCAAGACGCAATGAGCCTGAACGACCGGGGTGATAATATTCCGGTGCATCGGCGCTGACTTGTGCATTGGCTGCGGGCGCTCCGCATGCTTCCAAAGCGGCCAGAGCATCGGCCTTCGCGTCATAAAGATCAACATTGCGCGCGGCATTGGCATCGCTCCAGTGACGGTCGCTATTTGACCCGCTGCGGATTCCCGCGGCAACAATGCTTTGATCATCGGGTTTAACACCGGCGAAGACAGGTCCGATTTCGCACAACGCGGCATGCGGATAACCGCGCGCTTCGTTACGCTCGGCTGCGGCGATCAAATTCGGCAAAATACTTGGGCGCATCACATCCATTTCGGACGAAATCGGGTTTTGTAGGCGAAGCGCGGTGACCTGATTGTCATTCGCGCCGAACGCACGGGCATGCTCTTCACCAAGGAACGACCATGTCACACATTCGTACAGCCCGCGTGATGACAGCGCACTCCGCGCTTTACGCATAGCCGCGCCGAGAACGGTTTCGGCAGGTTGCGGCACAACCGCGCCTGTAACGGATTCAGACGGAATTTCATCAAACCCGACGATACGCGCAATCTCTTCGGTGATGTCGGCTTTGCCGAATACATCACCGCGCCATGATGGTGGCTGTATTTTAAGAGCAGGGGCTTTATCTGAAACTTTAAAGCCGAGCGATTCCAGAATTTCAATCTGGCGTTTTTCATCAACATCAATGCCGATCAATTCTTTGGTATAGGCAGGGTCATATTCGATCTCGCGTTTCCATTCGGGTGCTTTACCCGCGATCACAATCTCGCTGGCCTCGCCGTCGCAAATCTCTAGCACCATCTTCGTGAACAGCTCCATCCCCGTCACAACGAAAGCAGGGTCAGCGCCGCGCTCGAAACGGTAACGCGCATCGGACTGTACGCCTTGGTCACGCCCTGTTCTTGCGATGCGTTCTGGCGCGAAATACGCGCATTCAAGGAAAACATTGGTTGTCTCTTCATCACATCCTGTCGATGTGCCGCCGACAATCCCGCCAAGGCCGATAACACCGCTATCGTCATTGATGGTCACAGCCCCTTCGACAAGTTCATAGGATTTGTCATTCAACGCATCCAGCTTTTCGCCGCCTTTGGATGTGCCGACGCGGATATCACCTTTCAGCTTGTCTGCATCATAAGCGTGCAGGGGGCGGGCATGGTCATGCGTAATAAAGTTGGTGATATCGACAAGCGCAGAAATAGGGCGAAGGCCGACAGATTTCAAAAGCTTTTGCAGCCATTCAGGGGAAGGGCCGTTTTTAACGCCCTTGATATGACGACCGACAAACATCGGACAGCCATCCGTATCGTCAATCGTGACATTGATCTCGGATTTGAATGTGCCTTTAACGGGCTCGGCATCAACGGGCTTTAATGTGCCCAAACCAGCCGCGGCCAGATCACGGGCAATACCATATAGCCCCGCACAATCCGCACGGTTAGGGGTCAGCGCGATTTCAATGACCGGATCATCAAGGCCGAAAATCTCAGCCATCGGTGTGCCGACTTCGTATTTTTCATCGACTTCAATGATGCCGTTATGCTCGTCGGAAATGCACATCTCCTTCTCGGAGACCAACATGCCGCAGCTTTCAACACCGCGGATCTTGGCTTTTTTCAATGTGACATCCAGACCCGGGATATATGTACCTTCAGGTGCGAAAACGCCTTTCATACCTGCACGCGCATTCGGCGCGCCGCAAACCACTTGCTGTGTACCGTGATCGGCAGTCTTAACAGTGCAGATTTTCAGCTTGTCCGCATCGGGGTGGGGTTCGGCTTTTTCGACATAGGCAACTTTAAAAGGAGCGAAATCCGCAGCTTGGTCTGTGATTTCTTCAACCTCGAGGCCGATCGCGGTTAATTTCGCGTCGATTTCCTCTAGGCTCGCATCTGTGTCCAATGGCTGTTTCAGCCAGTTCAGCGTGAATTTCATGGTCTATGTCGTCCTTTTGCAATAAGAACGTGTATTTTTAAACGGTTGCGGCGGAAATTCAAGGCAAAATGCTGGTGTTTCCAATACTTACGGGCCAGAGGTTAAGCCTTTGTTAACGCTTCAAGGCGTACAATAGGGTCAAAATAATAATTAATAAAAATAAGAGGGTGTATCTTATGGCTGGTGAAAGACCAGACAATCTATTGAATGCAGCACAAATCCGCGAGCTTTTATCGCGTATTCCAACGCGCATTTCAGACCCCCAAGGTGACGAGGTTTATGATTATCGGGCGATCCGCACGACCCAAGGCAGTTGGAGCGCGCGGGACAGAATCTGGACAAGGCCCGAGCGCGAGGCCCTTGAGGACACTTATAAATATCACACAGGCCAAGATATAGATTTGGTCGAACTCCACAGAAGCGAATATGAAGTCATGGTTCGTGGCCTTCAGGCCGGCGTAGCCAGAACGGAACCCGGTATACGTGTAACCGGCACGGGTCCGGTTACAGAAGTTGATAGCGGCGCTGTACGTAATTTTGGCGTTGATAAAAGCATTGTTGACCGAGTGGTAAGCGACCTATCCGAAGCGCGTTCATACCGCACGGGATTACCCAATGACGATGTTGCGAGTATCCGTGCTCTGTATGTGGCCTATGGTATGGAAGAGAGAATATACGGCCTCCCGACTACAAATTTAGAGGGCAGTAAAAGCGGCGGCGCGGAAAATGCACCCGTTGGTCAATACACACAAGCAGAATTGAATAACCTTGGCGAATTAAGACGCAGAATCATACATTCCGATCGGGCGGGTAAAATTCGCCCGGAATATATGCCGGCGGAACCTGTACAGATTGTGACCACGCCGGAAACGACGGTAGACGATGACAATGACGAACCGACCGAAGTAACGGTCGGTGCTGTGCCTCCACGCGGAGAAATCATAGTGACACCCTTGCCACCTTTGGGCGAAGGGGATGAAACACGCAATGAAACAGGCGAAGGAGTACGGACAGAGACCAATGCCCGTATGACAGTCATAGGTGAAGGCGAAGGCTTTGAGCCGTATTCCGAAGACATGGAAAGATTACAGGTTCATCTCGCATATCTGGGCTATGACATCGGGACGTTCCCCGAAGGGCATGCAAAAGCCGGTCAGTTGATGATCGATGGTTATGAGGGTAAATTTTCCCGTGCCGCGATTGAGAAGGTACAAGCCGATCTTAAAGAGCTTGGTATCGCTGATTTAGATCCGCGCACTACGCCGATATCAGAATTTATTGCTAAACTTGAGGAGCCGGAAACCGAATTGCGTTTACGTGTTTTGCAAGAAAGCCGTGAGATGGAAGCAGGCCGCGATACAACAATCGATTATCGTGACAGAGCGACCGAAAGAGCATTAAGCGGAGACGGGCTGAGCCCCAGAGGTGCATTCGATGAGGCGCGTGCCGATACCGAAGTTGAGTTCGACATGAGAATACCCGATATCGATCTACCTGCTCCGGGTTCCTAATCTACTTTCAACATATGAAGTGTGAAATCCATTTGAACGCCGAGCGTTTTATAGAGCGTTTGCGCAGCGGTGTTGTGACTTTCCGCCAGCCAATACATCCGCGCCCATTCTTTATGGCTCTTGGCGTTATCGGCTAAATGCTGAATGAGCTTACGGGCTATACCCTTTTGACGATGGTCGGGGTCAACATACACATCCTGCATGTAACAGACGGGCTTGATGCTGCCTGTTGTCGGGTGAACAACGTAATGCAGCAAACCGACAAGGGCGCTGTCTTTTTCTGCCAGTAATCCGTGAACTGGAAATTCTGGATCAATAAGCCTTGCCCAAGTCTCGGATGTTACTTTTTCATCACGATGACCGAGATTATTGCCATCCCAAAGGGGCAGCCAGTCGGGGAAATCTCTGTTTTCCGGTGGGCGGATTTTAAGGGACATTATCGCCCTTTACCGTGTTGTGGTATTCGGGCGGTTGGTGGAATCAAAACCGTAATGCTCCAGCCAGCGCGTATCGCATTCAAAGAATGTACGCAGGTCGGGAATACCATATTTCAACATCGTCAGGCGCTCTAGCCCCATACCAAAAGCAAAGCCTTGATATTCGTCAGGGTCAACACCGCAGTTTTTCAGCACATTTTCATGCACCATACCTGCGCCGAGAACTTCCATCCATTTTTGTTCCTGACCTTCTGGCGCTTTACCGAGCTTGATGCCGCCATCGGCTTTTTTCGTATAGCCAATATCCACTTCCGCACCCGGTTCAACGAACGGGAAGAAGCTCGGACGAAAACGCACAGGCAGATCATCAACGCCGAAGTAAGCACGGACGAAATCTGTCAGACAGCCTTTCAAATGCGCCATCGTCACGCCTTTATCGATGAACAGACGTTCCATCTGGTGGAACATCGGCGTGTGCGTCATGTCGTAATCGGAACGGTATGTAC
>CAYGQG010000035.1:0-15226 GCA_964351955.1 uncultured Micavibrio sp. | reverse complement strand
GCCTACTTTCGATTATACACAAGAGGGCTTGTGCCTCCATCATCACCTGTTGCTCACCGCGAACTTCCAGCAAATTAGCAATCAACTCATCAATACTGCCGTCATTATCCGTCAAATCACTGACATAATGCCCGACAATCTGCGTGACCTTTGACGCAACACCGGGGTTTGAAACCTCACCGGTCAACAAAATCTGATCATGTATAGAACCAACCGTAACATCTTCACCGGGGAAAAGCTGGTTAACGAGCCCTTGAATAGCCGCAAGATCGTATGAAACATGGATATGAATATCATCCAGAATATTTCCTTCGCCATCCAGCGCGATAATATTCGTATCACCAACCTGCAAACCAACAACATAAAGCGAATTACTCTGCACCGCCGCCACATCAATAACAGTAGGGTCAGCAACCAACACATCTGAAACATCGCCATCGACCTTGATTAACTGGGCTTTACCCAGCGTAATACCTGTCGGACCTTCCACGACCGCTTCGACCGATTTCAGATCACCTTTCGCAGCCCATGCCGCGCACAGAGGCACAACGACAACAAGCGCCAGCATCGCAAAGAACATAAAATTGGACCCGAACGGGCGTGGAGAGAGCTTTGACATGGTTTCAGTCTTTCGGTTGGTTACACAGAGAAAAGCAGTGGGGAAAACTAGAGAGAAGCGTAAAAATTACTTTGCAAGCACGGTAGAAAACTTCTGATCTTTTTAGATTCGCTCTCTATTTCTTTTTTTTCCAGATTCTTCTTTGATTTTCTTGACCCCTTCGTAAATCTCGTCACTCACATTGGTCAGGCGAGCATCCGAAATCGTGGGCCAATTCTTTTGAACAATTTGATCATCACCGATCGCGCGCAAGACCAGCGTCAACTGACCAAGCTCGCTCGCAAGCGATAATCTTTCGGCATCCTGCGCACTCACGGCGAGCGTAACAGTCTTACCGACTTTGATTTTTTCATCGTCTTTTGGTGGTTGAGCTGTCTGATCAACCGCCAACACCTTCACATTCTGCAAAATTGTTTCTGTCGCATAATTGTTGAGATTCAACTCAACATAATTCTGAACACTCGCGTCTTCAGCGCTCGCATTCACACGCGCACGATACGTCAACATCACATCAACGAAATCACCTGCACCAATAAAGCCACCGACCATACTGGATGCGGAAACCTCAATCGCGAGCGCACGTTGACCGGGCTCAAGCGTCGCGGCAACCAGATTACCTTTAGATTGCTGTAATAACGCACTGCGCAGCAACGGCTCACCTTCAGCGAGGTTACGGGCCAAACGCCCTTCCAAAGCCTCTTCTGCGCTCTGCTCATCCATACGACGGATAGCGCCGGGGAACATACTACTCTCCGGCCATGACTGCCACTTCGTAGAACCGGGCTGCAACTCCTGACCGATCTTCAAATCTTTACTGGCCACAAGAATTTGCGTTGTCGGCACATCAGAGACGGCGACAGGCTCATCACCACCACCAAGCGTAATCTGCACAAGCATAGCCACAAGAACGGCCACCAATACAGCACCACCAAGCACAATCAGGATATTTTTATTCATGACGAAAACCTCAATTTGGTTTTTAACTCATTTTCTTTTGGGATCGGAAAAGCCAATCGAAACGCAATGTCGCCCCAAGAACAGGACAAAAGAAACTACTATTATTATTGTGCGCCGATTATCTTAAAAATTCGTGAAACCCGCGAAAGGCCGCACCTGTGGATAAATCAGCAGATAGAAAAACTTAAGTACAGAGCCTATGAGGCAATGAATAACGAGAAGTTATCCACATTAAAGTACCCTATTTTTACAAAAGAAGCCAGCGCCCCGATAACAATCGCAACACCGTACGGCACCTTATTCGCACCGCCCTGCACCTGCGCAACCCAACTATCGGGTTTCGGGTCCTTAACGGGCGTGTATTTTTTCAAAATAAGGGCGCACAGACCCAAAACACCACCGGCTAAGGCCATATAAAACAAAAACGGGACCAAACCCGGCACACCCATCCATATCGCATAAGCGCTAGCCAACTTGGAATCGCCAGCACCGATGAGCTTTAACGCAAACAGCCCCGCCGTCAGCACAAACACCAAGACAAAAGAAAGAACATGCGACATAAGCGGGAAAAATGCGGCCTCATAGCCGCCAAGCCACAACAACCCGTAACACGGCACAAACGCCGCCAGAATGATAACACTATGCACATTGGGAATAGTCATACCCTTAATGTCGGAATGCGCAGCAACCGCCCCAACACCCAGCACAACAAATATCAACGCTAAATAGATGATTAAAAACAACATAGACAAATACCCGAATTAAGCCCGAAAGGTGGGCACGTGGAAAACGCTAGGGAGCGCCGGCACCGGCGATCTTTGTATTCACGGTCGTATACATACCGCTTGTAGAGCCGCCAAGGGTAAACACAATGGCAACAATAACGGTCGCAATACCCGCAGCAATTAACGCGTATTCAATAGCCGTTGCACCATCCTTATGAACAATCATAAAAGCCGAAACAGCCGAAGTGATTTTTTTGAATTCTGAGAATAGCGTCATGACCAATGCCTTTGTTTAATTCTCAATATACCCCGAGGAAGATCAGGAAGACAGTTAAAAAAAAGCCCACCCAAACCGGGTGGGCTTTCTTTAAATTCGAAATAAAATTATGGGCCGCCGCCGCCAGCAAGTTTTGTGTTCACTGTCGTAAATGACGTGCTGATATTTCCACCGAGTGTGAAAACAATCGCAACAATCGCAACAGAAATACCAGCCGCAATCAGGCCGTATTCAATTGCAGTAGCACCGTCTTCGCTTTTCAAATAAGCGTCTTTCAAAGCTAACAATTTCAACATGGTTTTCTCCTTAAAGATTTTTTTTGGAATTCGGTTAACCCGTCCTCAAAACCACTCTATCATAGAAGGTCTATCGGTCCCAACCGTTACCCTCTTAGAATATCGAATGTAGATTAAAGGAAGGTTAAAATACGCAGTAAACTGACTAATAATACAATAAAAAAACCCAACCCGACAAGTATAAACTTTATATTATTTTATCTAAAATTTTAAATATATAGACAAGAATAAAAATAAACCTCTTTTACTTAGTAAAACTAGAAAAAATATAAACTTTTACTACCAAAACACAGTATAAAACACGTAACATACAGTATAATACATCTTTTCATTGCGCCGCTTTTTGAGCTTTACTCACCTTCAGATACAAAAAAACCCTGCAGATTTACGCTGCAGGGTTTTTTGTGTTTATCGTTATTTCAATTAGCTGCGAATTCTCAAATTACTCAGCTCTTGAGCAATATCACGGAACACCTGGATCAACTCCTCAGATGATGTCACATGTTCATGGCGACCACCATTAACGGCACACGCTTCGTACAAATCTTTCGTCGCCTGACTGATTCCTCCACTAGAGGCTTCAAATGTAATCGTATAGATCGTGATATTATCCTGCGTATCCATATTCGCACAGGTATCTTCGAGACGATCATCAATTTCTCCATTGGTGTCCACCGTTGTCTCGCTCGTGCGACCATAAGCAGAGTATGTCGAATGACGAACATTGTTACCATCGGTCATCATCACAACAACTTTGCGATACCCTGTGTTCTCATAAGGCACAGCTTCTTGGAACGGGAAGTCCGGCGTAATCATGCGATAACCCCAAACCATACCGGTGCTACCATATGTATTACCACGCGCCTTCATCTCTGTGATACGGCCTTTAAGCGCTTCCATATCATTCGTCAAAGGAAGCACAGCCGCTTCAGGGCAAATGTAATTCGGTATGCGCTTCACTTCACGCGGCGCACCATAGCTGTAATACGCATTGGTACAGTTACCGCTGCTGTTCCACTTGTAACAGACATAGTGCTGGTTCAGCTTATCGCACTCTGCGGAATCATCGTCCTTATCACGACACCAGCGATACATGTACCACGGGCCTTCATTGTCTGTAACATCCGTACCATCGTCATATTCACGAACACAAATATCTGTGTCTTCATCGTTACTGAAGGTCAAACCGACCGGGTTATTCAAAAACGAGTTACCATAGTAATCGCCGTTATCATCATACCCCAGGCCATATGGACCGACATTGACCGACGTAGCAAACGGCACAAGACCAACTTTAACAAACTGGTTATTAGGAACGACGAAGCTTCCCATTCGGTCGAGACAATCATCCACTTGTGCTGAATCATACGTACCGAAAATAATTTCAACGAACTCACAACTCGCAGTACGCAACTTGCCGATATTATTGTCGTAGCTCATAGAACCTGTATTATCGAGCACGAGCACAACCTCGATACCTTGAATGTCTCGTTGCACAACTGTTTCCGCAGCAACATCGATATAATTAATACCGATAACTCCTAAAAAATACGTGTCGTACTGCGCGGTACCCGACACCGTCACAAGGTTTCCATCAATGGAGACTTGCGGCGTAAATGTCGCGCCCAGCTTTTCAAGCGGGTAGTTTACATTAAAGAAATCTTGGACTTTGGCTTCAATCTCCGTCGCTTCGGTTGAAATCGCCGTCGCTGCCAGAGCTGCGGCATCAATTGCCTGCGCCAGTCTTTGTTGAACCAGATATGCATGCGCAAAATCAACCGACATGCCCGCGCTCGTAATCAGCAACGGGGCCATAATCGCAAACATAAGCGCGATCGCCGCGATCGTTTCCCGCCAGAATTTTTTGGCAGAACCTATAGCCTGGGCCGTAATATTTTGAACATGTGTAATCATAGTTTTTCTCCCCACCAGGGTTTTTTATTTATTCTTTTTCAATCACAGGACTTTTTCGTCCACGCGCAAATGCAACTTCCTGCATCTGCAAATCATCGACCACGAAACCGGCAAAAAGCGGCTCGTATAGATATTCCACAGCAACAACCAACACACCTTCATCAGGCGCAGCAAGGCTCGATACGCGCGTCAATACATCGCTCATCGGCACCATGTTTTGCGTTTCACGCCATTCGATACTGGCATTGGAATCTGAATCAAAACGAACACTAACGACATCAACACCGTATGTAGATGTGTTTAGCGGAACAAGCGCTTGCGTACCGCCCTGTATCGCATCATTAATCATCGCTGTATCGACTTCAGCATATCTGGCAATCAAATCAGCCGTCACTTGCGACGCACGAATTGTCTTCTGGTTCGCTATAATACCGTTGCCGACATCATAAACGCCCAGCAACAACGTCAGCAAAAGCGGGAAAATATAGGCGGCCTCAACGGCGGCCATACCATCCTCTTCACTTAAACGATCAAGCGATATCTTCTGCAAAAAACGTGAGAGCATTGTTTTTATCATGAACCTGCTCCTTGGAAATCATATGGTTCGGTTTGCAATACAATCGTCGATACAAACAGCGTCGAACTATCCGGCCCCATAATCAACGGACCAACAATCGGTGTAAGCATCGGATAACGATATGATGTGCGGATTAACATTTCCTGTGATGAACCACCTGAATTAAAACCGGCGGATACAATATTGCCATCCGCATCAAACGTCGGGGTAAGGTCATCAAAGAAACTATTCAAAGGCTGAACCTCAACCACAATATCCTCACAAACGATAAATACGGTGGCATAATTGCACAGCGCATCTCTGAAAATCTGTTCTTCGTTACCAACACCCATCTCTTGCAATTCGCCGGTACGGATCATACGTGTGGCCGATGTTGTCGCACCTTCCAGTAAACTTTGTGCGGTAAACATGATGGCCAATTCGAGAATTCCGAGCGTCAAAAGCATATACGGGAACAACAACATGCTAAACTCGATAGCAGTCGTTCCGTCTTCTTTGCGCGCAAAGAGCTTTAAAAATTTACGTGTTATCCCAACCATTTAGCACCAACCGCTTTGTATTTGATTCAAATTCTCTTCAAATTGTAGGCATAAAAAAAGCGGCCCAATGCACGCTTTCGTTCATACGAAAAGAATCTTCTTACTCTCAGAATAAGCGATCTTTGCCTAATATATGCTTAAGAATGGGTCAAATTTTACACACTTTGGACGTATTGTTAGCCCTCAGAAGACGCGGTCTTGCTTTCAAGCGGGAACCCTTCGTGATCCAGCTGCATCTTGCCACTCACCTCTTCCCCCCAGCGTTCTATTAATTCAACCTGCCGTTCTTCAATCGCTTTTTTGCGCGCGACCCCGCGTTGATACATAAAACTGGCAACCGCCATAGTACCTGCCCAATCAATGATATACCCAACACCGGCCGCCGAATAAACCACAATAATCGCCATCGGATCCATAATGATCGTCACCGCTTTTTCCATCGAATTATCGCCCATCCACAATTCCATCAGAAAAGGCATAATACCCGCAATATTCATCGCCCCAACGGTAACGGCCTTCGTTTTCTTTGCGCTTTTATCAACAAAAAACGCCACAAACATCGGCAGCAATCCGATAATAATCAGCAACGCACTCGACATGAACCACACACCGGAGATTGCAAAAACAGCCAGCAACAAGCTCAACCCCAAAGAAGGATTTTTCCTGCTTTTACGTTTCTTTGTGACCTTACGTTTTTGAACTTTACTTTTTTTTGCCATTTATAACCTTGCCTAAAAGAATGACTTCTGTGAAAGAAACAACGACAGCGCACCAACAACCACCGCGATCGCCAAACCGCAGGATAATACCGCCGAAAAATAACGCCCCGTTTCAACGCCGAATGTATCCTTATCCTGAAGACGGGTCTCAAGAAGCTCACGCTCTTTCTCAATCCTGTTATATTCGATCATGGCTTTTTTAAACGACTGGAAATCTTTTTTCTGCACTTCCGCATTTTCAAACAACGCCGCGATTTTCACCAAATTGCCGTTCATCTGGAACTCGGCAATCGCCTCTTTCATCTTTTCCTGCACACGGCGATCATGATAACGCTTCGCTACAATATGCAGCATAGGTGCCATCACACGGGCTAAATACGGCATATCCTTTAATTTATATCGGCGTTGAATATTCGCAAAACACTTCAACGTAGCGGAGATCACGCGATGACTTTCATGCGTGTTGATATCAAACAGGTAATTCTCAATGCTCTTCGGATCTTTTTCCTGCAAGAACGCAACCACATGCCGATCCATAAACACTTTGGGCGCACGCCCTTTCCTGCACATATCTTCAAACGCCAAAAGCAAATGATCCGCGTCGGTTACAAAATAATTTTTTAGCGCATCACTCTGACACGGGCTTTCGGGACTAAGCGCATATAACGCCCTTTCCGGCCCCTCGCCGAACTTGCTGCTTTTTAAATACCGCTTACAACGCTCGAATTTCGAAAACAACCCCGTAACATCCATCACGGCTGTATTCTGTACAGCCAGCCAGTTCAAACCGAGCTGCGTCAAAAATATTTCGACAACCTTTGTAATACTCTCGCCGCGATACATTAACTGCGAAAGCAACGCACCCAAACCATCACAGATAATGTTCAACCCGCGATATCGAAGCGGCGCATTCGGATCAAGCGCGATCGAAACATTGCTCAACAAACACGCCTCATACCCCGCGCCCGTTGATTGCTGGCGGGAATCCGTCAACGCCTTTTCGTAACGCAATGCGGTTTCCTCATCCTCCAGCGATCGCTCGATCCAATTCATAAGCGAGTTGTCTTCAATGATCCTTTTGGCATCTTGCGGATAGTTATGCAGATTCATTGCCAGCGTCGGTGAATTGTAAAAACGCTTATCTCCAAGAGCGATCGGACGGGCTGCTTTCTTGATCACAATCGCCTGTTTAGGGCTAAGCCGTCGGCCATCAAGCCATGCCATAACCTCGTCAATCGTCCAGCGCTGCGAGGTATCATCATGCAAAACCCCGCGTAACAATTCCAAAATCTCGCCCTTAAACCTGTCTTTACCCGTAACGGCGGCATAACTGCCGATTTCCAGTTTCTTTTGCACGACCTGCTGCGGGCTTAACCCTTTCAACGGATCGTTCTGTCGCATCAACACGGCAATAGAAACCCCGAGCGCATAAAGATCATCGTTATTCGTACCCTTACCCCGCGTAACCGGATCGGCCATTGCCCTTTGTAATGTCTCGTAAATAGCAGGTTGATCGCAAGACGGCGGAGAAGACAGACAATCACCAAGAATGATGGATTTTATTTTCCCCTCTTTTCCTCCGTCAAACATGTTCGATGGTCTGATCGAGCCATGAACAAAATCCTTATCGCGAAAATCCTGCAAGATACTGACCATCGGCTTCACAATCGCCGACATAACGTCATCTTGCTTCCAACCCAAGGCCGCCGCCGGAGCATTAAACTCCATCAACGGGTTACCCAGATTGTTGTAATAAAGAAAAACATACACCTCGCGGTCTTCGGGCGGCCAATACATCGCCCCATGCGCCACAAGCTTGGCCATAGCGGGATTCAGGATCATGGTATAAACATTGGCTGCGGCACGACGCGGCACCAACTCACGATCACAAACCAACGCGAACAAAGGCGCTTTATTTTGATCATTGGAATACGCGGTATAGGCTTTTACCGTACCGGAATCGTATTGCGGCAATCGCTTATCACACAAGACATGAACCTTACCGCCGAAATCAGCTATATTCTTTGGCTTGTCTTCACTTCTGGTTTTGAGTTTTTGTGCCGTGCTGTCTACGCTTTCGGCAGCCTCTTTATCCTGACTACCCTGCCCCTCGGGGGCATCAGATACAGGAGTCTCTGCAGACGGGTCTTTTGCTTGTTCATCCGACATGTGCCGACATTTCCCTTAAAAGACTTTTTGAATACTGATCCAGAATATTATTCTAACGCGAAACGCCAAAACTACCAAAGGCATTGCACCTTCAGTTACTTAATTAACAAGTGTAGTCGTGTTACTGAAAAAAGTAAAACAGCAAGAAGACGCAGCACTACCCAAGGAAAGGGTCTTGCATCAAAATCGTATCTTCACGCTCGGGGCTGGTCGACAACAACGTCACCGGCGCACCGATCAACTCCTCGATATGCTTCACATACTTCACCGCAGCCGCCGGCAACTCCGCCCAACTCCGCGCACCATATGTGCTCTCGCTCCATCCTTCGATGGTCTCGTATATCGGTTTAGCCGCCGCTTGTTGTGCCGCCGAGGCAGGAAGATAATCAAACTTCTCGCCGTTAATCTCGTAACCAACACAGATTTTCAGCTCTTCCAAACCATCCAGAACATCAATCTTGGTCAGTGCAATACCATGAATACCGCCCAGCTTGACCGTCTGACGCACCAAGGCTGCATCAAACCAACCGCAACGACGCTTACGCCCCGTGGTCGTACCGAACTCATGCCCCTTCTCGCCAAGGAACTGACCGACATCGTTATCCTGTTCCGTCGGGAACGGTCCTTCACCCACACGCGTGGTGTAGGCTTTGGTAATCCCCAGAACAAAACCAACCTGATCCGGCCCCATGCCTGAACCACTTGCCGCCTGTCCCGCCGCCATATTCGATGATGTTACATACGGATATGTTCCGTGATCCACGTCCAGCATCATGCCTTGCGCGCCTTCGAACAAAATCTTTTTGCCTTCCGCATGCGCGTCATGCAGCACTTTCCACGTCACACCGATAAACGGCAAAATCTCTTCACGAACATCCATCAATTGCTTGAAAATATCTTCAGGATCAATTGTCTCTGCCCCCAACCCTTTCAACAAGGCATTGTGATGCAGCATCATTTTATCCAGCTTCTCTTTCATCACATCGGGGTATTCAAGATCACAAACCCGCAAAGCACGGCGCGCAATTTTATCTTCATACGCCGGACCGATCCCGCGTTTGGTTGTACCAATCGCATCATTTCCGCGCGCGGTTTCCATCGCTTCGTCCAATGCCCCATGCACGGGCAAAATCAACGGCGCATTTTCTGCGATCATCAATTTTTGCGGATTAATATCCACGCCCTGCGCCTGTATGGTTTTAATCTCTTCCATCAACGCCCACGGGTCGATCACAACACCGTTACCGATAATAGAAAGCTTGGATTTTCGAACAATTCCACTCGGCAGCAAATGCAACTTATACGTCACGCCATCAATAACCAGCGTGTGTCCCGCATTATGGCCACCCTGAAAACGGACCACGACATCGGCACGACTGGACAACCAATCCACAATCTTACCTTTACCCTCATCTCCCCACTGGGAACCGATTACCGCTACATTGGCCATTTACTTAGTTTCCTTATTCAACTCTCATCGTGTTTTAAAATCGTGACAATTCCCTGCTCATGCTTCTCTTTCACCGCGTTCCAATCGGGTGAAGCCTGAACATCTTCAATCTTCGGCGCATCGCGCTCTGCAATTCCTTGACGGAGCGTATCCATATACAGCGTAAAACCCGTCGCAGTTTCCTCAACCATCTGCCCGTCATAAATATCGTAACGTCCACCGCGACCGATTTCGCCGCGAATATTTTTCGCAAACAACGTAAACACAACACCGTTGTGATATTCGAAACCACGGGTTTCCAATGGGTCGATCGTGACGGAAAAGCTTTCGAACCCGAACGCTTTCGATGCATCCTGTACAGTCTCAACAATCGCCTTCAAACGATCAATCAAAGGCTGTACCAATTCGGGCAACCCGATCTCGTCCAGTGCCTTAAACGCCTTATCAGCAGGACCGGAAAGTTTATGGCGAAGCGCATCAATCTCTTCGCGGTCGGTCTTGGTCGCTTCAAAAAGGTCTTCAACAATGCGCGGTGTGGCAAAATCAATAGTCACATCTTTAACACCGGCATCATGTAATGATTTGAGCGCCAACACAGCAATCTCGGCATCGGCTTCGGCACTATCAACACCGATCAATTCGCATCCGACCTGCGTAAACTGGCGTTGCGTGCGCGCTTGCGATGCTTTCGTGCGGATAACATCATTGGCATAGGTCAGACGCAACGGACGCGGCGCATCCCCCAAACGGGACAGCGCAATACGCGCAATCTGCGCCGTAATATCGGAACGAAGCCCCATCATACGGTGTGTAACGGGGTCCATAACGCGGAATGTTTCCGCCGACAACGCCGCCCCCGGTCCGGACGCTAATAAACTATCCTCGAACTCCGCCATCGGCGGCTTCACGCGCTGATAACCGAATTTCGCGAAACTGCCCATCAACGCGGCAATCGCGGCATATTCCGTCTCGGCTTGCGGAGGCAAAAGATCCTCAAAACCACTGGGCAGCAAGGCATTATTTTGGGAATTCAAATTCATGTCGATTGGACCTTATGCGCTCTTCGCGACTTTTTCAATAACGGCACAGAGATCGCTCACAATCGTCTCGACCTTTTGCGGATCATCACCCTCTGCCATAACGCGGATCACAGGCTCTGTCCCACTAGGGCGAACCAGAACACGACCGTCATTGGCAAAATCGCTCGTGGCTTTTTCGATCGCATCCTTGACCTCCTGCTTATCCATCGGCTTGCTGCCTTTAAGCGTTTTGGGATCATATTCAACATTGCGCAAAATCTGCGGCAACGGCTCGAACAGCTTCAGCGCTTCGCTCGCCTTCTTGCCGGATTCTTTCATAATCGAACACACGCGGATCGCGGCCTGTAAGCCATCTCCCGTTGTATTCAGATCAGACAGAATAATATGCCCCGATTGCTCCCCGCCAAGGTTATAACCATCGGCGCGCATCGCCTCCATCACATAACGGTCACCGACCCATGTGCGGATCAAATCAATATCTTTGGATTTGAGCAATCTCTCCAAACCCAAATTGGACATCACCGTCGTCACCAACGCAGGCTTAGCCAAATCGCCGCTGTCCTGCATAGAAATCGCCAACGCTGCCATAAGCTGGTCGCCGTCGATCTTCGTGCCTGTCTCATCGACCATGATCAAACGATCGGCATCCCCGTCCAGCGCAATACCGATATCCGCGCCATGGTCAACCACGGCTTCCTGCAAGCGTCCGGTAGAGGTCGCGCCATATCCGTCATTAATGTTCCGCCCGTTCGGCAGCACACCAATTGAAATCACATCTGCTTCCAATTCCCACAATACTTGCGGCGCAACCTTATACGCCGCGCCATGCGCACAATCGACAACAACCTTTAAGCCTTCGAGCGTGCTCCCGCGCGGCAAGGCACGTTTCACGCTTTCCGCATAACGGCCAATAGCATCGTCAAAACGCGTTGCCTTACCAAGGTCAGCGGGCAGCGCCAGATCATCATTCAAATCTTTTTGAAGCGCCGCTTCAATTTCCAACTCGATCTCGTCATCGAGCTTGTATCCATCCGCACCAAACAGCTTGATCCCGTTATCTTCGAATGAATTATGCGATGCGGATATCATCACACCCAGATCACACCGCAAAGACCGCGTCAGCATCGCCACGGCCGGTGTAGGCACAGGGCCGGTCAAAATTACATTCATCCCCATAGACAAAAAACCCGCCGTCATCGCCTGTTCCAGCATGTAACAGGAAAGGCGCGTATCTTTACCGATCACGACACGATCTGTCGGCTGCCCGTCCTGACGGTGACGCAGCACCTTGGCCGTAGCCATCGCGACTTTCAGCGCAATATCAGCGGTCATCGGCGGCTCATTTGCTCGCCCGCGGATTCCATCTGTTCCAAAAAATTCTCTACTCATGCCTCTGTTTTACGCAAATGCACCATGGAACACAATCACAGAAATCTTTTAGGCCTTGAAAAACCCGCATAATCCATTACAAATAGCATTATGTTTAATACTGCGTTTGCAAATTTACAGCCCTCAGACGATATGCCTCACCCCGACGGGTATGAGTGCGAAAGCGTCATTCTGCGCAACACCAGAGGCCACGGCGAAAAATCACCGTTAATCGTCACCTGTCCGCACGCGGGGATTCTTATCCCTGAACGCGTATTGAGCACGCTAGCGGTTTCCCCTGCCGAGGTTTTATCACGCGGCGATCGCTTTACCGACTGGCTCACCGTCAACGCGCCAAATTACGGCGCACGCCAGATCATCAGCAAAATCGCCCCGACCATCCTGAATGTAGGGCGCGCACCAACCAGCATGGATGCCAATGACATACGCGGCGGTATCGGCTCGCTTGTTACAAAACTCGATAAATACACCGAAGGCGGCATAGGTCAGGGCGTGGTCGCGCTCAAAACTTTGTATGGCGGCAAAGCATTATACAAACCGGGACAAGAACCAGACGAGGCCGAAATCCAACAACGCCTTGATGATTATTATCATCCATTTCATGCAACCGTGGACGCGCATGTGGAAGACGTTTCCGACAAACACGGCTACGCGCTTGTATTCGACATCCACTCCGCCCCTTCAGTCGGCACACACGCGGATGTCGACCACGGCCAACCGCGCCCCGATCTGATCTTCAGTAACAACTCGGACCTTAACAGCGCATCGGTCGATCAGGTTCTGCTCGGTGAATTAATGGACCTCGCCCGTGAACATGGCTTGAGCAGCAACATGAACCACCCATACAGAGGCGGATTCGTCACACAAACCTATGGCGCGAACGGCCCCAAAGGCGAGAAAAATTTCATCGAAGCATTTCAGGTGGAATTTAACCGCGAGTCTATGGGCATAGATGAACAAACACTTGAGCTAATCGATGCTGCCAAATTCGTCAGCCTGCAGACATTTACCAACGCGATGCTGGCGCATGTCACCCAATATGCCGACAGGAAAGCCGAAGCCTCTATGGCTTAAACCTCAGGTAAACTACCTGTTGGTTCGCCCACTCACTCTGTTCTGACGTGCATCTTCTACGGCACGTTTATGATGTAAATGTTCCTCACGTGATGAATCACGCGCCGAAGAACCGTTTTGGATGCGGATACCACTCTCTGGGCCGGCGGCTTTAATCATCGCCGTTCCTGCACTGGTAATAATTCTGACAATATTCACCAAAAGCGTGACTGCGAAAACTCCCATAAACAGGAATACAATCGCTTTTAGCTCCTTAGACATCTGCACTTCGAAATCCGCATTCTGGTTTTGGCCCGAACCATCTTCTAACGGCACGATAAACCGCCCCTCAAGAATAGGGCCTTTAACTTCGGTCAAACTCACAATGTATTGAAATATCTGAACGTCTTGCGGGTGCTCAACAATCATGTAAACGAGATACGCAAAATACAGCAAAAGCCCGACACCTGCCATAACCAGCAAAAGCCCCAAAAGAGCCAGAATACTGCGTGGATTAAACCCTACACTATTTGGTAAATTTCGCTGCATAATCCCCCCTCGATATTGATTAAGCGCCTTGCGGTAACTCCCCGCCGTTCAAACCGCCGCCTGACGGCACGGATGATTTCGGCTGGACATCTTTCGGCTCGTCATCATCATTGTCGCGAATGATCGGCTTACCGGCCAATATATCCTTAATCTCGTCGCCGGATAACAATTCATATTCCAGCAAGGCTTTCGCCAGCTTATGCAGATCATCAAGGTTATCGGTCAGGATTTGCTTCGCCTTGTTATAACCCTCTTCGACAATACGGCGGATTTCCGCATCAACAATACTGGCTGTCTCATCGGACATATTCTTGGATTGCGCCACAGAATGACCAAGAAACACCTCTTCCTGATCCTGCGCATAACGGATTGTTCCGAGCTTGTCAGACAAGCCCCACTCCATAACCATCTTACGCGCCATGTTGGTCGCTTGTGAAATATCGCTACTCGCGCCCGTTGTTACCTTGTCATAGCCAAAGATAATCTCTTCCGCTACACGACCGCCCATAGCCACCGACAAATCGGCATATAATTTCTCACGGCTCATCGACAGACGATCAGTTTCAGGAAGACGCATGACCACGCCCAGCGCACGACCACGCGGTACAATCGTCGCCTTGTGAACAGGATCGGATGCAGGCTCATGTATCGCCACCAATGCGTGGCCCGCTTCATGATACGCGGTCAATTTCTTCTCGTCTTCGGACATCACCATGGATTTACGCTCCGAGCCCATCAGAACCTTGTCCTTGGCATCTTCCAACTCATCCATACCGACAACGCGCTTACCACGACGGGCAGCGAGCAACGCCGCTTCGTTAACAAGGTTCGCAAGATCAGCACCGCTAAAGCCCGGCGTACCGCGCGCAATCACAAGCGGATCAACGCTATTCGCCAATGGTACTTTTTTCATATGGACTTCGAGGATCTTCTCACGGCCCTTAATATCGGGC
>CAYGQG010000034.1:2119-15769 GCA_964351955.1 uncultured Micavibrio sp. | reverse complement strand
TTAACGAGACTTAGCTCCAAATGTTGGTAGCAACTACAACCGCAAGAAAAACAGCTTAACTCTTTAAAAAACCCGCTGTCCTCTACAAAACTACCAACAGGAAGAGAGAGCTTTTGCTGCTCGCCATCCGGTTTTGTAATTTTGACCTTAACAGGCCATTGATCACGCTGTTCAGCCGATGCCACAAGCTGAACAACCTGCGGCTTACTAAAATCAACCTCCTGCTCTTCAATTAAAATCATGCCTGCGCCATTTTCGGGCTTGTCTAAACAGGTAAACGGTAGGTTTAACTCCGCGCATGATTTCCTCAACGTTTCCAAATATTTCTGCGCAATCTCAACCTTGCACCCCTTATGTGGAGAGACATAAAACGGATCATACTGGTCAATATATCCCGTACCCAGAATATCGGCTGTAAAGACCTCGTAAACGCCGTCTTTAGTAATACTCAGCAACACTCTGCGGCCCGCATTATCATAGCCATTCGGATCATATTGATGGGCGCTCTGATAAATCCTCTGATCTTCTTCCGAATAACAGGGCTGTAAGAACTTCGCTAAACGATACATCTTTGTTGTCGGTCGGGAATCTACCTTGGCAACCCTCCCTTTAAACACAATTTTCTGTAGCGACTCTGGCCCTTTGCCTAAATCAACAAGTCCCAGCTTCGAATAATATGTTGTGTTGATATATTGGTGATACCGGACATTATCGTTGATATCGCCATCATACAGGCGCTTATAACCAACAAGGGCCAGCCCCTCTACATCATCGATAACTGTGAAATTGCCGTTCAAACGCCCTATCGGCATATCGACTTCATCCACCACCGAAGTCCTCAACGGCATAAACGCATAAACAAGGAAAGCAAAGACGAGCGCTATAGGAACAATCTTAGGAAAAGACACAATACGAAAAACCTCTATTCACCGTCAGCGCAGTTACAAACCTAATCAAACTGGTTGTTCTTCGGGAAACCATTTGGCGGTAATCGACCCGCAGCAGCGCGCTTGCCAACCCACGGGTTGATATCTTCCACAATCGTCATGCCTGTGCCGTATTTAAATTCAAGACCGTCATCCCATTTAAATGTTTTGGCATCTGACAGCCCGCCATCCTTGAATTTTTGTAAGATCACGCCCTTACCACGACCCATTTCAGGCACTTCATCAAGCGCAAACACCAGCATCTTACGGTTCTTGCCAATTGTCGCAATATGGTCATCATTCTCGGCTAACGGCTTACACAATATCGCCTTAGCCGGACTCTTCACGTTCAGTATCTGCTTACCGTTCTTGGTCTGCGCCAGAACATCGTCACTTTTAACGATAAAGCCGTGACCACTGCTCGCCGCAACCAATATCTTTTGCTCCGGCTGAAACAGCATCATATCCGTCACATCGCTCTCATTCGGCAAATCGACCATAATACGCAAAGGCTCGCCAAAGCCGCGCCCCGGGGGCAATTTATCGCAGCCAATCGTATAAAAACGTCCATTCGTGCCGAAAATCAGCAATTTATCCGTAGTCTGTGCCTCGAGCACAAATCCGGCCTTATCACCGTCCTTATACTTAAAGTTTTTCGTATCAAGACCGTGGCCCTTCATTGCGCGAACCCAACCTTGCTTGGAACAAACAATCGTAACAGGTTCCTTCTCGATCATCGCTTCATCAAGATCGACCGCAATCGGCGCAGGCGGCTCACCAAGAACCGTTCTGCGTGCACCAAGATCAGTATCCTCACCAAATTGCTTACCAAGCGCCTTAATCTGTTTCTTGATCCGCGTCCATTGACGTGCGCTAGAGCCAATAAGCTTCTCCAGCTCATCTTTCTCCGTCGAAAGCTTCTCATGCTCGCCCTTAATCTCAACTTCTTCGAGCTTATGCAGGCGGCGCAAGCGTAGGTTCAACACGGCCTCAACCTGAACCTCTGATAGCTTGAAGGTCTTCATCAACTCGGCCTTCGGATCATCCTCAAAACGGATGATACGGATAACCTCATCGATGTTCAGATAAACAACCAAATACCCTTCCAGCACCTCCAAACGATGCATAACCTTCTCGAGACGATATTGCGAACGGCGAACCAACACTTCTTTTTGATGGTTCATCCATGCCTGCAAGACCTCTTTGAGGTTCATCACGCGCGGCACAAGCCCGCCCTCAAGTACGTTCATATTCAGGCTAAAACGGTTCTCCAGATCGGTATTACGGAACAACGCCTCCATCAACAATGTCGGATCAACATTGCGGTTCTTCGGAATCAGAACAAGACGGATATCTTCTGCCGACTCATCCCGCACATCATCCAGCATCGGCAGTTTTTTAGTCGTGATAAGGTCAGCAATCTTCTCAATCAGCTTGGATTTTTGCACCTGATAAGGGATTTCAGTCACAACGAGCTGATACGCCCCCTGCTTCAAATCTTCCTTCTCCCACTTCGCACGAACACGGAAAGAACCCTTACCCGTCTCATACGCATTAACAATGTCTTTCTTGTCTTCAACAAGAGTACCGCCAGTCGGGAAATCAGGTCCACCGACAATCTCGGCCAATTCGGCAATGCTGACATCCTTATTCTCCAGCATCATTTCCATGGCACCGCAAAGCTCCGCCACGTTATGCGGAGGAATAGAGGTCGCCATACCCACAGCGATACCGCTTGACCCGTTGGCTAACAAATTCGGGAAAGCACCGGGCAAAACGACAGGTTCATTTTCCGATCCATCATAAGTCGGGCGGAAATCAACTGCATCTTCTTCAATCCCCTCAAGCAACAACAAAGCCACTTCGGTCAAACGCGCTTCCGTATAACGCATTGCGGCCGCATTATCGCCGTCAATGTTACCGAAATTACCCTGTCCGTCGACAAGCGGGTATCTCTGTGCAAAATCCTGCGCCAAACGCACCATCGCGTCGTAAACGGCTGTATCGCCATGCGGGTGGAACTTACCGATAACATCACCAACAACACGCGCAGACTTCTTTGGTGCACCTGTCGGGTTTAGCTTCAGCTGATACATCGCATACATCAAACGGCGATGCACAGGCTTCATACCGTCGCGAACATCCGGCAGCGAACGACTCATGATCGTCGAAAGCGCGTATGAGAGATACCTGTCCGATAACAGCTCGTTAAACGGCTGATCGATAATATTATGTTCTATGTCTACGGCGGAATTATCCTGCGGCATGGTATTCTTCGGTTTCTTCTAAGTGTTGTGATTCAACAGTTTTGGCAAATCGCTCTTCAAAAAGCAAGCGCGCAGGCGGAACTCCTCGCGAATGATGTGTAAAAACCCAATGCTCCAAAAAATATCCGGTCATACGAAGACCATCCAAAACCCCCGCTTCATTAACTACGCCAGCTTGCGGTTTCAAGAACGGCGGCAAGTTCAACAACCTGTCCTTATACGGCTTCCCCTCATCGGCACTAACCGCACGCCCCGTCTTCGGACTGACATAAGACAAAGCATCGTTATCGCCCCCGCCCGCACATTGTGTCAGGTCGAGCGAAAAACCCAACTCCTTAAGGAACGCAATCTCCCACATCACATAGGCCGCGCCCCAAATATCGGTCTCTAACGTTTCAAACAACGCACATAAACCATGATACAGCCCTGAATGGCTTTCCCGTTCGGGCAACGCCTCATCACAAAGCGCACAGGCCGACTGCAAAGCCGAGAGCTTTATAGGGTCCTGCATGAACAGCGCAGCTGTCCCGCGCGATAACTCCAGAGAGAATGAACCAAGCGAGTCGCTGGTCCGGCTTTGCCAGCTCGCATCGACGATATTCCCGATCTCCAGTGACCCACGAAGCTTGCTGCCCTGTGCCCCACGCACATATCCGCTATGCCGCCCCTGCGTTTCCGTCAGCAGCGAAACAATAGCCCCGTTCTCGCCATGCGAACGCGCCGACAGCACAATTCCCTGATCTTTCCAGCTTTCCATGTCTTTCAAAATATGCTTTCTATGCTCTGAAAGCGAGGGTAAGCAGACATTTATGGCAAACATCTCCACAGATGAATTGAAAACTCTTTCCGAACAAGCCTTGATAAAAGCAGGCCTGCACGAAAACGATGCCCATATCGTCGCTGACCATTATTGGGAAAATGAATTATCCGGCAAAGCGTCCCACGGCATGGTGCGGGTCATTGAAGCTGTAAAAGAAATCAAAAAAAGATCAGCACCACAAAACGCCCCCGAAAAAGAGCATGATAACGGTAGCTTAGTAAGATTTGATGCAAAGAACCAAATCGGAGCAGTGGCAGGTCACACTGCAATGCAGGAAGCCATTAAACTTGCCCCGAAACATGGCATAGCAATGGTGGGCATTCATAACTATATCGCCTCTAGCGGCTCAATGGCGTATTACCTTCGTCGTTTTGCTGAAAAAGGCCTCATTGCCTTTATGGGCTGTAATTCAATCGCGCTCGTTGCCCCACCGGGGTCAAAAGAACGAATGATCGGCACCAACCCGATCGGCGTTTGCATCCCCGGTGAAGACGGGCAGCATTTCATAGCCGACCTTGCGACATCCGCGTACGCCTATGGCAAAATTATGGTCCACAAAGCAAAAGGTGAACAAATCCCCGAAGGC
Organism: uncultured Micavibrio sp.; assembly: GCA_964351955.1. Taxonomy (GTDB): domain Bacteria; phylum Pseudomonadota; class Alphaproteobacteria; order Micavibrionales; family Micavibrionaceae; genus TMED27. The sequence goes on along the minus strand of CAYGQG010000034.1, from coordinate 11,170 downwards.
GTCATGATTGATGCAAATGGCTCACCGTCAACCAACCCCGAAGATGCAGATAACGGAGCTATATTACCACTTTCAGGATATAAAGGATTTTCACTCGGGTTCATGATTGAACTTATGGCGGGTCCGTTGATCGGTGCGAAAGCCATTAAGAAAGAACTCTGTGATGAGGATGGTTTATTCATAATCGCCATCGATCCCAAAGCCATGGGCCATACGCCTTTTTACGCCGACATAGCCAAAGCCCTGCAAGACATCAAAAACGCCGAACGCGTTGACGGTGTAGATCATATCAGCATACCGGGAGAGCGTTCTTCCGCCACCTTGACCAAGCATTTAACTAGCGGTGAGATTGACGTAGCCGCCACAACCCTTGAAAAACTGAAAGAACTCGCAGCATGACACAGACAGTCGGAATAGCAGGTTTAGGCGCAATCGGCAGCGCCGTAGGACGCGCATTGGTCAAGGGCATAGACGGTCTGGATTGGATCGCCGCCAGTGACATTACACCGAATGATGAGTTCGATATCCCTCTCGTCAGTTTTGAAGAGCTTACAGAACGCTGTGATATTATTGTCGAGGCTCTTCCCCCAAAAGCAGTCCCCGAACTGGCTGAAATGACCCTGAAAAAGCAAAAGACCCTTGTTTTGATCTCAAGCTGCGCTTTGCTGATGTATCCCAAAATTTTAGATATCCACAAAACAACCAACAGTCGCATTTTAGTGCCCTCAGGCGCTTTAGCTGGAATAGATGGAGTAAAATCATTATCTAAGCTCGGCATATTGAGCTCTAAAATCAAGTCAACGAAGCATCCACGCGGTTTTTCCGGCGCACCCTATGTGGAAGAAATGGGGATAGATTTAACCTCTATTACCGAAATGACCCGAATCTTTGAAGGCAACGCTTTAGAGGCGGCAAAAGGCTTTCCCGCCAATGTAAATGTTGCCGCGACGCTCTCATTGGCTGGTATCGGCGCTGAAAAAACACGCGTAGAAATCTGGGCCGACCCCGATGCAAAAGGTAACGCCCATGAGTTCACTGTCGAAGGAGAATTCAGCACATTAACATCCCGCATTGTAAATATGCCTGATCCGGCGAACCCGAAAAGCTCGATGCTCGCCGCACAAAGCATAGTCAGCGTTCTAGAAGATTTGAACAGTGCTCTTGTCGTAGTTTAGCCGCATGTTATAGTCACCCCGATGTTACCCGCTAAACCCTTTTATATGATCCGCCACGGCCAGACCGAAGCCAACGCCGCACGCATCATGGCCGGCAGCATGGATTCCCCTCTAACAAACACGGGACGTGAGCAGGCCTATGCCGTTCACAATGTCATAAAAGCTCTGGATATCAAGCCAAGTGCCATTTTCCACAGCCACCTTTCACGGGCACGAGACACCGCCACCATTATTAATGAAGTGCTGAATGTCGAGCTGTTCGAGGACAGTGATCTTGCGGAAATCCACGCAGGCGTATTAGAAGGCGCACCATATGAAGAATGCCAGCATATTTTCACCAGCTGGCCCGACATCCCTGAGGGTGAAACAGCAAATCAGTTCTTTGAACGGGTCACCCGCGGAAAGTCCAAGGCTATCAACGCTTTTCCTGACCCGATATTGATCGTATGCCATGGCGGCGTTATGCGCGCATTTGGTGAAATCCATGGTGTAGAGACGCCTGGTCGTTTCGAGAACGCCCATCTTTATGGTTTTTTCCCGAATAAGGACAAACCCGACTTCCCTTGGGACATTTTTGATTATCGTTTTTGTGAAGACACAAACACGCTAAAAAAATCGCAATCGTATATTTATGAAGTTTCTGACGACGAAGCGATCGCATCGTAAACTTTAAACGCCTGCACGGTTTCGGCAACATCGTGCACACGAAAAATTTGTACCCCTTGTGACAATCCCCAAATCGCCGAAGACAGTGAACCCGGAATCCGTTCATTCGGCGGTTCATCATTCGACAACTTCCCGATAAAGCTCTTTCTGCTCGTGCCGAGCAATACAGGCACACCCAAATCATGAAATCTGCTTATATTTCTGAGCAGTAGTAAGTTATGCTCAACTGTCTTGCCAAAACCGATACCGGGGTCACAAATAAGCAGATTAGCATCGATACGGCGCGTCTCGCATATGGCAATACGTTGTTGTAAGTATTGAAAAACTTCATCAACAACATTGTTATAGCTTGGTTTTTTTTGCATCATCTGCGGATTACCCGCCATATGCATAAGAAATACCGGAACTTGTGCGTCCGCCGCTACATTAAGACTATCAACATCCTCCTCTAAAGCACTGACATCATTAAGAGCTGTAGCGCCCGCTTTTAGCGCCGCTTCCATGGTTTTGGCGTTTCTGGTATCGATAGAGATATCAAATCGCTTCCCCCTCAACTCTGCCGCCAAGCCTTCTATGACAGGCACAACGCGGCGAATTTCTTCTTCTACATCAACGACTTTTGCCCCGGGTCGCGTAGACTCCCCACCGACATCTAGAATAGATGCACCTTCATTGAACAATTGAAGCCCATGCTCTATCGCCTTGTCAGCATTGTAAAAATCTCCGCCATCGGAAAAACTATCGGGTGTCACATTGACCACCCCCATAACATGCGGACCATGGGTAAAACGATGCGAAGATGAGACGGTGCGTTTATGGGTCATTTTGTTTTAAGCGGCGAGTGGAAAGGATTTTTCAATCTCATCATCGACAGGCAAACCCTTGATTAAATCAGCCACAGAGCGCTTTAACACAGGGTGTACCCATTGCGGCGCAACCTCTTGCAGCGGTTTAAGAACGAAAGCACGGTTATGCATACGCGAATGAGGGACAAAAACGCCCTCTTCTTTAATGATATCGGTGTTATAGGCAATTAAATCGAGATCAAGCAGACGCGGAGCATTCTTCTCGCTTCTGACACGGCCAAAATCAGCCTCGATCTCGTGCAAAACCTCAAGCAGCGCCAAAGCCGATAAATTTGCCTCAACACGTATAACTGCATTTCTATACCAGGGTTGATCAGAAACAGGGACAGGAGCGGTCTTCCAGATACTCGATTGCTTAACAACGCGAATGCCACGAGCCTGAATAGCCGATACAGCGCGTTTTAACGTCTGCTCCGGCTCACCAAAGCGGCTGGGTAAATTCGCGCCGAGTGCAATCAGAATCAAAACAGCCTCCCTAAATCTGATTAAGAAGGCTGCACTCTAGCGTATTATTTTTAAATGATAAAGCGGATTACTTAAACCAGTTTACCAAGAACGAACCGCACCCGTATCAACGTGAATGAAGTCGCTTTTCGGATAATAACCAACACCGCCGGCCTTAAGACCCTTGGCAATGTTACGGAGGCTACTGGTACGATATCCCTTGATATGCATATCAAGCGCCTGACCATACATATGGAATGAGTTACGCGCTACGCCGCTTGTATTCTTGCGCAGACGTGCGTTTGTCTTGGGGCTACGGTAACCGGAAAGAATTTCGATATGCTCGCGTTGTCTCGCCTTTTGCTGAATCAACGCCATAATATCAATAACCCGTGGGTCCATCGGGAAAACTTCGCCCGTTCTAAAATCACGTAAAATGTAGTTCATACGCTCAAACGCTTCAGGCATATACTTATTACCCACACGGTAAACACCGTTGAAACTATCGCCAGTATGCGCATTGCGGAAACCTACGCGCCATGTGTTTTGTCTAGCCTGTGCATCTGTCGCAAAGCTAAGGGGCAAAGTTGTTGCCAAAACGCCAGCCAAGCCGAGCTTGAGCACTTCACGACGATCAATAACATTCACGTTTGCACTGTCAGAAACAATGTTTTCAATAGCCATTTTTTACCTATAATTATTTTTGAGTAGTAAGACCTACCAGAATTTTCGAACGAGTAAAGGGATAAAGAAAATTTCCCTGCATGTCATGGTTAAAATTCGATAAATTTCAGCCTATAACCTAAGTATTATCCACTGGAATGAAGATTCCGTCAATATCTCGGAGCATTTTTATCAAATTTTGGTCAAAATCGTAGAGATCTTGTCCGTAAATAACCTGACCATTCGAATCAAGCCAAGCCGTGTAATACAGGATGTACACAGGTATGGGGTCCTGAATATACAGATCCGTCTTGGCCGCACTGGCCAAAATACGGTCATGCTTGTCCTGGCTCCAGTTCTTGCGCTGCTTCAAAATGAAATGCGCCATACGCTGAGGATCTTTCATGCGAATACACCCCGAAGAAACCGCGCGCGATGCCCGGTCAAACAGATACTTCTCATTCGTATCATGTAGATAGATATTGTAGCTGTTTGGCATATGCACACGGTAACGCCCAAGCGGGTTATGGTCACCGGGCACTTGAACCATGCGTAAGCCTTTCAGCTCCTCTTCCGTAACAGCATTCCAATCCATAATGGTCGGATCGAGGGTCATTGCGTCTTCACCGCGACCGCTAATTAACTGCATACCTTTCTGCATCAAATACTCAGGGTCTTCCTGCAGTTTCGGGATAATATCTTCTTTTTTAATTGTTGGCGGAACGGTCCAATCGGGGTTCAAACGCACCCCTGTGATTTCTGTCCTGAATATATTCGTCGGACGCTTTGAACGACCCACAATCACCGGCATTTCAAACGCAACACGGTTATCTTCAACCGCCCATAACGTCGCAGAAGGAATATTGACAACCACAAAGTCTTCCGGCTTTTCATCCTCAACCCAACGAAGACGCTCTAAATTCGCGATCAATTGATTGATCCTGTCCTTGCGGGATTTGTTCAATATAGCCAAAGTCTGCCGACCGACAATACCGTCATCGGTCAGATCGTTTTCACGCTGAAACTTGATAACCGCCGCAGCCAATTTATCGTCATATAAATATTCGTCTTCGGTTTGCGGACGCTCAATCCCCAAACGTGCCCGTAATGCCGGAACGCCGGGGTCACGCGCAGCAGGGTGTAACAACCCCTCGACCCGGATCGGCAAAAGGTCTTCATATGGTTCAGGCTGGCCCTCAACAAGGGTAACCAATTCTTTTTGTAGAGTTTTATACGTCTGACCTTGCGGTGCATATGCACCGATAAAGTCATCAACATCGCGTCTATTCTGATTAAGATTAAACAATAACTCTTCTGAAGATAGCGGCTGTTTCCAAAACCGTCGGTTTGATTTCAAACTTGCAGGGTTCACACGGATACCCGTCAAATCATGCCCTATGCGCAAATATGCATCAGTAAGCATAACCTCAAGCTCGGCCAAGCTGATCTCTTCCCTGCTCTCCATACGGCCTTCTATGGCCTCAAAGTGATACGAATACGGATTAAGGCCGTGCGTCCAGCTCTCCTTGATCACATCGCGCATATCCTTTGCATCGGACCTTACACGCGACGATGTGACCCAAAGCGGCTCAAACGCTCGATGTGCGTAAAAATCGGCGATAGCCTTAGGGTCGCTAACAAACTTACGGGAATCCTTCGAAAGCAGATAAGCTTCAATTGCACCCGCAACACCCGCATGCTGGCTTAACAGCGCCTCGGCAGTAATACTGCTTTCCCCCGCCAGCCGATCAGCAGCAGCAGGAGGTGCAATAGCTATAACTGCACTCGCACATAACAATAAGGTGGTTTTTCTGAAACAGATACGCGCCATGGCTCACTTAAGGAATGATTCACTCTACTTAAATGAGTCTATCACAAAAGCCTTAAAATTCCGTGCACGAAAGCGCGGAACACTCTCAAAAATCAACGCCTAAAGATCAACGAAAGTGTGCGTCTCTTCTTTCGCCCCCGGATGCGTCACAGCACCATCACGAGCAGGCCCGACCAAAGCGGCATATTTCTGCAAAGCACCGCTATTATAATTGGTCTTACGCGGCTTCCATACCTTACGGCGCTCTTCAAGCTCTTCATCGCTTAAACGAACTTCAAGCGTACCTTTATCCGCATCGATACTGATCACATCACCGTCTTTAAGCAAACCGATCGGCCCGCCAACGGCGGCTTCCGGCCCGACATGACCAATACAAAAACCGCGTGTTCCGCCGGAAAAACGCCCATCGGTAATCAAGGCAACCTTCGCGCCCTGTCCGTATAATGCCGCCGTAGTTGATAGCATCTCGCGCATACCCGGTCCGCCTTTCGGCCCTTCCTGACGAATAACAATAACATCGCCATCCTCGTATTCGCGGGCTTGCACCGCATCGAATGCCGCTTGCTCGCCTTCAAATACACGCGCAGGACCTTCAAATTGCAACTCTTCCAAACCCGCAATCTTCACAATCGCACCTTCAGGAGCAAGGTTGCCCTGCAAACCAACAACCCCGCCTGTCGGGTAAATCGGGTTTGAACAGGGGAACACAACATCCTGATCTTCGGGTAACGTCACATCAGCGTAATTTTCAGCCAATGTCTTGCCTGTCACGGTAATACAATCACCATGCATAAAGCCGTTATCGAGTAATTCCTTAATCACCACACCAACACCGCCGACATCGAACAGGTCTTTGGCAACATATTTACCGCCCGGACGTAAATTCGCGATCAATGGAGTCTTCTTGAAACTCTCGGCAACATCAAACAAATTGAAGTCAATGCCTGCTTCATGTGCGATTGCGGGCAAATGCAGAGCTGCATTGGTTGAACCACCAGTTGCCGCAACAATCGCCGCCGCATTTTCGAGGCTTTTACGGGTCACGATATCACGCGGATACGGTCCACCGTTCTTGATCAATCTCATCACCGCTTCACCCGAAGCCTTGGCATATTCATCGCGGGATTCATAAGGCGCAGGGGCTCCTGCGGAATGTGGCAACGCCAATCCCATCGCTTCGGAGACACAAGCCATCGTATTGGCGGTAAATTGACCGCCACATGCCCCCGCAGAAGGACAAGCAACACATTCCAGCTCCTTAAGATCGGCATCACTAAACTCACCGGCTGAGTGCTTACCAACACCTTCGAACACATTGACAATATCAACATCCTGTCCGCGGAATTTACCGGGCAAAATCGTACCGCCATACATAAAAACGGACGGCACATTCAAACGCACCATCGCCATCATCATCCCCGGCAAGGATTTATCGCAACCGGCCAAGCCAACAAGCGCATCATAACAGTGCCCGCGCATCGTCAACTCAACAGAATCTGTAATCACTTCACGGGACGCTAGCGAAGAACGCATGCCCTCATGCCCCATGGCGATACCATCGGTAACCGTAATCGTTGTGAATTCACGCGGCGTTCCCTTCGCATCTTTCACACCAACCTTCACGGCCTGTGCCTGACGGGAAAGCGCGATATTACAAGGCGCGGCCTCGTTCCAGCATGTCGCAACCCCAACCAACGGCTGGTGAATCTCTTCTTCGGTGATGCCCATCGCGTAATAATACGCGCGGTGCGGCGCACTTTCTGGGCCTTCAGTCACATAGCGAGAAACAAGTCTGTCTTTGTTCCAGCCGTTAGGATGCGCGCGTTTTTCATCAAACATAATCAATAAGTCCTTCTCTTGAGGATTTTTTTAAACACAAAACAATGGAAAGGTAAATGGGGCTTATTCGTCTTCCAGCTCTTCTTCAGAGAGCGTCAAACGATTATATGCCTGTCGAATTTCAAGACCGTTCGCTACATAAGGAATAACCACATATCTCTGGCCCGTCCCCATAATCACGACATTGGAATACCCCATGACGTAACCCGGCGGCATACGCTCGATCTCGATGCTTTCAATCTTTGAAAAACGCATATCGACAACATCAATCTGCAAAATCCCGTAACGGAACAACATGCGTTTATTCGTCAGTGCCAACATCAGAATTTGCTTCTTGATCGTGGCGTGAACAAACATGACAAGCGCAGAAACCGCCAGCAACACACCAATTTCAAACGCAACAACCAACGCCACCAGCACGGCAAAAACAAATACAGCCGCTGACTTCCAGTAAATCCCCCAATGTATTTCCGCACGCTCGACAATCTGCTCGCCTTTAACAAGCATATCATCGACATTCACCTGCTTATTACGCGAAGCTCTGGGTTTGGATTGTTTTGGCAATTGTGAGTCTTTAGTCATGGCAAATCCTGTATGTCGCTAAATGGCTCTGGCTTTCTCGATAGCCTGCCTGAATGTAATCGGGTCCTCGATCGGCGGCAATACAACCTCGCCAATACCCATACCGCGAATAGCCAAACGGCCATAATTGAAAATACGTCCCAAAATCGTTTGCAAAACATTCACACCTTCAATGCGGTCGATGCTCATCTCGCCAACATGGCGGGCAACCAGACCACGCTTGTACACAAGGCGTGTATTGGTAATCGCGATTTCCGTTGTCGCCTTAATCACCATCATCTGGGCGAAACTTAAAAGACCCAGTATAAAGGCAACGAACGCGCCGATACGCACACCGGGATGCAAATACTGAATACCTTCGTAAAGCGGAAGATCGGGCGGAAACCAGCCCATTTTTTTATAGATAAAAACAGCACCGACAATGATCATAACGCTAATAATCATCCCCCAGATAATCGCCATAAAGGACTGCACCGTATACATCCAGTGGAAAGCGCCGATATGGACCAACTCTTCGTCAGGGCCTAAAGATTGTTCTACATAAAGCATAAGCGGTGTTTACTCCTCCCCACAAAGTAACGCGAAAAAGCCTGTCTCAGCAACTGCTTTAGTTGCTTCAGCGGCTTTAATCACCGAAAGATATTCCTAGTGAGCGCGCGGTATGAACCAGAAACCCGTCTTTTTCAACAATACGGCACTTCTTAATAGCATCCTCAATAGGAACCGCGACTGCTTGACGATTCTGCCAAGCAACCATCTTGCCATATTCGCCGGCCTCGATGAGGTCCACGGCCTTAACCCCCAGACCTTGCGCCAACAAACGGTCGTTATGTGTAGGGTTACCGCCGCGCTGAACATGGCCCAGCACTGTCGCGCGTGTCTCGAACCCTGTAACCTCTGCGATTTTAGGACCCAAATACTCACCAATGCCGCCGTAACGGGTTTCCCCGCCATGATATACAACCTCGCGCTTTTCGCCTTCCGG
>CAYGQG010000034.1:0-2019 GCA_964351955.1 uncultured Micavibrio sp. | reverse complement strand
ATTTGGGTTGAAGAAACCAAAAGATAGCATTCCTCATATTGCACAGCAATGATATGTATTTTTTGTTATCAAACAAGTCATTATATGATATTATTGATTTTTAAATCGGATAAAAATAGTGTACGATTTCTCTCCAATGGAAGATCAAGAAGAACTGCAGATGAAGCTCACAGAGTATAAAAGTGAGCATAAGGCCCTCGATGAAGTTATCGAGCGCGCGATGGATAGCAACCAACCTATAAACTTGTTGCACATGCAACAGCTCAAGAAAAAGAAGCTGTGGCTCAAAGACATGATTCAACAGATTGAATCAGCTCTTATTGACGATATTATTGCCTAATCCTTTTCCCTCCCTTATAAAGCACTCATGACACACGCAGATGACAACCCGCTAGTTGGTATCATTATGGGCTCCCAATCCGATTGGGAGACAATGAAAGAGGCCCACGACATCCTCCACGGCCTCGGTATCCCTCACGAAGTAAAGATTGTATCCGCCCATCGTACACCTGATCGCCTTGTCGAATACGCAAAAAGCGCAAAAAACAAAGGCCTTAAAGTTATTATCGCCGGTGCGGGCGGCGCGGCACACCTTCCCGGTATGGCCGCCAGCATGACCCCGCTTCCCATTTTGGGCGTTCCCGTTGAAAGCAAAGCCTTAAGCGGCATGGACAGCTTGCTCTCTATCGCGCAAATGCCCGGTGGCATCCCCGTCGGCACATTAGCGATCGGCAAGGCAGGCGCAAAGAACGCAGGCCTATTGGCTGCTGCTATTCTTGCCACCAATGACGAGGATTTAGCCAAAGCTCTTGATGATTACCGTTCAAACCAAACCGCATCGGTAGCAGACACACCCTCATGAAGAAGATTACACTTGGTATAATCGGTGGAGGACAGCTTGGACGGATGAGCGCTCTGGCCGCCGCCAATCTTGGTATAGAGACCATCATTTATTGCCCTGAAACAGATACCCCCGCTTCTCAGGTGGTTAAGACCACAATCACAGGCGCTTATGATGACGAAGCCAAACTCAAGGAATTCGCAGATCAGGTTGACTATATCTCTTACGAGTTTGAAAACATCCCGGTAGAAACGGTCGAATTTCTCGAAGGGCACAAAGCCGTTTTTCCAAAAGCATCCTTACTGCAAGTCTCTCAAGATCGCACAGAAGAGAAAAGCTTCCTTAACAGTATCGACATTCCAACCGCCCGCTGGACAGCACCGAAATCACCACAAGATGTGCTGGATACGCTTAACGTATGGCAAGCTGAAGAATGTATATTGAAAACGACACGTTTCGGATATGATGGCAAAGGACAAGCACGGTATACAAGCGATACAGATATCGAAACTTTATGGACTCAATTTAAAAACCAGCCGTTAATCATGGAAGAAATTATAGATTTCAGCTGTGAAATTTCCGTCATTATCGCTCGTGATTGTGATGGCAAAACCATTCATTACGGCCCCATGCTCAACGAGCATAAAGATCATATCCTGTCTAAAACCACCCTACCTGCCCCGCTGGATCAATCTATTTGCGATGAAGCTGTTCGCTTGGCTGAACAACTCGCCGAACGTATAGATCTCAAAGGCGTGTTAACGCTCGAGCTCTTCGTAACATCCGATAACAAGCTTCTGGCTAACGAAATCGCCCCACGCACGCACAACTCGGGACATTGGAGCATAGATGCCTGTGCGCACTCCCAGTTCGAAAACCACGTCCGTGCGGTGTGCGACCTCCCCGTACTGGGTCCTGCGCGCCATAGCGACTGTGAGATGCTTAATCTGATCGGTGATGATGTTGAAAAAATCGACGAGATGCTCAAAACCGATAAAGCATGCGTCCATATCTACGGCAAACATGATGTCAAAGCCGGGCGCAAAATGGGCCACATCACAATCCTGAAGTAATTCAGGCACAAAAAAAGGCCTGCAAATTCAGGCCTTTCCCCGTTCTTCGAAAACCATTTTTTACATTGTGGCTTCCATACCACCGGGCTGCTCATCGTCATTAGC
>CAYGQG010000033.1:0-15974 GCA_964351955.1 uncultured Micavibrio sp. | reverse complement strand
GTCATCGTAGTATAACGCACCTCTTTCCGGATTAGTGGCAACACCGCCACCCAGCTTTCTAACAATACCGCACGGACCTAGATAAGTAACCGCGGCATCTGTGGCATCTCTTTGAATAATGAACATGTTGTCAAAATTACAGTTTTCAAATTCAAGTCCGGAAACGGCGGCTGGACAGGCGGTAACCAAATTGCCTTCTTCGGAATACGCTCCGGCACCGATTTCACCATGAGAAATTAATATCATATCCACATCAGGCTTGGCTTCAAGAACAGCAGGACCGGTTGGCGCTGTAAGCGGTGGTCCTGGTGGTGCGCTATAACCTTGAGTGTTAATTAACCCTGCCCCTGAAACATATGTTCCTGTCTGGGCTTGTGTAACAGCGTATGTGATTTTATTGCCCCAGTAATCCAGAGCAAATTCAGGATTAAGCCCGATGTCTTCGATAGGAACAGCACCGATATAAACTTGATCAGGGCCTGTAGTACGACACACGCCATTCGGTGTGGGCCAAGACGGGCAAGGCTGATAGGGCGCAGCAGCTTGCGTCCCGTAAGCAGCATCGGCCGGCCCAGCCAGAAGACTGGCTGGCACAGGATAAAAACCATTATCAATTACGTATTGGTTGATGCTTTCGGTAATCTGAGAGAATTGCGCATTGTTAAAACCTTGCTTTTCAGCTTCGATGCGCAAGCGATATGCTTCGATCAATGGCAATGTCAAAAGCCCAATGATGATCAGGCCAATTGCGACCTCGATCAGTGTAAAACCATCGTCATTTTTGAATATTGCTACCAATTTACGCACTCCTAGTAAATTATACCGCTTTTTTAGTAAAAATTTATTTAATTGTCAGGTGGTAAACGCAGTTAGAATCAAGAATAATTGCAATATTAACACATTGTTTTTTAGTAAAAAATAGGCGTTTTGATGTCAGGAAGCCATGAATTCGATGATTTGATCGCCGTAATGAAGGCGCTCCGCGACCCCAATGGCGGCTGTCCGTGGGATTTAGAGCAAGATTTCAAGTCAATTTCCCCTTATACCATCGAAGAGGCATACGAAGTTGCTGACGCAATTGAACGTGAAGATTTTCGTGATTTGCGTGAGGAGTTAGGGGATTTGCTGCTCCAACCTGTGTATCACGCCCAAATGGCATCTGAAGCCGGATATTTCACCATTAAGGATGTGATCAACGACGTTACCGAGAAGATGATCACCCGCCACCCGCATGTTTTTGGTGATGGTGATGCACAAAGTCCTGAAGACGTTGACAAAATATGGGATGAGCGCAAAAAAGCCGAAAAGACAGTAAAGCATGGTAAGGAGCAGGAAAGCGCCCTTGACGGTGTTACAAAAGGCCTCCCTGCCCTGCTGCGCGCGCTAAAACTACAAAAAAAAGCAGCAAAAGTAGGTTTTGAATGGCCAAAAGTCGATTTTGTGCTCGATAAACTCGAAGAAGAGCTGTCAGAGCTGCGAGAAGCGGTCAAAAAAGGCACAATTCAAGACAAATCCGAGGAATTAGGCGATGTTTTGTTTGTTGTCGCCAATTTGGGCCGGATGTTGGATATCAACCCTGAAACGGCTTTGCGCGACTGTAACAACAAGTTTGAGCGCCGCTTTAAAGGGGTTGAACAATCCCTCAAACAGCAATCAATTGATATTGAAAACGCCACGCTTGAGGATATGGAAGCCGCATGGGACGAGGAAAAGCGAAAAGAGCGCGCCTAAATGTTTGGAATATCTTCTAAAAACAGGTCGTACGTGTTTTGCCATGCATCTTGCGTACGTGCCGCGATCAGCCCTATTCCACGCTCTTTTGCCTCATAAGGGCTACCATCCCATTTCGCCACATATCCACCCGCTTCACTAACGATGAGCACACCGGGAAGGTGATCCCAAGGCTTGATCCGCGTATAGAGCGCGAAATCAACCCGCCCTTTAAGCAAGTTTAGATATTCATGAGCCGCGCAACCAATAGACACGCAGCCGTCATATTGATCGCTAATCTCTTTAATATGCGGACGCTGTTCTGCGGGGAAATATCGCGGATTAACAAAACCGGTAGGCGCGGAATGTAAGCCACCGCTTTCAATCTCTATACGCTCACCATTGATAAGCGTCCCGCCGCCTTTCTCGGCAAAGACCATTTCATCGGCGAGAATATTATAAATCCACGCCATCACGGTTTCACCATTGCGCACCAAAGCCAACATGATCCCGAACTCGGGTCGACCCTTAACAAAGTTGAATGTCCCATCAACCGGGTCAACAACCCAAATGTCATTCGCGCTATTTTCAATATCACTAAGGATGATGCTACCGCTAGACACCCCCTCTTCCCCTATAACAACGGAACCGGGCAACAATTCAGGCAACCGTTTGGACAGATAGTGTTCTGCTTCTATGTCAGCTTGAGTCACCAAATCATTCGGCCCCGTCTTGGTCGATATTTCATGCTCCTGCAGAAGTTGATATCGCGGCATGATGAAACGGTCTGAAGTTTTCTTCAGTAAATTCGAAATAATTTCAGAGTTAACCGCTTGCATGATCTTCGCTCGTATATTGGTATCGGGATTGAAATCTATTCATATTCGCAGGATCAATCCGCACGCTGCATACTATAAACTTACCCTGATCATCGCGCGAAACAACATCAGCATGCTCATAAAGCCATGATAGGGCTTTTCCATCCGCAGCATTGATCTTGTAGGTTGCTTTAACGTGCTGCTCGGCAGTAATACGCGCAATGCCTTCGAGCAACTCGTCCTTACCAATCCCTTTCACGGCAGACATCAAAATCATTGAACGCTCGAAACGTGCCTTGCGTTTAAGGTCAGACATCTCATCTTCGTCCAATGCATCGATCTTGTTATAGACCTCCAAAACTCGCGGTTCGTCTTCATACTCAATACCCAGATCCTCCAAAATAGAAATCACATCATTCCGTTGCGCCTCATAATCGGGTCGTGACACGTCAATGACATGCAATATGACATCAGCGTGAAGCGTCTGCTCCAATGTCGCTCTGAACGCGGCAATCAGATCGGTAGGAAGATCTGAAATAAACCCCACAGTATCCGAAAGGATAACCGCCTGCCCGTTCGGCAACTCGATCTTACGCAAGGTTGGGTCAAGTGTGGCAAAGAGTAAATCCTTAGCGAAGATGTTCTCACCCGTAAGCGTGTTGAACAATGTCGACTTACCCGCATTGGTATAACCAACAAGAGCAACAGCAGGATACGGCACACGCTCACGAGACTTCCGACCAAGATCACGGGTCTTGCGAACCTTTTCCAATTCGGATTTCAACTTGATAATACGATCACTAATTAAACGCCTGTCGATCTCGATCTGCGTTTCACCAGGACCACCCATAAAACCGGCACCACCCCGTTGTCGTTCCAAGTGTGTCCATGAACGGACAAGACGAGAGCGCTGATACTCGAGGGCAGCAAGATCAACCTGCAACACACCTTCCTTCGTCTGCGCCCGTGCGCCAAAAATTTCGAGAATCAAACCCGTACGGTCAATCACCTTGGCTTTCCATGTGCGCTCAAGGTTCCGTTGCTGAACGGGCGAAAGACTATAGTTAAAAATGATGATATCCGGCTCAAGATCTTTGACCAGCTTGCCGATACGCTCGCGCTGTCCTTTACCGAGAAAATGTCCCGCTTGAATTTGATCGAGATTGAAGTGATCAACATGAATAACATCAAGCTCGATCGCACGGGCCAAGCCGTCGATTTCCTCAATCTTTTGTTCCGTTGATCGTTGTGAGAGTTTGCTCAGAACAGGATGAACAATCAGACAGCGTTCAGGAATTTTTTCTGTGCTGTATGTTGGCGCTTTACGCTTGCTCATAGTAAGAAAGCCTTAATCTTCGGCTTTCTCCTCTTCTTCCTCAGCAGCAGCTTTCTCAGCCTGTGCGGCTTTGCGTGTTTCTTCATCATCGTGCAGGTTCAAAGGACCGCCCGGCATGATTGTTGAAATCGCATGTTTGTAGACAAGCTGTACGTGTGATTCACGCCTTAGAAGCAAGCTGAAATTATCGAACCAAGTGACAACACCCTGAAGCTTCACACCGTTGACCAAGAAGACCGTAACGGACATTTTTTCCTTACGGATCTTGTTTAAGAATATGTCTTGTACCTGTTGTGGTTTATCGCCCATTTTTACCGTTTACCATATTTTTAAGTGGTTAAAGTTGATATTTGTTACACTTTTAGCGGGTTTCAGTCATATTGCAACAAAAATTCAAGAAATTTATTACAATTCCGAACGTGCAAATCTATATTAAATTTACCTAATATCTTGCTATATGTTTTCGCTTCTTTCTCTTCGTCAAGAATAAGAATGGTTTTACTACCCACAGCGTTCGAACACGCGGTGTCGTTATCGGTATCTCCGACGAACCAAATTTGATCATTAACCAATGTCTGTTCCGAACGTTCTATCGCCAGCAATAACGGGTCAGGCGACGGTTTGTCATTCGCCGCATCGGCCGCACCAACTAGAACATCGAAATACGGAGTCCAGCCAAAGCTTTCAATTTCCGCTTCGACAAGGCTACGCTTTTTATTCGTCACAACACCGCAAGGTATATCGAGCGCCTGTAGACGTTTTAGAACATCCTCGGCCCCGTCTATAGGATGAAGCCCTTCGATATGATTATTAGCGACATAATGTTCGAAATGCTTCTTCGCCTCCTCGCCTTTGTCCCCGTAAATTTTTACATAGAGAATCTCACGCGGCTGGCCGAAATATTCACTAAAATCCTCGATAGTAAACGGATCAATCCCAAGCTGCTGGCGGGCGTAATTATGCGCCGCATGCAAAAACCCGAAGCTATCCACCAACGTACCGTCCCAATCAAAGAATACTTTCTGGGGTTTACCTAGAGTCATAGCGCTACCTTCCATGGCACATGTGTGAGCTGAATGCCCTTGCCGTAATGCGCAGATGCCTGTGCTTCATAATTCGATGTAAGCTCAGAAACATAAAAAGCACTCTCGCCGGACTTGCCGATTTTGTCATCACTTTCAGGATGCCGTTGAAGATAGTCCTTCAACTTCATCGGCACAATCTCGTCCTGAGACAACACATCAATGCCGTAGCGTTTGCGAATACGATCCTTCAGGCATGTGTAATGCGTACAACTTAAAATAACCGCCTCAACATCCTTTTCGATCATCGGCTCGATATAGTGATGTAGAATATCATCGACCCATTCCATACCGTCGTGTTCAATTAACGGAACAAGTAAAGGGGCGTTAACCTGATGGATCGCAATATCAGGGTTTATCTTTTCCAGTTCTTCAATATAGATGCCTGAATTGACGGTATAGTTCGTGCCGAGCAAGCCAAGCCTCTGATAGCCCTTATCCAACGCATACTCAATGGTTGGCACAACAACGCCCAATATACGGCGCTCAGGATAATGCTCCGCGAGCCATCCTTGCTGCAATCTGCGCAACGCCGATGCACTCGCAGTGTTGCAAGCCATAATGATGATTTGGCAATCGAGCTCCTTAAACAAATGTTCTACGCACGCTTTGGAATATTCATAGATAGTATCAGAGGAACGATTCCCGTACGGAACGTGCAGCGTATCCCCGAGATAAACCATATCAATATCGGGAAGATGATCGCGGATAGCGCGGGCGATCATGACACCGCCTAAACCTGAATCAAATATACCGAGTTTCATGGATGCGCCTTTATCGTGGCTCAAAACAGGTCCACCTGAACCGAGAACATCTTCTCGACATTCTGCGCCTGCGTACGTGAGGCAAGGATAATGACATCATCCCCTGCTCTGATCGTGAAGTTCGGTTCGGGCATAATGAATTTCTCATCACGGATAACCCCGCCAACAATAACCTCATGAGGCAGGTTCAATTCTTCGATCGTGGTGTTCACGATGGAGGATGTTTCTGACACTTCCGCCTCGATAACTTCGGCAAACCCATCACGAATGTTGTACAACCCTTTGATCCGTCCACGACGTACGTGCTGCATAATATTGGCAACAATAATCGAACGCGGTGACACCATTGCATCAACGCCTAACGGCCCGACAAGCGGGTAATATGCTTCGTTATTCACCAACGTAATGGCACGGGCACATCCATATTGTTTGGCCAGCAATGAACCCAAAATATTGCTCTCATCATCATTCGTCACCGCGACAAGCGTTTCGGCACTGGTGATAGACGCCTCTTCGAGAATATCTTTATCGAGTGAACTACCGTTCAGGATGATCGTATTTTCAAGATGCTCGCTGAGGAATTCAGCTCGTTCTTGGTTCTGCTCAATCAGTTTGATTTGAACGCTTTTCGAACGTTCCTTGATCAACTTGGCAAGCGTAATGCCGATGTTACCACCGCCGGCGATAATGATCTTACGCGCCTCGGATTCTTCGTGACCAAACGCCGTCATCACGCGTTTCAAATGATCTGTATCAACGATGAAATAAACCTCATCACCAACCTCTAACTGATCGGTTTCATCGGGAATAATCGGCTTGTTCTTACGCAGGATCGCCAAAACCTGAAACGACAGGTCAGGAAACAAACTATGCAGCTGACCCAATGGTGTATTCACAACAGGACAGTCTTCTTCGCATACAACCCCGATCATATGCGCCAAACCTTCGGCGA
Source organism: uncultured Micavibrio sp. (assembly GCA_964351955.1). Lineage (GTDB taxonomy): Bacteria > Pseudomonadota > Alphaproteobacteria > Micavibrionales > Micavibrionaceae > TMED27. The sequence goes on along the minus strand of CAYGQG010000033.1, from coordinate 9,312 downwards.
TCACATTCACGAATGTCGTGCCCGGAACGGCCAGACGTTGGTAGATATCGTTGGCAACAATAACTTCCGGTGAAATGATAACGTCAATCGGCATATGCGCACGGCTAAACAGGTTCGACCATTCTGGCTGCAAGTATGATTGCTCACGTACGCGTGCGATTTTCTTTGGAATGCCGAACAATGAGTGCCCGATCTGACACGCCACCATATTGATCTCGTCCGATTGCGTCACCGCGACAATCATATCCGCGTCATTCGCGCCTGCGGCTTTCAGAATATCAGGGCGGGATGCATGCCCCAGAATAGCATTCACATCCAATTCGTCATGGATACGGCCAATAAGATCGGCGCGCAGATCAACAACCGTAACGTCGTTTTCTTCTTTTGCTAGATATTCGGCAATATTATAGCCGACCTGTCCTGCACCGCAGATAATTACGCGCATTGTTTAAGCCCTTTTCTGCCTGCTTTTGGCGGCTTCGATTGATGTGACATCGTCGTCGGAATCATCCTGATCCTTTTCATCGGGTGTCTTATTTTCGTTAGAGCCAATATTTAAGGATTTCAGCTTTCTATGCAATGCCGAACGTTCCATACCCACAAACTTTGCGGTTTGCGAAATATTACCCTCGAAACGGTCAACCTGCGTCAGCAGATACTCTTTCTCGAACAACTCGCGCGCTTCACGCAATGGCGCTTCGAGATACATATCGCTCAATTCCTGCAAAACAGGCTGACTTGCGCCCTCCGTTGTAGCACCGCCGCCAGTGATCTCAGGCGGTAAATGATGAACATCAAAACACTCACCATCTTCAAGCGCGTGCATGATGCACATCCATTCGACAACATTCTTCAACTGGCGCACATTACCGGGCCACGCATACGATTTAAGGCGGCGCAATGCACCTTTGGTAAACACTTCATCGCTGATCTTGTTCTGTAACTCTCTGACAAACTGGGTCGCCAATGCGGGAATATCCTCGCTGCGGTCTTTTAATGGCGGCATGGTTAGCGGAACAACATTCAGCCGATAATACAAATCATCCTTAAACTCACCCTTCTTGACGGCCTGTTCTATGTCGCGACCGCTTGTGGCAATAACGCGTATATCGATGCTGATGTCTTTTGTATCTCCCACACGCTTGAAGCTTTTTTCCTGCAATGCCCGTATGATTTTACTCTGCGCCTCGATCGGCAAATCCGTGACCTCATCAAGTATCAATGTGCCGCCTTGTGCCTGCTCGAACACGCCGACATGGTCACTATCCTTGGCAGAGCCGAATAACTCGACCTCGAAGTCATGCAAATTTAACGTCGCACAATTCAAGGTAATCAACACAGCATCAGCACGAAGCGAGTATTTATGAATCAAGCGCGCAACCACGCCTTTGCCCGTACCTGCCTCACCTTGAATGAGAATACGGCTATTTGTCGGCGATGCTTTTTCGATAACCTGCTTGATGGATTGAATCTCTGAAGACTGCCCAATCAAATCATCATCAAAAGATACGTTTTGTTTTTTGAGGGTGGCATTTTCACGCAGCAAGCTCGCATTCTCAAGCGCACGGGAAACCATCATTAATAAGCGGTCAGACTTAAACGGCTTTTCAATGAAGTCATATGCCCCGTCTTTAATCGCCGATACGGCGGTTTCAATCGTGCCGTGCCCGCTAATCATTACAAACGGTAATGACGGGTGCTGCTTTTTAACTTCTTTTAATATTTCCAAACCGTCCATATGGCTGTCCTGTAGCCATATATCCTGAATAATCAATGCCGGAACTTGTTCTTCTATAATCGCCATCGCTTCTCTGGCTGTGCCGGTCTCGCGCACACTATAGCCCTCATCCTCCAAAATGCCCTTAATCAGAGCGCGGATGTCGGCTTCGTCGTCAACTATGAGAATGTCTTTTGTCATGTAGGCCTGTATTTAAGCGGATTTTTGAGCTTGGGAATAGGCTATTTTTTCAATCGGTAATATCAGGACGGCTGTTGCGCCACCCAAAGATGCCCATAACGGGTTTTTCTTTAACCATTCGGGTGCGCCTAAAAGTAGCTCCCCTTTGTGATCGTCCATAATCTTCTTAACGATGGCCAGCCCCAGCCCCGTACCTTTTTCTTTATGTGTAACATATGGCTCCAGCAAGGATTCTACGTCCTTATCCTTAGGGAATCCCAACCCGTTATCACTAATGGCGATAAACAACTCATCATCATTATGCGCCCCCAGCACGATCGAGATTTTCGGCTTTTTAATCTCTTCACCCTTGCTGTTGAGAGCCGTTACGGAATCAAGAGCATTCTGCAACAGGTTGTTTACCGCCTGCCGTATCAATTGTTGATCGATCTTGGAATGATAGGTTTTGTCTTCAAAACCACTCAACAAGAATTCTGTTCTGGCATGTGCCTGCCTGTACAGCGTCAGTGCCTCTTCAAGATGCGCATTAATGTCCTCAACCTTAAACTTCGGTTCGGGCATTCGTGCAAAAGACGAGAACTCATTCACCATATGCCCGATATCTTCCACATGGCGGATAATCGTCGAGATACATTGCGCGAATGTTTCAGGATCATCTTTGATGTCCTTGAAATATTTACGTTGCAACCGTTCAGCAGAAAGCTGGATCGGAGTCAGCGGGTTCTTGATCTCATGCGCGATACGACGCGCCACATCGGCCCACGCCGCTTTACGCTGCGCTGATTGTAATGCCGTAATGTCATCAAACGTTACAATCGTCCCTGTTTCTTCATCCCCGATCTGCTCATTGGTAATACGGAACAGGAATACACGGCGCGGTGCGTCTCCGCGCTCTAGCGGAATTTCACCTTCAGTGATGTTATTCGGCTTGAGATGTGCTTCATCAAGCAATGATTGTAGCTCGGGAATAAGTATTTCCAGTGACGCGCCGACAATCGCGCCCTTCTCAACCCCCAGCAATTCCATCGCCGAGCTGTTTACAACGGTAATCTCACCCTTTTGGTTCGCCGCTATAACGCCGGATGTCACACCCGTTAACACGGTTTCGGTAAAGTGACGACGACGATCAAGCTGACGGTTCGCGTCCAGCAGCTCACTCTGCTGTTCCTGAATGCGGCGGGTCATGCGGTTGAATGATTGCGCCAGATAATCAAATTCCTGCAATGTTTTTTGGTCGGGAACGCGGGCGGACAAATCCCCTGCCCGCACACGGTCAGCTGTAGTAATCAACGTACTGATCGGATCAACCAATTGGCGTGCAAGTAACAACCCGAACCAGATAGCACTGGTCAGTAACAGCAAGCCCACCACAACGAAGATCAAAGTCAGCGTCACTTGCAAGTCGGATAATCGACTTTGTAGCGTTGCATAATCTTCCGTCGCACGACGAGTCGCCGCCAAGTGACTCAACACTTGCGGATCAATCATCCGCCCCACAAACAGATAAGTATCCAGAAAATTATCCAACTTAACCAAAGCGCGCACGCGGTCTTCATTCGCACCTGTCATGATGATCACTTCACCATCACCGGCAGCATTCATCGCATAAAGCGGGATATCCTCAAATTCCAGGGAGAAGGTCAAATCCGAACGCGCAATAATGCGTCCGTCATTATCAAACACAATAGCTTCGGATAAATCCCGCAATATGGACTGGGTTTGTACGACTTGAGCCAGTGCTTGTTCGTTCACAAGCAGCAAACCAGCCTCTCGGTTCAAATCATTCGCCATTGCCAATACATCGGCGCGGATCGTCTGTGTATGCTCTTCCAGATAGGCTTCAGCAACAGCTTGAGACTCATTAACCGCCGTTTGCACACGATCACTGAACCATGTCTGCACACCGAAATAAAAGAACACAGCAGAGAAAACCATCATAGTGATAGCGGGAATAGCCGCCAGCATGCTGAAAATATAAACAAGACGTACATGCATGTGTGATCCGGCAATCTTACGCTTACGACCACTCCATAGGGAAACAACGCGACGAACGATAATGCCGACAATCAGCAACAGCAGGACAAAATTGATATTCAACAGCCAGATAACGGTATCAGGGTCATTCCCGAATGGCGGTGTTTCGGTCAGCGCCGCGTAAGTAGCAAACCCACTGACGATTGAAGCCAGGATAAGCAAAGTAACAAAAGTACTCTTCAACGCACGCAGCTTTGAAAACCAGCCTGTTTCGCTGCTCTGGGAGCCTAGAATGGATTGAATACTTATGCCTTGAAAAGCCATTATCTTTACTTCGCGATCTTCACTATACTAATACGGGTAACAAAATCCGCATACAGCCATTGTAAAAAGTGGATTATACATATAGACAAACACGCAGATTAGCAAGTTTTATGGGCTTTTGAGCGAATTTGAGATGAGCACACAAACATCCCCCAAAATCTACGCATTAATCGCTGCAGCAGGCAGCGGTTCACGTCTGGGTGGCGAAAAGCCAAAGCAATATCAATCGTTAGCAGGCAAACGATTGCTCAGACATACGCTTGAGGTGTTTGTGAACTGCGGTATTTTCTATGCGATACGGGTCATTATCGACCCACAGCACGCAGATATGTATCATGACGCTGTCAAAGGCCTGCCCATAGATGAATTCGCCATTGGCGGAAAAGAAAGAAAAGACAGTATTTACAGTGGATTACAGTTTTTTTCTAAAGCATCGCATAATGATATTGTGCTGATCCATGATGCGGCCCGCCCCTTTGTCACAACCTCGGAAATCAGTGCATTAGTAACGGCAGCCACAGAACACAAGGCAGCAACACTCGCCACACCCGTTTCAGACACACTTTTACGCGATGAAAACCGTGAATACATCAACCGTGACGGCATTTGGAGCATCCAAACACCCCAAGCATTCCATTACGGCTTGATTATGGATGCGCACAAACAACAAAACAGCACCGCAGTGTGGACGGATGATTCCTCGATGGTTGCCGCGATGGGCCAACACATTCATATTGTCGAGGGATCGCGCAAAAACTTTAAAATCACAACAGCGGATGATTTTTCTATGGCTGAACAGCTTTTACAGGCCTCATCGCAAACCCTGTCGGGGCAAGGTTTTGATGTGCATGCCTTTGATGAAACCAAGGACGGGCCTGTACGCCTATGCGGCATCGACGTGCCGCACAATTGCGCCTTAAAAGGCCATTCGGATGCCGATGTCGGGCTACACGCTATTACCGACGCAATCTTTGGCGCGATTGGTGAAGGTGATATTGGACGACATTTCCCCCCATCGAACGATGAGTTTAAAGATATGGATAGTGCCATCTTCCTCGAAAAAGCAGTTGAGATGCTCAATCAAAAAGGCGGCAACCTGCAAAACATAGATCTGACACTAATATGCGAAGAGCCGAAAATCGGTCCTCACGCTGCCGAGATGCAAAAGCGTGTAGCCGAGATCACAAATCTGCCTGCACCGCGTGTGAATATTAAAGCCACAACAACCGAGAGTCTGGGCTTTACGGGCCGCAAAGAAGGCATCGCCGCCCAAGCGCTGGTAACAATCAACGTAGCGAATAACCATGACTGAACCGACACCGGCAAAATATGAATTCAAAAAACCGTATTTCTGGATCGCGGTATGGTTCGGCTGCGGCCTCGCTCCAAAAGCACCGGGAACAGTCGGCAGCCTCGGCACATTTCCCTTGGCCCTGCTCGCCTTTGCTTATGGTGGCCTGTACGTTTCTCTTTTTTTGCTCGCCGTTGTAACCGTTATCGGTTTCTGGGCCGCCAATGAATTTGAAAAAGCCACCGATACCCATGACAGCAAGATGATTGTGGTCGACGAAGTCGTAGGCCAATGGATAGCGCTCCTTCCTGTCTTTATCCTTTTCGGTCTCAACATCTGGTTACTGGCTTTGTCCTTCATCTTATTCAGGTTCTTTGATGTCCTCAAACCTTGGCCTATCTCTTACTTTGATAAAAAGGTTGAAGGTGCAAACGGTGTTATGGGTGATGACATTGTCGCAGGCGTACTCGCCGCGCTTATAATTATAGGGGTTCACTATGCAGGACTTGGTTAAAGACCTTTCCGATGCCTTGCGCATGCAAAACAAAAAACTCGTCACTGCGGAATCGTGTACGGGTGGCATGATCGCAAGCGCCATGACCGACCTTGCCGGATCATCGGATGTATTCGAACGTGGGTTCGTAACCTATTCCAATGATGCCAAGCATGAGTTGCTTAACGTTAAGAACGAAACGCTCGATCAATTCGGCGCGGTGAGCGAAGAAACAGCCGCAGAGATGGTATCTGGCGCACTGAACAACAGCCACGCCGATATAGCTGTATCGGTAACAGGTATTGCAGGCCCAAGCGGCGGCAGTGACGAAAAACCGGTTGGAACAGTTTGTTTTGGTTTGGCTGAAAAAGGAAACACAGTACGCGCCCAAACACAGGTCTTTTCCGGTTCACGGTCCGAGGTTAGAGACGCATCAACAAAACACGCGCTCAGTATTGTTTTGGAAAGTTTAAGGGATCATTCTTGAAGCGTGGGTGGACCGTAAATCTCTCGCGCACGGTCCTCAAACGCACCCACCATACGGCGGATAACCTCTTGAAAAAATAGATTAGCCAAACCCTGTAACGCTCTGTTTTTAAATTCAAATTCGACACAGAAATCGACAAGACATGAACCATCAAGCTCGCGGCTGAACCCCCAATGATTTTTCAGGTGCTTAAGCGGCCCGCGCAAATATTCGATATAAATCTTACCCTGCATCTCTGATGATGGGCGCTCAATAATAACTTTGGAAGAAAAACGCTCACGGATCATCTTATAACCGACAACCAAATCGGCATAAAACACAGTGTCACTCTCGCGTTTTTTGATACGACTCGCCACACACCAAGGCGCAAATTCATTGTACTTATCGACATCAGCAACAAGATCAAACATCTGTTCAGGAGTGTATGGAAGGCGTTTCTGCTCAATATGGGTCAGCATATTTAAGGAATTACTCAGCCGCTTGTTTGGCAAGCTGTACCTCGCGTGCGGCTTTAAGCTTGGCAAAGTCATCCCCTGCATGGTGGGACGATCTTGTCAGCGGCGTAGCAGAAACCATCAGAAAACCCTTGTTTTTAGCCATCTTGGTGAGGCCCTCGAATTCCTCGGGTGTCCACCAATGCATAACAGGAGCATGCTTTGGCGTAGGCTGTAGATACTGGCCGATTGTGATGAAATCAATATCCGCGGCGCGCATATCATCCATAACCTGCCCGACTTCTTCCTTTGTTTCACCCAAGCCAACCATAAGACCTGATTTGGTGAAGGAAAGCGGATCAAGTTCCTTCACACGCTGCAACAAACGTAAGGAACGAAAATAACGCGCACCGGGACGAATAGTCGGATACAGACGCGGCACAGTTTCAAGATTGTGGTTAAACACATCAGGGCGCGCATCAATAACGGTATCCCAATCCTGTTGGTTGCCGCGAAAATCCCCGGGCAGGATCTCGACAGTGGTGTCGGGGCTTTTCATGCGAATAGCCTGAATCGTCTTCACGAAATGATCCGCGCCACCGTCTTGTAAATCATCACGATCAACCGACGTAATAACAACGTGTTTGAGGCCCATCTGCTTAACCGCAACACCAACGCGCAACGGCTCGAATTTATCCAACTCATCAGGTTTCCCCGTCGCCACATTGCAAAAAGCACAAGCGCGGGTACAAACCTCGCCCATAATCATGAACGTGGCATGCTTCTGCTGCCAGCATTCACCGATATTCGGGCATCCTGCTTCTTCACAGACTGTCGTCAGCTTTTGACGGCGAACAATCTCTTTAGTCTCCGCATAAACCTTCCCTTGCGGCGCAGGCACACGAATCCAGTCCGGCTTACGACCCGCAGGACGATCTGGATTTTTCTGCTTTTCCGGATGCCGCTTGGCTTTATCAAGAAGTTTAGGATTATAGGTCATAGCAGTGACTTAAAGTGGTTTACGTTGTTTTTCAAGCTTTTCAGCACCCTGAGGCCGACCGAAATCGTTCAGAATTTGCTCAAAAGCAGCATTATAAGTACTACAACCATTCTGGCTGGATGTCGCTTGTGCGCTTTTTATGATGTTACGATCATCGGTCGCAACCTTAATCTTACAGCTATAAGTATTGTGCTCTGAAATATAGCTACGGTTTCTATGCGAATACGTGCCTCTCTGGCCGTTAATCTCGAACTCGCCTTGGTCGTAATCGGTGATTGGATATGTGCTCGTGTATGAGCCGTTCTCCATCCATATATAAACAGTATCCCCCACAAATGTTTGTTTACGGTCGGGATAGCCAAGGTAATTAATCGCCGTACGGATGTCCTGCCCCTTAAGAGCCTGCAAACCAGGCCCGACAGGACTCGGTGCGCACCCACCGATAAGCAGTGCGAGCATCCATATAGTTTTAGAAGTGAATAGCTTTGCCATAGGCATCCAATACACTTTCATGCATCATTTCTGAGAGTGTGGGGTGCGGGAAGACCGTATGCATAAACTCTGCTTCCGTAAGCTCTGCAGATTTACCAATCACATAGCCCTGAATAAGCTCGGTGACTTCCGCACCAATCATATGAGCACCAAGCAATTCACCTGTCTTCTCGTCAAAAATCGTTTTAATCAAACCTTCCGGCTCACCCAAGGCGATCGCCTTACCGTTACCCATAAACGGAAAACGTCCGACCTTGACCTTATGGCCCGCTTCCTTGGCTTTGGCCTCGGTTAAACCGACGCTCGCAACCTGCGGATGGCAATAAGTACAGCCTGGAATATTCTCTTTTTTCATCGGATGTACGTCTTTTTGACCGGCTATCTTCTCAATGCAAATGATCCCCTCATGCGACGCTTTATGCGCCAACCACGGTGCACCCGTGACATCACCAATCGCGTAAACACCCGGCTCATCTGTCTGCATCCATTCATCCGTGATTATATGACCGCGATCGAGCTTGACCTTGGTTTTCTCCAAACCGATATTCTCGGTATTCGCCGAAATCCCGACAGCCATGATCACGTTCTCGACTTTGATCTTCTCGATCTTGCGTTTAATTTCAACATGCGCCGTTACGCTGTCTTTGGCTTTATCCAGCTTTTTGACCATACCGTTTGTAATGATCTTCATGCCCTGCTTTTCGAACGCCTTATGCGCCATTTTAGAGATTTCTTCGTCTTCAACAGGCAAAACGCGGTCAAGAACCTCAACATCGGTCACTTCTGCGGCCATTGTGCGGTAAAAACTGTCAAATTCAATGCCAATAGCACCAGAACCGACAAGCAAAAGAGATTTCGGCATCTTTTCGGGAACCATAGCCTCTTTATACGCCCATACC
>CAYGQG010000032.1:0-16092 GCA_964351955.1 uncultured Micavibrio sp. | reverse complement strand
GCGTAATGGTGACGGTACAATCGCGTACTTGCCGTACGATGTTGATGACGATGGTGTTGGTATCCCTAAAAGCTTGGAAGAGCTTGAGCCAATGTTGCGTTTAGCACGAGACAGCTTCGTGCCGTCCGATCATCCGATGACAGGCGAGAAGCATAGCGACCCTGAAAGACAGGCAGCGCATGAAGCCGAACTGCGCGGTTGGGCTGATATGAACAAGACGTTGGAGGAGATCGGTATTGTTGGCGATATTCCGGCATATAACACGGATCTAAGCGAAGAAGCTAAAACCGAGTTGTCGCATCACGCCAATGAGCATGTACAAAGTGAGTTGAACTTTGAGATGCCGGCCGCAGATGCTCCGGCTGCAGATTTGCAGAATACGCGATAAGCACACGCAAAATACAGATACAAAAAAAGCCTGCTCGTTGAAGCAGGCTTTTTCTTTGAATTCTTGTAAAGAGCTTACTCTTCAGTTTTCTCTTCTGGAGCATCTGCAGGGGCTTCCGCGGCTGCGGCTTCTGCGGCGGCTGCATCAGCAGCAGCTTTCTTTTCAGCTTCTTTAGCAGCTTTCTTAGCAGCAGCCTTCGCATCATTCTCTTTGCGGGCTTCGGCGCGTTTCGCGTCCTTAGCGGCTTTCTTCTGCGCTTTCTTCTGCGTTTGTGTCAGCTCTTTTGTGCTCTCATCAACTTCGTTGTCGATACCGTAACCGGTTGTACGCTCGGCGATACGCGCTGACTTACCGCGACGATCGCGCAGGTAGTAAAGCTTCGCACGACGAACGGAACCTTTGCGAACCACTTCGATGCTGTCGATACGTGTACTCCACAATGGGAATGTACGCTCAACGCCTTCACCAAAGCTGATCTTACGTACACAGAAATTGGCGTTTACGCCTGAACCGCTGCGAGAGATGCAAACACCTTCGTAAGCCTGGATACGCTCACGCGTACCTTCTTTAACGCGCACGTTAACTTTGATTGTGTCACCTGGGCCGAATTCCGGAATGGATTTCGCTTCTTGTAGTTTGGCGAGTGTCTTCGCTTCAAACTTTTGTAAAGTATTCATCGTTTTATTCCCTTTTCTTCAATCCCGGAATCAGCTCGAAAGCTGGCGGATTGTTTATCTTTTTACGGGGTTAATCCAAAATGTATGCGGTTTATACTCATAAATCCCACGGTTTACAAGGAAAAATTACGACTTTTTGAGCAAATCAGGCCGTCTTTGCTTGGTCAGCTCTAAGGATTGCTCCGTGCGCCATTTCTCTATGTTTCCATGATGCCCTGATTGCAATATGTCGGGCACGGCATAGCTTTGTCCGTTTTGTGCTTCCCAAACGGCGGGGCGGGTGTAATGCGGGTATTCGAGCAAACCGCCTGTATTTGCGCCAAAACTCTCGTTATCCGCCGTATCATCATTGCCCATTACCCCGGGCAACAAGCGTATACAGGCATCCATAAGGATCAGCGCAGCAGGCTCACCACCCGATAGCACATAATCGCCGATACTGACTTCTTCAAACTCATAAGCGTCCAGAACACGTTGGTCTACGCCTTCATAACGCCCGCAAAGCAGGGTTAAAGCAGGCATAGCGGCCATTTCCTTGACCTTAGCCTGTGTCAAAGGCTTGCCGCGTGGTGATAAATAGATCTTTTTACCGGGGTTTTCGAGCGAAAGCGTAGCTTTTTCAATTATATCGGGGCGCATAACCATGCCTGCGCCACCGCCATACGGCGTATCATCGACCGATTTATGAACATCAGCTGTGAAATCGCGGATATTCACCGCGTTATAGGTCCAATCTCCGCGCTCTAAGGCTTTTCCGGCCAGAGAATGGCCCAAAACACCCGGAAACATCTCGGGAAAGAGGGTCAGGATGTTGAATTGCAAACTCATTAATCGTCCTTTTTCGATGGTCGAATGGATGGCGCACCCACCATAAAACCGATAATAGTCCCCAAAATCGTTTTTATATAAGGTTTTCTGATGATTGCGGGCTTGTTGTCGGTCTCTTTGGTGTAATTATCTGTTTCTTCTTTAAGGATTTCTCGCGCACGCTCTAAATCCTCAGATAAAACCATCAGCCTGACACCGCCAAGTGCTATGTTGAGATGCCATACGCTGCTGTTTTGGCTTTCATCCATGATGAAGCACGGAATACCGTCACTTTCGAGTATGCCTCGAATGATATGAGCTTGGGTGCTGTCGAAAAACTTCTCCAGCAAAACGAGTTTGTTGGCATCATTCAAGGAAAGCCTCGTAATCCTGAATGGTGATTTGTTCTCCGACAACGGGCACGTACGCCTCTGTGAAGGGAAGCAGAAATTCTCTACCGTTTTTCAGCCGTATGTCGAGTAATTCACCTGCGCCATAATCCTCAACGGCTTTAACTTTACCGATTTCATCACCTGACGTATCCACAACTGCTAAACCGACCAGATCCTCGAAATAGTACGTGTCATCATCGCCGATTTCGGCCAAAGCCTCACGCGGTACGTAAAGCTTCGTCCCTTTAAGTTGTTCAATATCTTCGCGCCCCAGGATTTTAGAGGCATGTATGTCTTTGATATCAACGAGCATGTGTTTGCCGTTGCTGTTCTTGATCGTGATTTCGAAGTCTATGACCTGTTCTAGTAGGCTGATATCTTCGCAATAGGGTTGGATTTTGGCCAGCCCCTTTACGCCATGCGCTCCGGCAATTTTGCCGACACATATGGTTTTGGGGGACTGACCTTGATCCTGAGTCATGAAAAGCCTTACTCGGCAGGCTTTTCTTCAGCTGCAGCTTCCTCAGCAGGAGCTTCTTCAGCTTTTGCTTCTTCGGCTGGCTCTTCCGCTTCAGCAGCAGGGGCTTCTTCCGCAGGAGCCTCGGCTGGAGCTTCTTCTTCAGCAGGTGCAGCAGCAGCGGCTTCAGCAGCAGCCTTGGCTTCAGCTTCGGCTTCTTTTGCGGCTTCTTTAGCAGCAGCTTGCTTTTCTTTTTTGTCTTCTACCATCTGCAGAGTTTTCTCTGATGGTTTGGACTTGTTCGGACGGTTAGGCTGTTCAGGCATGTCAAGAATGCCGGCCTTACCAAGGAAGATCGCTACACGCTCAGAAGGCTGTGCGCCTTGTGAAAGCCAGTACTTGATGCGGTCTTCGACCAACTGTACGCGGTTTTCGTCTTGATCTTCTAGTAGCGGGTTGTATGTACCCAAACGCTCGATGTAGCGGCCATCACGCGGCATGCGCTTGTCGGCTACGACGATACGGTAAAATGGACGGGACTTACGTCCGCCTCTGGATAGTCTCATTGCAAGTGCCATAGTTTTTCTCCTTTAATAGTCTTACAAATTGTTTATCGCTTCTTTTTCTTGCGATCTTTTTTCTTGCCACCATGTGATGGCAACGAACCTAAATTAGGGCCACCAAGGCCGCCCAAACCGGGAAGACCTCCGCCCTGTGCAAACGGGTTAGGGCCAAGCGCATTACCTGGCTCGATGCTGTTCATATCCGCAGCCAGACCCTCGGGGTCCATGCTCTGCGCCATAAGCTCCATCTCGTCGGCTTTGCCACCCATTAAATCTTTCATCATGCCCATCATCTTGCCCGCGCCCATTTTGCGCATCTTCTTCATCATGGTCTGCATCTGCTTGAGCTGCTTGGTGAGCTTGTTGATGTCCTGCACGGATGTCCCTGAACCGGCGGCAATGCGTTGCTTGCGCTTCATGTTCAGCAATTCCGGTTTTTCGCGCTCTTGCTTGGTCATGGAAAAAATAATCGCTTCCTGACGCTTAACAAAGCTGTCATCCAGACCTGCTTCGGCGATTTTGTCAGACATGCCGGACAGGCCGGGCATCATCTTCATCATCGCGCCCATGCCGCCCATCTTGCTCATCTGCTGCATTTGCTTGAGCATGTCGTTGTAATCGAATTGGCCTTTTTTGAATTTGGCTGCCATCGCTTGCGCATCTTCGGCATCGACTGTTTCAACAGCCTTTTCCACCAAAGAGACCACATCGCCCATACCCAGAATACGGCCTGCAATACGGTCAGGGTGGAATGTTTCAATTTCATCCCACTTTTCCCCAACACCTATAAGCTTGATCGGCTTACCCGTAATGGCCTTCATAGACATCGCCGCACCGCCGCGCGCATCACCGTCAACACGGGTCAGCATGATACCCGACAGGCCAACGGCTTCATCAAACGCCTTGGCGGTCTGTACCGCGTCCTGACCGGTCATCGCATCGGCGATCAGCAGGGTTTCAATCGGCTTGGTTGCTTTTTGAACCGCGGCGGCCTCGTCCATCATCTCTTTATCAATTGACAGGCGACCCGCAGTATCGAGCATGACGAGGTCATAACCTTCTTTGCGCGCTGTATCCATCGCACGCTTGGCAATATCAACGGGCTTCTGGCCTTCAACGATGTCCAGCGTGGCAACGCCTGTCTGCTCACCAAGTTGCTTCAGCTGTTCCTGCGCAGCAGGGCGGTAAACGTCCAGAGAAGCCATCAGAACTTTTTTCTTCTGCTTCTCGGTGATCATCTTGGCGATTTTCGCTGTGGATGTCGTTTTACCCGAACCTTGCAAACCAACCATCAGGTATACGGATGGAGGAGAGGAGAATTTCAGCTCTTCACTTTCCGAGCCGAGCATTTCCACCAATTCGTCATGAACGATCTTGATCACTTGCTGGGCGGGGTTTACGCCTTTGATAACATCTTGGCCAACGGCCTTGTCTTTGATTTGCGTGATGAAGTCTTTAACAACGGGCAGGGCCACGTCGGCTTCAAGCAAGGCGATACGGATTTCACGGCTCACCGCCATCACGTCATTTTCACTCAAAGAGGCCTTGCCTCTGAGTTTTGAAAATACGCCGCCTAGTTTTTCGCTCAAGCTATCAAACATTTAAAATCCATAGTTAATAATAAACTTTAGCCCCACTGAGCGTTCGCGCCGAGTAGGGAGTACCTGCATCTCTAGAATGCGTGGGCACTGACAAAACAGTCGTGTCAGTGAAATTTGGGTGGAAAATATGGGAATCGCCCTATATTGTCAAGGACTTTAAAGAGAAGGACCAAGTATGCGTTTTCGCAAGATGCACGGATTAGGCAATGATTTTGTGATTATAGATTCCCGCAAGGAATCTGTAACCCTTACGCCTGCGCAAATTCAGCATATCTGCGACCGTAACCGCGGCGTGGGTTGTGATTTGCTGACCGTGCTCGAACCGTCCGATAAAGCGGACATTTTCGCCCGTTTTTATAATGCGGACGGGTCGGAAAGTGCCGCCTGCGGTAATGCAACGAGATGCGTCGCCGACATCGTGATGAACGAAACAGGCAAGGACGAATGCGTTTTGGAAACGGGACGGGGGCTGTTGCCATGTGTGCGCGCACAAAACGACATGGTCACCGTGGATATGGGCGAACCTGTAAGTGTTGAGGACTTGGATTTAACCGAAGGCGGTCTGAGTAATCCGACAGGTGTCGATATGGGCAACCCGCATTGCGTGTTCTTTGTCGACACACTTGGGGATATCCCTGTGGAGGACATAGGGCGTACGGTTGAGCATAACCCGATTTTTCCCAACAGAACCAATGTCGAGTTTGTGGAAATCTTGAGCGACACTAAAATGCGTCAACGTACATGGGAACGCGGAGTCGGCGTGACGCTGGCTTGCGGCTCTGGTGCGTGTGCTGTCGCGGTGGCTGCGCATCACAGCGGACGTACGGCGCAAAAAGTCGAAATCGAACTCGATGGCGGTTCGCTCTTCCTCGAAATCCGCGAAAATGACGGTCATGTCCTTATGACCGGCCCGTATACCTATGTTTTCGATGGGGTTATGAACCTATAAACGCGCTAGGTCTGATCAGGCGGCGATGGCATTGTTGGTATGCTGGTCTCTTCCTCTTTCTGGGCGAGTAAAACCTTAGTGTCTAATTTTTCTCTACCGAATGCTGTATATTTGAATCCGATATAGCGTAACGGATTGCCGCCCGAGTGTTTCCACGCTTTGGTGTTCATATCCCACGCATGGATAACCCTGGGGACGCTGGGGTCCTCGGGCTTGTCGGGCCAGACATAGGAATCCAGAATCGCAACGGCAGCAAAAGCCGAAGCCAACACTTTGGGCCATATGCGCTTGCTGCGACGTTCCTGCTGTGCTGTTAAGCTTGATTTGCCAAACAACGCAGGCATTTCGCCACGAAGATAGACTTTTTTTTCTCGACCCAGACCCATAAAATGAATACTGCTACACTGATTTTGTTGATTGAGCGCGATAAATAGCCCATAAACGCGCCAAGCGCAATAATTTTATGGAAACACCAGAAGGGTTGAATGAGCAAGAAACCTGAAATCGTTACCTTCGGCTGCCGCCTCAATACTTATGAGTCAGAGGTGATGCGCAACCACGCCTCCAATGCGGGAATGAATGACGCGATCATTTTCAACACCTGCGCGGTGACCAAAGAAGCGGAAAGGCAGGCTCGACAAGCGATACGTAAGGCTCGTCGTGAAAACCCCAATGCCAAAATCATTGTTACCGGATGCGCATCCCAGATTGATCCACAGGGTTATGCACAGATGGAAGAGATCGACCAAATCATTGGTAACGATCTGAAATTAAAGGCAGAAACGTGGGGTGTGCGGCATAATGACCGCGTTTTGGTCAATGACATAATGTCCGTAACCGAAACGGCCAGCCACCTGATCGAAGGTTTCGAGGATAAAACCCGTGCTTTCCTACAGGTTCAAAACGGCTGCGATCACCGCTGTACGTTCTGCATTATCCCATATGGCCGCGGGCAGTCACGCTCTGTACCCATTGGTGTGATTGCCGATCAGGTGCGTACACTGGTTGAGCAGGGCTATAAGGAAATTGTGTTTACAGGCGTAGACGTAACCTCATATGGACCCGATTTGCCGGGTAGTCCGACCTTCGGTCAGATGATCCGCCGTGTCCTCGCTCTGGTTCCTGAACTGCCGCGCTTGCGCCTATCATCGCTCGATCCTGTTGAAATTGACGAGGATCTCTGGCGTTTGATAGCAGAAGAGCCACGTTTAATGCCGCATTTGCATTTATCGCTGCAAGCAGGGGACGATTTGATCCTTAAACGCATGAAAAGACGGCATTTAAGAGCAGATGCGATTGAAATGTGCCAAAAGGCGCGTGATTTACGCCCTGAAATGGAGTTTGGCGCGGATATTATCACCGGCTTCCCCACCGAAACCGAAGAAATGTTCGAAAATACGCTTAAATGTGTAGAGGAATGCGATCTAACTTATTTGCACGTGTTCCCATATTCCGAACGCGAGGGCACACCCGCCGCTAAAATTCCCGATCAGGTTGATCCCGCTATTCGCAAAGAGCGCGCTAAGCGCCTGCGTGAGCTTGGTCAAAAACAGCACAAAAAAATGCTGAACCGCCATGTGAATAAAACTGTGGATGTTATTGTTGAAAAAGATAATTTTGGCCGCGCAGAGACGTTTGCTCCCGTTTTGGTGGAGGGAGAGTTACCCACAGGCGCGCTAGCGCGTGTAAAACTCTCGGCGATTAAAGGCGATAAGCTTCTTGGCGTGGCTGTCTGATCTGATATAGTCGGCCCATGGTTTTTTGGAGAAAAAAGAAGAACGCCGCAGAGCAAGAAAAGCAGGAGCGCGAGGATAAGATTATCCACCCGCCCGGCGAACCTGCTATTGAGCCTTCCATAGAGGACGACGATCCCAAACTTGATCCTGATACCGAGCATGAGCTTGAGGAATCCGGCGCGGAAATCCTTGACGATCTTCGTGTTGAGCCTGTTCCGGCACATAACAAGCATGACGATCTTGAGGAGAAGCAAGAATTCTCTGATGACAGTAACGAAGGGGGCTGGCTTTCCCGCCTGACCTCTGGCCTGTCCAAATCCACCAACAAGATCACAAAGGGTTTAGGCGACCTCGTCACCAAGAAAAAGCTCGATCAGGAAATGCTCGATGAGCTTGAAGAGCTGTTGATTTCTGCCGATCTTGGCCCAAAAACGGCGATGAAAGTGGTTGAAGATTTCTCGCAAGACCGCTTCGGTAAAGATATTAGTGCGGAGGAAGTGCAAGAGGCCTTGGCTGAAAGCATCGCAAAAATCCTCGGCCCTGTCGCCAAACCGTTCAAAATTGAAAAACCCGCTGACGGCCCGTTCGTCATATTGATGTGCGGCGTTAATGGCGCGGGTAAAACCACGACTATCGGTAAGCTCGCGCAAAGCTTCCAAAAAGAATACGGCTATAAGGTCATGATGGCGGCAGGCGATACATTCCGCGCCGCCGCGGTGGAGCAACTCGAAATCTGGTCCAAGCGTACTAACTCTACCCTGATCAAAAAAGATGTCGGTGCAGATGCGGCCTCTGTCGCTTATGAAGCTTATGCGCAAGCCAAAGAGGAGGGCGCTGATGTTCTGCTCATCGATACGGCCGGACGCTTGCAAAACAAGGCCAATCTGATGGAAGAGCTGGCCAAGATCATCCGCGTATTGAAAAAACAGGATGAAAGCTTGCCGCATGAAGTCGTGCTGGTGCTGGATTCCACAACGGGCCAAAACGCATTCTCTCAACTTGAAACATTCAAGGAAATCGTCAATGTCAGCGGCCTTGTCGTGACAAAGCTCGACGGTTCTGCCAAAGGCGGTGTTCTGGTCGGGCTGGCGGATCAATTTAATGTGCCTGTGTATGCCATCGGCGTAGGCGAAGCGGTTAATGACCTGCAACCCTTTGAGCCTCAGCATTACGCGCGTAGCCTTATGGGGCTGGCCAGCTAGCAGGAGAATGTCGTCTAAGTCATTGTCATTTATGCAAAAATAAGCGATAATAGAGTATGGTAAACATTCCCGATATTATCCCGCCAGTGAGCGTTAAATCCGCAGAAGAAGCCGTTGAACAGATCACGAAGATCTATGATACGCATATCGCGTTTTTGCGCGAAGAATTCCAAAATTTCGTAAACGGAAATACGCCGGATGCCCGAATTCGCGGTTTCTACCCTTATGCAAAAGTTTCAACCGAGTTGGCTCGCCGCGTCGATACGCGCCTGTCCTATGGATTTGCGCCGCATCCGGGCGTGTTCAGTACAACTCTGACCCGCCCCGACATATTCGAGACTTATTACAAACAGCAATTTGAAAACCTGCTGAAGAACCATGATGTACCGATTGAAATCGGTGTTAGTGGAACACCAATTCCTGTGCATTTCGCACTGGGCGAGGGGTTCCACCTCGAAGGCGACCTCACCGATGAGCAGCTTAAGGACCTTGTCGATATATTCGATGTACCCGATCTAGACATTATGGATGACGAAATTGCCAATGCGACTTTTGTGCCTAAAGACGGTGCGGACGAGCCTCTCGCGCTATTTACCGGACCACGCGTAGATTTGAGCTTACAACGTCTTAAGCATTATTGCGGCATGCCGGCGCATCACTTCCAGAATTTCGTGATCTTTACCAATTACCAATTCTACATTGATGAATTTATCGAGATGGGCATGAAGAAGGCTGGTAAAGACGGCTATGGGGAGTTCATCCAACCCGATGACCCCGAACGCTTGCCGCAAATGCCGGCCTATCACCTCACCCGCGAAGGCGGAGCAGGGGTGACTATGGTCAATATCGGCGTTGGCCCTTCGAATGCGAAAACCATTACGGACCATATCGCCGTACTGCGCCCCCATGCGTGGTTGATGCTTGGTCACTGTGCTGGATTGCGTAACTCGCAAAACCTCGGTGATTATGTGTTGGCGCATGGCTATCTGCGCGAAGATCATATCTTGGACGAAGATTTACCGCCGACTATTCCAATTCCTGCTCTGGCTGAAATTCAACAAGCACTCGAACAAGCGGTGAGTGAGATCTGCGGTTTCGAAGGATACGACATCAAGAAAGTGATGCGTACAGGAACAGTTGCGACCACGGACGACCGGAACTGGGAACTACGTTCTTCTGTGCGTCAGAATAAACGCCTCAGCCAAAGCCGCGCCATCGCGATGGATATGGAGAGTGGGACAATCGCCGCCAATGGGTTCCGCTTCCGTGTGCCATATGGCACATTGCTTTGCGTTTCCGACAAGCCGTTGCATGGGCAACTCAAATTACCCGGAATGGCGAACACGTTTTACCGCCAGCGCGTGGACCAGCATCTACAGATTGGTTTACGGACAATGGAACTGCTGCGCGAACTTGATCCTAAGAAACTCCATAGCCGTAAGCTGCGAAGCTTTAACGAAGTGGCGTTTCAGTAGTTTTAATTAAAGACGTAACCAACGTCAGACCGCAGAAAAACCAGAAAAACCGCGTATACATGATTTCGTGAAAGAGAGAGAAAAACCCAAAGAAAATCATGAGCGCAATCGTCATTTTTTCTGAATTTTGAATTGGCTCTCCTTTTCTTCCGATCATTGCCTTTAGCATCACGAAATAAACCAATATAAACGAAAGCAAGCCGACCGGACCCATCTCGGTTAAAATCCAGAGTAAAGTGTTATCCAGAACGGACAAGATGACGACATCTTTAGCTTTCTGCTCCTCCAAAATAGCACCAAGTCCGGCTCCCCTGATAGGCTGCTCTTTGAGTAATGCAAGACTGTCATCAATCATATTGAAACGAACGTCATTATAGGAATCGTCAGCATCTATCGCTTGCGCAACGATGCTTTTATCCTCTTCGTCAACGAACAGCATAATGCTCTGGGTTAGTGGCTTGAGGCCTCTATCCTGACTGATAGGAAAGCAAGCGAAGATACTTACGACCCCAACAAGCAGGAGCACCACCACAGATTTAAGTTTAAGTGTTTTGTAATGCATGACGAGCACAGGCATAAGCAGCAGAGCGCAGAGCCATAACGCGCGGCTACTGTTAAAGTAAATGAGCAAAGGAAGCAGCACCCAAAAAATGGTGTGTAGGCTCATTTCGAGTTTTTTATACGCGGCGTACGGTGAAAAGATACAGGATATGAGGACGCAAATTATAAGAAATGCATAAGCGTTACGGTTATACATGAACCCTTCAAGTGAAAGTGGTGCTGTTCCAAGAAGGTCGCTATCAAGCTCCCAAAATACAAAATATTGAGCAATTCCGAATAGCGCCACAACACAGAAGGTAGCTAAGAACGCAAAGTAGAACTCGCTAAAAATGGTTTTGGGGTTATTTGTCGCCAGCCAACGATAGGACAAGAACACTATCTGTAAAACCATGCACAGCACGGCCCCGATCCAAACGCTTAATTTTACATGAGATAAATGGTCAAAAACTTGATCAAAATTAATTTTGAACGCGATCACCCCTAAAATACTTAGAGATATAAAAATTTTTATGAAGAGGCTGCGCTTATGCTCGAAATTAATCATATCAGAGGTTCATCACTGCAGCAGGGGTTTTGGAAGATATGAGTGAGGTTTCGCCCACACAATAAAAAAGGCGCCTCTAAACGAAGCGCCTAATTTCCCCACCATAAATCTTGTTCTATACGAGTACGTCTACGAGTGCACCGCGCTGGGCATCTGCGCCATCAAGGGCGTTTACGGCCTGCGGGTCTGCAAAATCGTCAATACGCTGCTGGAATGCGTTGGTATTGTCTGTCGATGAATCTTGTGTCTCGGCTGCTGCGGCACCTTGAGGCTGTATCTGATTCTCTTCAGGGTCTTGGTCCTGAGGTCTGATCGCGCCGGTATTCTGGCCACTTTGCTGCTGTAGCTGTGAAGCCTGAGTGGAGGCTACTTGCTGGTTACCGATAATGCCGCTTAATGGTCCTGCCATTTGTGATCCTGTTCGTCCCTAAAAATTTCTCCACTATAAGCATAGCCTACAAGGATTAACATTTAGTATAGAGCCTTGGTATACCCAAATCAAATAAAAGACAAAACGTATCGTACACCTTGGTTTTGTAAGTTTTTTCAAAGGAATGATTCAAATTAACTAAAATATAAGGATTTAACATTATAGTTATTACGAGAGACACGGATGACTGCGTAAAAACCACTAAGTAAGTACAGAGTTTCTACGGCTTTCAGCCAATTTCTCACTAAAAAAATAATAATAAATCAACGAACAGAATTTTATATTTAAGTGTGTTTGGGGCAACAACCTTATGGATCTAAGTTTTTTAGATAAATCTTCGAATGTGACACCATTGCTTGTGAAGCTATATGATTCACAGCAGCTCAATAATCTTGCCAAGGATGACAAGCCTTTGGCACGTGCAGAGCTTACCTCCGCAGTCAGCGAATTGCTGGACATGGAGCTGTCACCGCGTGAATCAGAGCTGATCGCAGATGTGCTTATTGGCCTGATGCGCCAGGCAGAGCTGGATTTGCGCGAAGCACTGGCTGAAAAGCTTTCAACAATCGAAAACGTACCGTTACGCCTGATCTTGCAACTCACAAATGACGAAATCGAAGTCGCAGCGCCAATCTTGAGCCGCAGCCCGGCTTTGGGTGATCTGGACCTGATCTATACGATTAAATCCAAAGGCCCGTCATACTGGAAGGCCATTGCAAAGCGCGAAGAGATGAGCAATCAGGTTATTAACCTGCTGGCGGACACACGTGATCTGGATACAGCCATTACCCTGGCCGAAAACCAAACAATCACATTGACCGACCATGCTGTCGTAGTACTCAGCGATATGGCGCAGAACTCTGATGGGCTGGCTATGCCATTGCTCAGACGCGATGAAATCACGAGCGACATCGCCGAAAAGCTTTTTAAATTCGTAGGGGAGCAGGTTAAGAGCTTCATTACCGAGGAATATGGCGTTAAAGCGGGTTCAATCGCGGATACTGTAGACGAAGTTATTGTCGAGCTTGTAGAAGCAACGCAGGCCGTCAATGAATTCGCACCCGAAGAATCCATGTTACGTGCCGCTGATAGATATAAAAGCAAAGGTTTGCTGACAACAAAGCTGATGCTGGGCACATTGCGCAGAGGACAAATTCAGGCGTTCATCGCACAATTTTCAAAATTCACAGCACTCGGTGCGGACACAACACTGGAAATTATGTCCCAAGCCAGTGGTCAGGGCCTCGCGGTAACATGTAAGGCTTATGAACTTTCAAAAGAGGACTTCGTTTCGATCTTCTTGCTGACCAATCGCATTCGTAATTCTGGCCGCATGGTCGATCTGAATGATTTGAGCAAGGCGATCAATTACTATACGAAGATCAATTCTGATGTTGCGCGCGGCATTATTCAGAACTCAAGCGAAGACATTACTTCCGAATAAAAGATCAGGCAGCTTTCTTGGCGTTTTCCAAAGCGGCAACGCCTGGAAGACTTTTGCCTTCCAGCCATTCAAGAAAAGCACCGCCCGCGGTTGAAACATAAGTAAACTCACCAACGACCTCTGCATTTTCCAGCGCTGATACTGTATCACCGCCGCCCGCAATGCTTTTGAGCTTGCCGGCTTTGGTTAGGGTCGCCGCGGTTTGCGCTAGAGCATTGGTGCCCGCATCAAATGGTTTGATTTCGAAAACACCCATTGGCCCGTTCCACAGCAAAGTTTTACAATTTTCAAAAATTTTCTGATAAGCCGCGATGCTTTGCGGGCCAATATCAATCGCCATGTATCCGTCGGGGATAGATTGCGCATCGACGGTTTGGTTTTCCGCATTGGCGCGCAATTCCTTGGCGACGACACAATCAACGGGCAGAACAATTTCACAATTCGCATCTTTCGCCGTCTGCAAAATCTTTAAAGCTTCTTCTTTCATCTCCGTTTCGCACAGTGATGCGCCGACATCTGCGCCTTGCGCATGAAGGAATGTATTCGCCATAGCCCCGCCAAGAATGAGGTACTCGGCTTTTTTCACGATGTTGTTCAATACATTCAGCTTGGTCGATATTTTTGATCCGCCGACAATCGCGACAACAGGATGCTCGGGGTTTTCCAGTGCCGCATCCAGCGCGTTCAATTCTTCTGTCATTAACAACCCTGCGGCTGCAGGCAGGTGTTGCGCAAGTCCCGCCGTGCTGGCGTGTGATCGGTGCGCAGCGGAGAACGCATCATTGACATAGATGTCACCCAGCGCCGCAAGCTGCTGTACAAATTCGGGGTCGTTTGCTTTCTCGCCTTTGTGGAAACGGACATTCTCAAGCACAGTAACATCGCCGGGCTGCATCGTATCTACGACTTTTTGCGCTTTTTCGCCGATGCAATCTTGGGCGAAGCTGATCTCGCAACCCCAGCATTGTTCCAAAGTAGGAATAAGAAACGCCAGAGACATTTCCGGGTTTTGTTCGCCTTCGGGACGACCGAAATGGGAGAGGATCAAAATCTTTGCTCCTTCGCCGCGTAAATAATCAATGCTCGCTTTCAAACGGTCGATACGGGTTGTGTCCATAACCTTGCCGCGTCGGGCAGGAACGTTGAGGTCTACGCGGACCAAAACCCGCTTGCCTGAAACGTCTATATTTTTGATGGACTGGAAATTCATGCTCTACCTCTTGTTTTTATTATTATGGCTTGATGGTCTTTGCGTGCTCTGTTGCTTCGATTAAACGGGCCCGCAAAGACGGGTCGAGCGCAGAATGCCCCGCATCGGGGACAACGATGTAATCGGCTTCGGGCCACGCTTGGTGCAATGTATGCGCCGAGATGATCGGGCAGATTACATCATAACGGCCCTGAATAATCGTGGTTGGAATTTTGCGAAAAGTCTCGACATGGTTAAGCAGACTTTCTTCTTTGGGGATCACTTCGTTCTTAAAGAAATGTGCTTCTATCCGTGCCAATGCGAGCGCTTGGCTTTTCTGCTCTTGCGTTGTGATGGTCTCGTAATTAGGCAGCAACAATGAACATGCACCTTCGTATAAGCTCCACCCGATAGCAGCCTGCACACGGCGTTTTTCGTCATCGCCCGTTAATGCGGCGTAATATTCGTCGAGCAAATGGTCTTGCTTGTCATCATCAACAAATCCGGCAAATTGTTCCCACGCTTCAGGGAAAATTTTACGCATACCATGAAGGAACCAGTCAACTTCCGCTTCCTCGCATAAGAAAATGCCGCGCATGATCATGCTGATACAATGTTTGGGGTATTCAGCCGCATAGCTCATCGCCAGCGTACTGCCCCATGATCCGCCGAAAATATGCCAGCGTGAAATCTGCAGGTGTTTCCGCAATGTCTCGATGTCTTCGATCAGAAGCTTGCGCGTATTGTTTTCCAAACTGCCCAGAGGGGTAGACCGTCCTGACCCGCGCTGGTCAAAAATCACGATACGATAATGATCGGGGTCAAAGAACCGACGATGAGTAGGGGACGCGCCCGCACCCGGCCCGCCATGGAGCAAAACCACGGGTATACCGTCTGGATTACCGCTTTGTTCCCAATATAAGTTATGAACGTCATCTACAGCCAGATACCCGCTGGAATACGGCGTAATGGCAGGAAACAGGTCAAGCAGAGGCTTGGCGGCGTTTTTTGCGGATGCCCGCGTCGAATCGTGCTGCTTATAGGCCATGTGGCTCCCGAAATTCCTCAAATCTTAAAATCTTTACAAATTTGAGGTCACCCTAGGACGTTTTTGGAGCGTATGCAACGCCTGTAGCTTACTTTTCAGCAGGCTTTTCAAACGGCATGATTTCAATCGCGGTCGGGTGGTTAATCTCTATATACGCCCCGTTATAATCTTCTATCCAGCCACGTACGCGTACATCGCGCCCATTCCACTCCAACGGGTTGTATCCCGCTTTGGAAAAGAATTTACGATCTTCGGGCGCAATAGAAACGGTGAAATCTGTACGCCAGTTATGCCCGAAGTTTAAATAGATACGGTTTTGTTTGATTGCGGCGCTGCGAACCCGTCCTTTGACAATCTGAAAGCTGTTAATGTGACGTTCTGCTTCTTCGGGGGTCAGGATGGCGCTTTCTTCTGCCCATATTCCGATTTTATCTTTGCGCGCTTCGGCTTCCAATGCGTAGAGCTGTTCTGCCATTTCGGGATTATTCAGCGTTGGGCGGGCCTGAACAAGCCCAAGCCGAACCAGCGTGCCCTGAACCCAGGCCTTGTCACTTTGTTTCTCTAAATGCGCCAAGCTATGTCCCAGACGGTTTTCTCGTCCGGTTTTATCGTTTTTGGAGCGATACAGG
>CAYGQG010000031.1:0-16532 GCA_964351955.1 uncultured Micavibrio sp. | reverse complement strand
CCAAGTTTGAGGGCGAAACGCTGGAATTCCTCGCCAGCACCGAACTTAAACTGATGAATAAAAACATCATCAAGCACCAGATGGGTAAGGTCACCGGACCGAAACTCCTCGCCAATACAGGCTTGTTTCAGGAAGAAGCCGATAAGGAGATGGTCAAAATCTCCCACAGCTACGATGTAATCGAACGCATGCGCGAAGCCATCCTCAACCGTGAGGACAAGGGACTGGCACTGGATAACATCAAAATCAAACTGCCATTCCTGCACAAAGATTTCGTCGTTCATGAGCCATGTAAACAATGCAGCGCCAAAGGCCGTCTGACCTGCCAACGATGCTCGGGCAAAGGCCGTGAATCCTGCCCCCGTTGTCAGGCCCGCGGTTCAGAGACTTGCCCGACCTGCTCAGGTCGCCAATATATTCAAGGCCCGAATAATCAGAACCAGCAATGTATGCGATGTAATGGTACAGGGCGTACAGCATGCTCCGCCTGTCACGAAGCCAAATACGTGAATTGTAGTATTTGCAAAGGCAACTGCTCCACACTATGCCAACAATGCAACGGTCACGCCTTTAATTCGGTCATATGTATGGCGCAAATCGACCCTGTCGGACATTACGGCTTTCAGCGCGATGAAATCCCACAGCAAGTTTTGGATAAGCTCGATCTACTCGGCTCGGACATCCAGTATCATGCCGACATGGAGGTTATCCGCCGCACTGCTGATATGGAGCGAGAGCATGACGACATCGCCATCCTCTACCACATCAAAGTGCCAATGGCGCATGTCGGTTTTGACATCAAAGGATTGGGCGTTCCTGCATTCTTATTCGGCGTTCAGGGCACGCTTTACGATACATCATCATTCTTGGAGAAAATCACCGCGCCGGGCATCAAAGCCTTAAAACGTGCGGCTTTAGGGCAAGGTGATGTCGCAAAACTACTCGGCGATGCCGGTAAATACAAAATGCTACGCACGATCATCGTCGATACATCACGCATGAAAAATAAAAAAGCACTGCAAAAGGCATTAACGGAAAACCGCCTCGGCCTATCTGAAGAAACCGCCAAAAAACTCATCATCATGAGCATCAAAGCGCTGGGGCTTCTAAATAAACGCCCGAAGCAAATCGGTATGATTTTGGGTATAGCAGCGGCGGCTGCCGCTGGCGCTGGATATTATTTCGCCGGAAGAACAATCTTGCCGCCGATGATACCGCTACCCAATGCGCAAATGATCGCCGATGCTGGCGCTGTGCTAGGAGCCTGTCTTGCAGGATACGGCTTAGGCAGCCTCTATACCAAAATATCCCTCAGTCAGTCTTTGAAAAGCCTGTTCGGAAAATAAGCCTCTCAAAAGAAGAGTGGCCGTCTCGAAAGACCTTGCGGAATTTCAGAGACGACCAGCGACGCGAGGGACAGTCTAAGTAACAGCGGTTTTTTACATTTTCGTCAGGCTTTCCGCATAGAGCGAGGGTGTAGAGCGAGCGCGGAAAGAGAGGGGTGTAGTCTTATCTAACCCAACGAAAATCTCCCAATGCCTTAAGTGCCTGTTCTTTCTGACACTGACGGTAAGCAGTGACCGCGAGAGCGGAACGGTCATTGCTCGCTTCAGCATGATGCCAGACATCTAGGCGTGGTTTTTGGGGCTTCAGACCTGCTTTATTAGGGGGCGAGAGGGCAAAACGCACGCCTAATACAAGTCCAAGGGCCGCTGCAGTGCCAGCTGAGCGCTGGTTCCGATCCATGGCAGATGGTTGCGGGGATTGGCGGATAGTGTCGAGCAAGGGAAGGCACGCATCCGCCACGGACGGGGAAGTTGGAGTATCTACTGACAAAGCAGCAGGTTGTTCAATTGTTTCGAAAGACCAGGCCGGACCTACAATCAGGCACAGCACTAATACGAATGATCCAAGGACCACGCCCGGCACATAGGCAATACGGGGGTCCGTTTTCCATTTATTGGAGAATTTTAAAGTTTTCATGTCTACCCACCTAAGTCTTACGCACTTAAAATATTATTATTGTTTTTATTTGTGACCTTATTGATTGGTCTTACTTAGATGTGAACCCGATTTGGTTTTTGTTTTTTTATGACCTTATGTCTAGGTCTTATACTTCCAGTGCACCATAAAAGTTACATTATGGCAAATATTTTCGTTTCGATTTTGTTTTGTATTTCAATAGATTAAGCACAATATTTAGCTAGAATTTTATGCGAATTGCTTGCTATTTTTCTAGCCATATATGCGCCGCAACACGGATCCCGCGGCTTTGGCAAAGCGTCAAACACATAAAACAATGGCGGGATATACACCCGCCACGTTCAGATCCTATAATTTTGGAAAACCTATTGGTTCATAGAGTTAAAGAACTCATCATTGTTCTTCGTCTGCTTCATCTTACCGAGAAGGAATTCAACGGCATCCACAGTACCCATAGGGTTGAGGATACGGCGCAGAACCCACATTTTGGACAATGTTTCCTTATCAACCAGCAATTCTTCTTTCCGTGTACCGGATTTTTGAATATCGATTGCAGGGAAGACGCGTTTATCGGAAATCTTACGGTCCAGAACGATTTCGGAGTTACCTGTACCTTTAAATTCTTCGAAAATAACCTCATCCATACGTGATCCTGTATCAATCAAGGCCGTAGCAATAATGGTCAATGATCCGCCTTGCTCGATGTTACGCGCAGCACCAAAGAAGCGCTTAGGACGTTGCAAAGCATTCGCATCCACACCACCGGTCAAAACCTTACCCGATGATGGTACAACCGTGTTGTAAGCACGTGCCAGACGGGTAATAGAGTCGAGCAGAATAATAACGTCACGCTTGTGTTCAGTAAGGCGCTTCGCCTTCTCCATAACCATCTCGGCGACCTGTACGTGTCTTGAAGCCGGCTCATCAAATGTAGAGGATACAACCTCACCTCGCACTGAGCGCGCCATATCGGTCACTTCCTCAGGACGTTCGTCAATCAGAAGAACAATCAGATACGCATCAGGATGATTGGCAGTGATTGATTTTGCGATTTCCTGCAACATCACGGTTTTACCTGTACGAGGCGGCGCAACAATCAACGCACGCTGACCAAAACCAATCGGCGATGTCAGCTCAATTACGCGCTGGACGTTATCTTTCTTCGTTGGGTCATCAATCTCCAACTTGATCTTACGATCAGGGTAAAGCGGCGTGAGGTTATCAAAGTTAATGCGGTGGCGTAGCTTATCAGGCGACTCATTGTTAATCGAGCCGACCTTCAAAAGCGCGAAATAACGCTCTGAATCTTTAGGGGCGCGAATTTCGCCCTCTACAATATCCCCTGTACGTAGGCCAAAACGGCGAATTTGCGAAGGCGACACATAAATATCATCAGGACCGGGAAGGTAGTTTTCTTCAGGGGAACGCAAGAAGCCGAAGCCGTCTTGCAATACTTCCAGCACACCTGCGCCGGATATCGGCGTTCCTTGGCTGGCCAGTTGTTTCAAAATCGCAAACATCATGTCTTGTTTGCGCATTGTGTTGCAGTTTTCTACCTCCAGCTCTTCGGCAAAGGCTAGTAATTCTGCGGGTGATCGTGTTTTTAAGTCTTGTAAGTTCATAATGCTTCTATGCTTTGCATAAGCGAAAAAATTAAAAATCTATTCTGTTTAAGGGGGTTACTCTTAAATGGGTTTATTGACGTTTTTTGTGAAGGCTATAGGGCCAAAAGGCGTTTAGCTTAATCTCTCAACGCGGCAGCCGTCTCACTAATACGCGGCGCTCAATCAAATTTCCTAATTTCTTGGATATCTCTTTAAGATATTGCTTTATAGCCATAAGCTTTAAAGAGTGTCAAGGCTTTATCTCACCTTTTTACTGTAGCGGATAAAGTGTTTTCAAATACTTAATAACTTTTCTCGGAATCAGCCTTTGGCATCAAACCCTTTTAAACATTCAGTATTTTTCATATTTATTAATAAAAGCCCTTTAATATTAGGGGCATGGGAAATGGGCCTAATTTTGAAGCATATAAACGGTATCAGGATGACGACACACAGCAAGGTGTAGCAGTTTTTGACGGCGGCTTGCCCGGAACGGCTGATGACTACGTCATTATCGATTATCAGGATATTCGTGAAAGCACCATACCCGCCCAAACGCTGGTCGATAGATTTAAGGCCGTAGCAGGTGAGCGCTTTGATAATCCATATAGCGGATTAACATCTGACGAAGTTTTAAGTGTTGAAGCCACAGAAGCGGCCCGCAACGGTGAATCCATACTGATTGAAAGTGGCGGTGGCAATGTCTATGAGAACGAAAGAGTTCTCCGTATAGATACACAAACATCAACCCTGCAAGAATTTGCCGCCGATATTGTCGGTCAGCGATTGCCCGATAACGTCTTCACACCCGAAGAAGAGGCGCTATTCGCCCGCTTTACCGAAGAACATGAAAAAGCGCATTTATTCCTCGATCTTGATGAGGCCGGTTCCGACTAGGTGGCCCGGTGCGGCTTTTACAAGAAAACCCCGGACCTGAAACCCAAGCCTTTTTGCAAAAAGTCGCAGATTTACGAGAAGTCGCACCTTATCGCGCCATTCCAACCGTGGCAGGGGAAACAGCGCTTAAATACGGATATAGCTGCACAACGGCGATAGAGGCCACAATACATTCACATGACGACCTCACGGAGCTCAGCATTGAGCAAATTTATGATAATGCGACAACTTATGATGCGCTGAACGGTCGTCCGGAAGGTGGTGTAGGGTCAATGCGACCGGAAATGACCGTCCGTCTAGCAATGCTGGAGCAAAATCCCGACCTTCTTCGCGGTAATTTTAACGAAGGCCGCGTTAGTGAAACAGCACAGCAATTACTAAATGATGAAAAGTTTGAACCGGGCTCTAAAGAAATTGGAATTCTCGAAGAATTGGTCGAAGCATCTGAGCGCATTGAAAACAGCTATGGCGGCATCGAAGAGACACCAACACCGACCCCAATATAGGAAATGCGCCAGGCTAATCATCGTTTTTAAAACGGTTGAACCACAGCCAGAATAACAATACCGATCATCAAAACTGTCGGCACTTCATTCAATATTTTAAAATATTTAGCGGATTTAACATTTTCATCTCTAGAAAACTTACGGACATGCCCCGATAATACGCCATGAACCGCCGACATCAGCACGACAAACAAAAGCTTCACATGCAGCCATCCCTGACCTTCCAGCATCCCGGGATTGGCATAAATCATCGTCAAACCCAATATCCATGCAATCCCCATCGCCGGATTCATAATGAATTTGAGCAATCGATACTCCATCACTTTGAATGTCTCGGACTTATCCGAACCGATCTCTGCTTCAGCATGATAGACAAACAATCGCGGTAAATAGAGCATCCCCGCCATCCATGAAATGGCTGCGATAATATGCAGCGCTCGAAGCCATTCATAATTCAGAGAGAGAAATTCCTGCATTTATGCAGCCTTTTTTCTGGAGCAATCAACTTGGCCTTCAACCCGCATACAGCAATCGCTAAACTCGGCAGGGCAGGGACATTCAAAATTCTCAGCCTTAACACCCTCTTTATCAAGATGTTTCATCACCATATCGGCCAAACCATTGATATAATCTGGGTGCGTTCCTGCGGTATACGCGCGGTAATATCCGTGCAAACCTAGCCTTTCCGCCTCTTCCTTATATTCAATATCCAGCTCGACCAGCGTTTCAACATGTTCCTGCGTAAAGGCATGCGGATAAATCACAACCGCTTTACCATCCGCTGCTGCTTTTTCCAGCGCTTCATCCAATGAAGGGCCAATCCATTTTTGCGGTCCAACACGGGATTGATAACAATATTGGTAATCCAACCCTTCAATCCCCAGCGCTTTTACAATCGCTTCAGCGGATTGTTCGCACTGCCATTGATACGGGTCACCATCGGCAATAATTTTTTCCGGCAATCCATGCGCAGAAAATAATATGCGCGGTTTTTCGTACCCGTCCTTTTCAGCCTTCTCATACTGCGTCCGAATATTCTCCGCCGACGCTTTCACATAGCCAGCATTGTCATGGTAACAACACACCATAGAGGAAGGGATATTCGCTTCCGCTTGCTGCAAAGCTTTGTTCCATTGCTGCAACGATGACCATGTCGTTGTTGTCGAGAATTGCGGATACAGCGGAACAATCACAATTTTATCCGCGCCCCATTCCTGCATATCCTTCACAACTTCCGGTGCCATCGGATGCCAATACCGCATACAAATAAATGTTTTAAATTCGACATTTTCTGTTTCACGTGAATCGTTAAGAACAGTTTGTAATGCTGCCGTTTGTGCTAACGAATTATCCAATAATGGCGACCTATTACCAAGCTCTCCGTAACTCTCTCCCGCTTCGCGTTTCGAACGTCGATAGCTAATAATTTTTGCCAGTAAAAATCGGAACGGCAACGGCAGACGGATAATATTTTTATCCATGAAAAAATTCATCAAAAACGGTTTGATAGCTTCTTTTGAATCCGGCCCGCCCAGATTGAATAAAACAACGGCAACTTTCTGTGTCATAGAATTTTCGCTTAACCTCAACGGCCCTTAACAAAATTAACAAGAGCTTCGACATGCTCCGGCGGTGTTTCTTTGTGAACACCGTGCCCAAGATTAAATACGTGCGGCCCGTTTTTTAGATCACCTAAAATCTGTTCAGCCGCCATAATCATTGCATCACCACCCGCCAACAAATACGCCGGATCAAGATTTCCCTGCACCGGAAGAACAGATTGCAACGTTCGTCCCACCCATTCCGTCGATAAGGCATGATCAAGCCCCAGCGCAGTAACGCCCGTGCTTTGCGCATAGTTCAGATAACCCTGTCCCGCGCCTTTAGGAAAACCGATAATCGGTACATGCGGATGCGCCGCCCGAACCAATTCAATAATTTGCTGCGTTGGTTTAATACACCAACGTTTAAATCCTTGTGCATCCAAAGCACCGGCCCAACTATCAAAAATCTGTACAGCTTCCGCACCCGCATTAATCTGATTAATCAAATACGTTGCACTGGCCTCAACCAAAATATTGATCAGCGATGAAAACGCTTCGGGCTGTTCAATCATCATCCGTTTGGATTTTAAAAAATCACGTGATGATCCCCCCTCGATCATGTAAGTCGCAACTGTCCACGGCGCACCACAAAATCCAATCAAAGCCGTACTGTCAAACCCCTCAACCTGCAAAGCTGTTTTCGTGGTCGTAATTGCTTCATACACCGGATTAAGTTGCTCGAACTTTGAATAATTCAATCCGCTGACATTCAATTCCCCAAGTTTCGGTCCTTGACCGGCAAGAAATTCCAAAGACTGCCCCAAAGCCATCGGAATCGTGAGAATATCCGAAAATATAATCGCTGCATCAAACCCGTATCTCCGTATCGGTTGCATCGTAACCTCACACGCAGCCAATGGATCAAACGCCATCTCCAGAAAACCACCTTTCTGCGCTCGCAATTCCCGATACTCAGGCAAATACCTTCCCGCCTGGCGCATCAACCAAATGGGCGGACGTTCACTCCGAATACCGTTCAACGTATCCAAAAACAGCTTGTCAGTTTTAATCACGCTGGTCGTCTGCATGTCACTCATTCTCCACCTTTCAAGCTCGCTATACTAATCCTTATATATATTTAAGAAAGGTTTTATTAGTAGTAGGTCCTGTGAGTAACGGGTATAGAAATTGTCCCATTTTTTACCCCCAGTTTGTCCCGATCAGGACTCCGCAGCTTCTTTTGGATTCGCAATGATTCGCCCAGATAACACGGAAGGGGTCATACTCGCTTTTCCCCATGGGGAAGACTCCTCTTTAAAAATTCGCATGAATTGGGGGGAACTTAATCCCCGATTTATCCAGTGATTCTTTCATACTCTGTAAACAGCTCTATACAGCGATGGCTATGCGAGAGATTCAAACTATGGTAATCATAATAATAGATATGTCTAACAGCCGGATATTTCATGTATCAGGAAGCCTTCGCAAAACTTGAATTAGCAGAAATCGCTACAATACTCGATCAGGTCAACGCCGGGATCGATGGTACGGTTTTTGACCCTGTGGAGACAGTGATACTTGCACAAGACCTGCCTTTTTATAAAGGTTACCGTCTATTGGATATTGCCGATCATGCTTCCATGCCGCCAATGCGCCGCTATGTCATATATAAGCCGGATGATTTTGTAATTCTCGATTTCACGAACGAGCCTATCTACGCCCTTAATCAAAAAGTACCGATCTCTTTAACCGAAGAAACAGTTACAGATTATGCGCGATTCTTCTTCTCATATGTTCGTGGCAGGCATGGACGCTTTGTCATTACCGAAAGCGTTGATGATATTCATTGGAAGGAAGATCCACCGCCATCTGCCCGTAAGGCGATTGGCAAAATGCTTTTTCAGGTAAAGGTTTTGGGCAATGATGATGATGGTAGCTTTAACCTAAAATCATGCATGGTTTTCAAAGACAGTCTCTTTCAGGCAAAAATTAAGGTACAAAAAAATGGTTTTGTAGCCCTAAGCGATGAAGAACTGCTCGTAGAAGATATCCCTGTTCTGGACGATACATTCGGCCAATAAACCCCGAAGAATCGATTCGATCACCATAAATTTGCTGAAAATCGAGAGAATCAAAGCTCTAAAATTAACGACTCTGTAACGAACAAAAATATTACGTAAATTAAACGTAAACAGAGTCTAAAGATTTGCCCTTTATTTTCTATAACACCCCGTATTTCTTTGTTTTTTCTGCTTTTTGGAAAGGTTCCGTTAAGAACTTACCCCGCATAATAAGAACATAAGCCACGACTAAACGTGGTGCGGGTTCAAAAACATCAAATTCGGTTGGGGTTCTAAAAATGAGCGATTCCTTTGGAGACATAACAGGTCAAAACCATGCGGCGAGAATGCCGTGTCGTGTAGCCTACACAATTAATAATTCACAGCCTGTCATCAGTACGATTATTGGTGACCAGCCGTTATTCTATATGGATTTCGATTGTCAGTACGAAGACGCTGAAGATATGAGCTTCGATGCGGCGAGTATGGGCATTCTTGAAAGCGAATTGGCAACGTTAAGAAAAGAAATCGATTCGATCGAAACATTGTCTAAGAGCTTCACCAATAATGAAGAGAATAAAGTTGAAGATTTCATTGCTGAAATGGCAGCGGTAACAAAGCCACTTGAAGCAAATACATTGACCATCGACAATATTCTGGATTCTCTGCGCGAAAGCCGCTTGGCTACCGCTTATCTGGCATGTGCAGAAGAACACAAAATTGAAATCAAATATTCAGCGCAGATTGAAACAGCATGTTATGACCGCCAAAGCGGTACAATCCTGATCAATCCGAATAAAGATTTGGCAGACCAGCAGCTTTTGTTGGTGCAGGAACTTCGTCGTCACTGGCAACATCGTCAAGGCGCATTGATCCACCCATTAATGTTTCATCCTGATAATGCGGTATTGGTAAACAGAGCACAGGTTGCCGACCTGCTCGTATCCATCATCCGTGTTGCATGGGAATTACAGCTTTCCGGTGAAAAAGGTGCTTGGGAACGCATCGAAAATTCACCAATGGCAGATCTGGGTCGAGCCTTCGCTCGCGAAGCCTTCCTGGATTTCCGTACAATCAATAATGGTCAGGCCGCTGCGGCTGTATTCGAAGCATGGTTCTTGTCAGAACGCTGCCGTCAGCAAGACAAGCACCTGATTAATATGATGCTTTCCGATTACAAAGGCTATGTATTCGCTTTGGAAGGATCAGAACAGCACATCACACCGACATTGATTGCTGCACTGGGTGAAATGCCCTTCGGCAAGAATTACCTGGCAGAACATGCCCTCACGATCATGGAAGACCCGATCTTCACTGATATTCGTGACCGTTCAAACGCCAATTTCCTATGGTTTATCAAGTTCGAGCGCTCTTTCCGCGAAACGGAACACGACTTGCAATCTTCTGCAGATCATTCCGCAGACCGTGTCCACGGCACTGCATTTTCTGATCAAGGAGAGGATCGCAATGGATTCAATGAAGCCACAACGGCCGATATCGTCACGCTCTACAGCGCAGAACCCGTATCAAATGAAGAAACGGGGGATAAGTCTAAGAAAAAGACCAAACGTCTGGCTCCAAAAACCAACGGCAAACGTAAGAGTAGTAAGGACGACGCTTCCAACGTCGTTCTCTTCAGCCGCGGTTCAGGAGAATAACCACAATGTTTATTCGAGTGCACTGAGTTTTGGGGAGAGTAAAATGAACAGATATGGCTCGCCTTTTAAAAATCCTTTTATTAAGTACCAAAAGGCTCGTCTCGAAAATCTTGTATCCGATGTAGCGGAAAAGCAGGATGACACGGGCGCTTTCAAGCCTTTGGGAAGCTATTTAGACGATTTCTGTGATTCAATGTGTGACTCATGGTCACTCGATACGCTATGCTCGGAAGTATCTGAAAATAGCGATCCTGATGACCTTATGCATGTTGCTGACAACAAATATAGGGATAAACACACGGTTTTACGCTGGGCGGTGAAGAAGCTGCTGAGCAGTCCCACAGCACGTTTGCTGCTTCATGAAGCGGAAAAAGAAAGCTGGTCAATCATGCTCGATTCGCTGGATGGCCCCGATTTCCACATGGATGTACCGCAAAAGCTGGTGATTCTGGACAATCAAAATCTTTCACCATCTGCGCTTGTGCGCTCCGATTACTTCAAAAACGGCCTTTTGGTCACGATGATCCGTGCATTACGCGATATCTGGCAAGAAAAACGTCACGGTGCTTTTGATGAGCGCTATGCACCCGAGCATGTTTTGATGCTGGAGCGTATCCGTGCAGCCGATCTGGACGTAATGAGCGTTCTGGTCGCTTGGGAATTACGTGCCGTAAGTCATGGTGATGTATGGCGACACCTTATCGGTTCTAACGATGGCGATATTGCAATGCGGTTCTCCGGTTATCTGGAACGTGATCCGTCTTGTTCTGTTTTCACAGGAAAAGCGTTGTTCGCGGCATTCCAACAATGGTTCAACAGTGATGCCCGCATCAATGCATGCGACCATGAAACGCTGAACTATCTGGACGCTGTTGTTCAGGACCAGCTAGAAGGCTCTTATCACTTTGGTGATGCGCAACTTCGTGCAATTGATATTGAAATTCTGTCCTGTCTGCCTGATAAAACGGCATATCTGCAGAGTCAGGGTAACGATATTCTGCGCAATCCTAAATATGCGGGCTTGAATGACGAGATCAATCAGGCGCATTTCATGCAGATCATCTATGACCTGAAAGTGACACTGGTACAGGATGTTCCGTTCCGTGATGCGGATCTTGCGGGTAAAATATTCCCTGACGGGCAATTCACCCCTGAAACAGAAGACGCAAAAAGCTAAAACGCTTTTCGGCACACACTTTTCGCATAAAAACCTTTTCTCATGGCCCGTGCCTGCTTAGGATACGGGCATGAGTGACGAACACGAACAATCTGAATCAAAACAATTCCATCTGCACCTTGTATCCGACGCAACGGGCACGACTTTGCTTGGTTTGGCCCGCGCCTGCCTTGCGCAGTTTGAGCATATAGAGCCGACCCAGAAATTCTGGCCGCTTGTACGCTCTGAACGCCAGCTTGAGCGTGTGATTGCGCGGATCAAAGAAACGCCCGGCCCTGTTATTTTTACGCTGGTTGATCGCAAAATGCGCCGCCGTTTACAGGATTTTTGCGAAGATATGGGCATCCCTTGTGTTGCTGTGCTCGATCCGATTATCCGCAGCCTGTCTTCCTTTCTGGGCGAACATGCTGTTGGTGTGCCGGGTTTGCAACACGCGATGGATGACGCATATTTCAGACGTGTCGAGGCGATTGATTACGCAATGCGCCATGATGACGGCAAAACGCTGGATGGGTTGTCGAAGGCGGATGTGATCCTTGTCGGTGTCTCTCGTACGTCCAAAACACCGACATCGGTTTTTTTGGCGCGCAGAGGCATAAAAGCCGCCAATATTCCGCTTGTGCCGGATGTAGAAGTGCCGGATAAAAAACTCTCTCTTCCCGATGTTATGTATGTAGGCCTAACCGCTGCGCCAGAGCGCTTGATGCAGCTTCGTCGTACGCGGTTGCATGCCAAAGAGGACACTATGCCGGCCCATGTGCAGGAAAACACCTATCTTGACCAAGAACAGATCGAAGAAGAAGTTCGTAACGCCCGCCGTTTGTTTAGCAAAAAGGGCTGGCCCGTTATTGATGTGACTAAACGCTCTATCGAAGAAACAGCGGCTGAAATTCTGGCCTTGCTGCAAAGTTTTCAGGAAAAGAAAAATCCCGATGACGGAGTTTTGCCGTCATGAGTGCCGCACTGATATTGGCATCACAAAGCATAGCAAGGCAAAATATGCTGCGCGCCGTTGGTCTTGAATTTGAAGCAATTCCCGCGCATCTTGACGAAGATTCTTTAACCGAAACCGCCATAGAACAAAATCAGTCACCGCGTGAAATTGCTCTCATGTTGGCGCAGGAAAAGGCGTTGGCTATTTCCAAAGATAATGCGGATGCGCTGATTATCGGCTCTGACCAGATTTTGGAATGTGACGGGCAGATGCTTTATAAGGCCGAGAGCGCGCAAGCCGCATTGAAGAAATTACAATTCCTCAGCCATAAAACGCATTACTTGATCTCCGCTGTGACAGTGGCTAAGGACGGGGAGATCCTATGGATGCATGCGGATAGCGCCGCGCTAACAATGAAAAATTTAAGCGATGAATATTTGCAAAATTACTGCGATAAGGCCGGCGAAGCCCTTATGCGTTCTGTCGGCGCGTATGAAATTGAATCGCTCGGCGCGCGGTTGTTTGAAAAAGTCGAAGGTGATTTTTTCACGATACAAGGCTTACCTTTACTGCCGTTATTGGCGTATCTTGAAGCTGAACAAGGACTTCGGATATGAGTGAATTCATCAAAGCAGGTGTTATCGGCCATCCGATTAAGCACTCCAAATCGCCCGTAATTCATAATTATTGGATCGATAAATACGGCTTCGAAGGGTCATACGAAGCAATTGACATCGCGCCCGAAAATCTAAAAGACGAGATACAGCGCTTGGTTGATGAAGGGTACAAAGGTTTTAACGCCACCATCCCGCACAAAGAATCGATCATGGAGCTATGCGATGATGTTGCGCATAACGCCAATGTGATTGGCGCGGTAAACACTGTCACCATCGAAGACGGCAAATTGCACGGCCAGAACACAGATGGTTATGGCTTCGTTCATAATATTTTCGATAACACCGACGACTTTGAATTCGAAGGCAAACGTGCAGCAATTTTAGGGGCGGGCGGTGCAACGCGCGCAATCGCCAGCGCGCTTATCGGCGAGGAAATCGAACAGATCGTTTTGCTAAACCGTACCCGCGATCGCGCTGAAAAACTAGCTTCGGACATCGCATTCGTTAGCGATTTTATCGTGGTGGAAGATTGGGATAACCGCAGCAAAATTCTCGACGGTGTTGATCTGCTCATCAATGCAACATCGCTGGGTATGGACGGGCAAGCTCCGCTGGATATAGATTTGAGCACATTGCCTGATGACGCGGTGGTCAATGACATTGTCTATTCACCGCTGGAAACCGAATTGCTGAAGGCGGCAAAGGGTAGAAATTTACAAACCGTGACCGGTATCGGCATGTTGCTGCATCAGGCACGCCCCGCGTTTAAATCATGGTTTGGTTTGTTGCCCGATGTGACTGATGAGTTGATCGAAAAGGTGACCGCATGATTATTCTCGGCGTGACAGGATCAATCGGTATGGGGAAATCGACCATTGGCTCGATGCTCGAATTTCTCGGTGTGCCGGTACATGAGTCTGACCACGTTGTTCGCGATATGCTTAAGTTCGGTAGTCCCGCGTGGTATGCAATCGCGGCACAATTCCCGTATTTTTCCTATCCGCAAATTTACGGTAAGCGCCATTTCTTTAATCCGTTTAAGGACACCGAACGCTATTTAAAACGCGATGTGCTGGGTAAAATTGTCTTTGATAACGAAGAGGAACGCAAAAAACTCGAAAGCGTTTTGCACCCGTTTGTTAAAAAGGCGCAAGGTGAGTTTATCAAACGCCAACGAGCAATGGGCAAGGATATTGTTGCTTTGGATATCCCGCTTCTTTTCGAAACTGGTACGGACAACCGCTTGGATTATACGCTGGTTGTGACAGCTCCCGCGTTCTTACAGGCCAATCGTGTGCTGTCACGCCCGGGCATGACACAGGATAAGTTTCGCGGCATTCTGCAAAGCCAAATGCCGGATGGCGAGAAAGTCGCCCGTGCGGACTTTGTGGTTCATAGTGGCTTAGGGCGCGCCTATACGATGAAAGAGTTAAAGAAGGTTCTTCACAAACTGCGCACACAAAAACAACAAGAGGCCGCATGAGCAAACACGCGTTAATTTTTACCCATCTGCAATGCGAAGGCCTCGCCATTATGGGCGATGTTTTATTTGATCGCGGATTTGATATCGAACGCTGGAATACGCCGCGCAGAGGCGTTGATTACGTAGACGCACTTAGCCCCGATCTTATGATCGTTATGGGCGGTCCGGTCGGTACATATCAACGCGAAGACTTTCCGTTCTTACAGGGTGAAATTGATCTGGTAAAAAAACGCATAGAAGCCGGAAAATCAACATTGGGGATTTGTCTTGGCGCACAGATTATAGCCGCCGCGCTGGGTAGCGACTCCTATAAAGGGGACCAGGGCAAGGAGCTGGGCTGGTTTCCGATTTCGATCAATGAAGAGGGCATGAAAACGCCTGTGCGCCACCTCGATGGCACGCAAACAAATATGTTCCATTGGCATGGCGATACGTTTGATTTGCCCGAAGGTGCAAAATTACTCGCATCATCCGAACAATATAAGAACCAGATTTTTTCTTACGACGATCATGTCATGGCGGTGCAGTGCCACCCCGAAGTGCAGTTTGACCAGCTTGAAGAATGGTACGTCATGTTTCATGCCCAAATTACAGGCGATGATCCGCTTGTGCATATTGACGAGCTGCGCATCTCTACGCGAAAGTACATAGAAGCCTTGAATGTTCAGGGCCGTCACTTCTTCCTCGAATGGTTGGAAGGACAAGGTCTATAAAATGAAAGAAATAGCGCTCGATACTGAAACCACAGGCATGGACCCGTCCACGGGTGACCGCATTGTTGAAATCGGCTGTGTGGAGTTGGTGAACCACATCCCTAGCGGAAGAACGCTACAGATTTATATTAATCCCGAGCGTGATATTCCCGCCGAAGCGACCGCTGTTCACGGTATTACAGACGAATTCGTCGCCGATAAGCCAATATTTTCGCAAGTGTACACCGAATTTCTGGATTTTATTAAAGACGCAAAACTGGTCATTCATAACGCAGAATTTGATATGAAATTCATCAATGCGGAGCTGGCGAAAGTCGGTCATCCGGCGTTGGGTTGGGCCAATGTCATTGATACGCTGGCTATGGCGCGTAAGAAATTTCCCGGCTCGCCCGCTAACCTTGATGCGCTGTGTCGCCGTTTTGGCATCGATAATACAGAGCGCACATATCACGGCGCGCTGCTTGATTCTGAGCTACTGGCTGAAGTGTATCTGGAGCTTCTTGGCGGTCGCCAGCACGGTCTGGGCCTAGCTGCAGACAGCAAAAAAGCCCGTGATCAACAACGGGCTTCTGTGAAAAGAGTATTCCGCGAACCGCGCGATCACCAGCCGAGTGATGAAGAACGC
Source organism: uncultured Micavibrio sp. (assembly GCA_964351955.1). Taxonomy (GTDB): domain Bacteria; phylum Pseudomonadota; class Alphaproteobacteria; order Micavibrionales; family Micavibrionaceae; genus TMED27. The sequence goes on along the minus strand of CAYGQG010000031.1, from coordinate 731 downwards.
GCCGCGCATACCGAATTGCTTGAAGAGCTAAATAACCCGCTTTGGTCTAAGAAAACGGGTTAAGCCTTATTTGCTGCTTTGGATGCTTTCGCCGGCATGTTCCAGATCGCGTCCGAAACCTTCAACAGTATTGCAGGCACTCAAAGATGCGGCAAAGCCGACAAGTAGAGTTAAAGAGAGCAGTAGTTTCATATCTATATCTCCATTTATTGAATTAGAAACAGTTTACGATTTTGCGTCGCCTTTTGTTTTCGACTTTTTATCATCTTTTTCGTCTTTGGTATCAGCCGTTTTGGCCAGATCCTCCGCCGCGGCGATTTCATCCTTGAAACGATCCATATACAGTTTTTGGAAATCAACCGGATTAACCATCAATGGCGGGAATCCGCCTTGTGCTGTCAGGTCACTGACGATTTGACGGACATAAGGAAAAGCCAGTCTCGGAATTTCAATTAATAAAACGGGGTGGTGGTTCTCTTCCGGTATGTTGTTCAAAACGACAGTAACACCATATTGCAACTCGAGCAGAAAAAGAGGATCGCCCTGAGTATCCGAAGCCGTTGCGGTTGCGCGAAGGGTCATGACCGTTTCGTACATATTCTCGATTTTATCATCGGGAATTTTTCTCGCATCTACGCCGATATTAATATCCATTTCGGGATTATCGCGTCCCGAGCGTAAAGAATCCGGTGCCATCGGGTTTTCGAATGAGACATCACGGACATACTGCG
>CAYGQG010000030.1:0-16837 GCA_964351955.1 uncultured Micavibrio sp. | reverse complement strand
TATTGATTTGGGCGCTGGTGATGCCTTTATCTGCGGTGGTGTGGAAAGGATGTCGCGCATTCCGATGGGCGGCTTTAACCCGATGCCGAACCGGGCTCTGTATGAGAAATATCCGCAAGCCTATATCTCCATGGGCGAAACGGCGGAAAACCTCGCCAAGAAATATGAAATCAGCCGTGACCAGCAAGAAGAATTCGCGGTCGGCTCTCACCATAAAGCGGCTGCGGCTGCGCAAGGTGGTAAGTTTGATGATGAGATCGTACCGATCGGCGACGTAAAGACAGACGGTACAATCCGTCCTGATTCTTCAACCGAGAAACTGGCGACATTAAAACCCGCCTTCCTTGAGGACGGTACAGTGACCGCCGCGACATCTTCGCCGCTTACAGATGGCTCTGCGGCTGTTTTGGTCTGTTCCGAAGAATATGCCGATAAACACAAATTGCCGAAACTGGCGCGGATCAAATCCGTCGCTGTTGCGGGCTGTAAGGCCGAAATCATGGGTATCGGCCCTGTTCCGGCAACGCAAAAAGCGCTGGATCGTGCCGGTCTGAAAATCGATGACATCGATATTTGGGAACTTAACGAGGCATTCGCTGCGCAAGGATTGTCGGTCTTAAAGGAACTCGGCGTTGATGTGAAAAAGGTCAATCTGGATGGCGGCGCAATTGCGCTTGGTCACCCGCTGGGTACATCCGGCGCACGGATCACGGGTAAGGCCGCAAGCCTACTCCACCGTGAGAAAGCCAAATACGCCCTCGCCACAATGTGTATCGGTGGCGGCCAAGGCGTAGCAACGGTTCTGGAGGCGATCTAGGCACATGTCCGTTGACGAGCTCAAAGCCAGAAACGCGAAAGTCGAAGCGGATAAGGCTTGGGAAACGTCATGGACACGCAAAGTGGTGATCACCATCGCAACATATGTGATTATCACCGCGTATCTGGCCTTATTGGGAGTTGAGAAGTTTTACTTACATGCATGTGTGCCTGCGGGCGGATATTTCCTCTCTACACTTACGCTTCCGTTTATGAAGGCCTACTGGATAAAGAATATTTATAAACCAAAAGGGGTTTAAACATGACTGAGATTAAAAAAGTAGCCGTAATCGGATCAGGCGTAATGGGCAGCGGTATCGCCGCGCAGCTTACCAATGCGGGTATTCCGGTCGTACTTTTGGACATCAAGGTTGAGGGCAAGGATCTGGCTGCTGAAGCGGTCGGCAAAATGCTTAAAAGCGACCCCGCACCGTTTATGCGCAAACGCAATGCGAAGATGATCGAAACGGGTACGATTGACGACGATCTTGATAAAATTGCTGATTGTGATTGGATCGTCGAAGTTGTGCTGGAAAAGTTGGAGATCAAACACGCGACGTATGAGAAGATTGAAAAAGCCCGTAAGAAAGGCTCAATCGTATCCTCCAACACCTCGACCATTCCTTTGCACAAACTGATCGAAGGGCAGCCCGATTCCTTTGCCAAAGATTTCATGATCACCCACTTCTTTAATCCGCCGCGTTACATGCGCTTGCTGGAGCTGGTTGTTGGTGAAAAAACCAATAAGGACGCGGTCGAAACGATTGCTGAATTCTGTGATGTTAATCTCGGAAAAGGTGTTGTGCGAACCAATGATACACCCGGCTTTATCGCGAACCGCCTTGGTGTGTTCTGGCTGACCGCTGGTGTTAATGAGGCCATCAAACAGGGCATCTCCATCGAAGTCGCCGATGCGGTGATGAGCAAACCTTTGGGTATTCCAAAGACGGGCGTATTCGCGTTGATCGATTTGGTTGGTGTTGATTTGATGCCGAAGCTTTCAGAAAGCCTGCTCTCGACACTGCCCAAGGACGATATGTATCGCGATATTTTCGAGGATTACAAATTCATTCACGGCATGATTGATGCGGGTTATACGGGCCGCAAAGGCAAGGGCGGTTTTTACCGCCTTAATCCCGATGCACTAAAAGGCGTGAAAGAAAAACAAGCGCTTGCGATTGATCCTGCTTCTTTCGATGAAGGCCAGTACGGTGCATCAGAGAAGAAAAAAGCTGCCGCATTGGCTTCCGTTACCGCGGGCCGTAAAGGCATCCGCGCCGTTGTCGAAAGTGATGATGAGGGCGGTAAATACGCATGGGAAGTTTTGAAACAAACGCTGACCTACGCCGCGCAATTGGTCGGCGAGATTGCCGATACGATCCACGATATCGATGAAGGAATGAAGCTGGGCTATAACTGGAAAAAAGGCCCGTTCGAAATGCTCGACGATCTTGGCCCTGCGTGGTTCGCAGAAAAAATCAAGGAAGAGGGGATCGATGTTCCCGAAATTCTTGCCAAAGTCGGCGATGGAACATTCTACAAAGTTGAAGATGGTGCAATCCAATACTTCGGTACGGATGGAAAATATCACAAGGTCGAACGCCCTGATGGCGTTCTCTTGCTTCGCGACATCAAACTTTCATCCGAGCCTGTTATGAAAAACGGCAGCGCCTCCGTATGGGATATCGGTGATGGCGTATTGTGTTTCGAGCATACCTCCAAAATGAACACCTTCGATGAAGGCACGTTCGAGATGCTGGTCAAAACCCGCAAAACCATCGAGAAAAGCGACGATTACAAAGCGCTGGTTATTTATAACGAAGCCTCGCATTTCTCCGCCGGGGCTAATCTCGGTCTTGCCCTGTTCATGGTGAATATTGCGATGTATCCGCAGGTTGAAGAATTCGTCCGTACGGGCCAGAAAGTTTTCCAAGACCTTAAATTCGCTGATTTTCCGCTTGTTTCCGCACCTAGCGGTATGGCTTTGGGCGGCGGCTGTGAAATCTTGCTCTGCGCGGATGCTGTGCAGGCCCATGCTGAAACCTACACGGGTCTTGTTGAGGTTGGTGTCGGTGTCATCCCTGGTTGGGGTGGATGTAAGGAAATGATCCTGCGCTACCGTGAGCGTGAGAAACAGCAATTCGGCAAAACGGTTGAGAAATTCGGCCGCGATGCGGTCTGGTTCTCTCCGCCAAACACACCGATGGGCGCTGTTCGCAAAGCGTTTGAGACAATCGGTACGGCAACTGTCGCCAAATCCGCACATGAAGCGCAAGTCATCGGGTATTTGCGTTACACGGACGGCGTGACGATGAACCGCGATCGCTTGCTCTATGATGCCAAGCAACGGGCATTGGAGCTGGCGAAAGATTATACCGCGCCTGAAAAAGTCGAGAATATCCGTATGCCGGGTGCGGGCGGTAAAGCCGCGTTGGACCTTGCCGTTGCCGATCTACATAAATCCGGTAAAGCGACACCATATGATGTCGTTGTCTCTGATCTACTTGCCCGCGTATTGACGGGCGGCGATACCGATTACACCGAAGAAGTCAGTGAAGATGACTTGCTGAAATTGGAGGTCGCACAGTTTATGGATCTGCTTCGTAATCCGGGCACTTTGGCGCGTATTGAACATATGCTGGATACGGGCAAACCGCTACGCAATTAGAGAACACTCACATTAATTGACATAATCATAAAACTGGCCTAGTATCCCTCCCGAATTTGAGGATGGATAACGTGGTTAAGAACTATGCAGCTTTATTTAATGTTCGCTCTGCTGAGCAAACGCAGCGTTTAGCGTATGCGTTCGCAGATGTTATGAGCGCGCAAATTGCTGCGTCTAAGGAGTCGCAATCAGCAGCGCAAAGGATAATCATGTCGCTGCAAGGTTTGCCAAAATTGGGTAAATCTACATTCTCAAAAGCCCTGACTGAAAAGCTTTTCGCAGAATTCAGCGATACATGCATAACCCTTGGCCCGTCACATCTGTGCCCCCTCAGGTTGTTTCAACAGCGGATTTATTCATGGGATGAGCATTATTCACCATCCGCCGGCTTGCAGCTCCAGCGCATCGACAGGGGAGCCAGCATCTTGGCCGCGCTTTTACATGGCAAACTTAATACGGGTGAAATGCCTGAGCCGAAAGCAGGGGCGCATCTGCTTCAAATGATTGAATGGCCGATACCGCTGGACATTGATCAATCATTGGCCAATGTAAGGTTTCAAAAAGTTGCGGAAGGTCGAAATATTACAATCCGCACCAATCCCGACATCGCCCATAGCGAAGAATACTGGAATTTTCTGAATAACACGGATGAATTACGCGCCGCATAAATACCATCCAGAGCATGATTTTATTTGACATAATTATATATTTTGCGTAGATTTCATGCATTATGCAAAGATTAGATGCTCAAAATTTACCGCAAGATGCGTTGGTTCATGAATTCTGTATGCGTTCCGATGAGGACCAGACAAGATTTACAACGTCGTTGTCTAAGTTTTTTCCACATAAAATCAATAGATTAGGTGTTATCGGCGGTATAGGGTCGGGTAAATCGACGCTGGCTCTAGGGCTTATCAATGCTTTTGGGATATCGACTGAAAACGCCAATGCGGATGAGAAAAACCGTGGTGATTGGCAAAGTCCTGACCTTGGAACAATTAGAATTTACGATAATTTCTCGTCTGATTATCACCGTTTTAACATGGTGGACGATCCTGAACAGGACGCGGGCGTAGTAATCGTTGAACATGCGAATATAGATCGTAAGCCGTTTGATACAGTGGTTATGCTGACCCCGGGCGATGGTCATCCATGTATTAAAGATATTAAGCTGGTTATGCCTGCCGCAATGGCTGACGAACCCGAGTATCAGGAATTTCTTGCAGAAACCGAAGATCTGCTCATGCATAACAGTATGTAATCGGTTGCCTGCGCAGCCGCATTAACGCATCCTGAAGTTATGAACGACACCATAGATATTTATTGTGAACGTTTAGACGCTGGCCTGTGGGCCGAGCCGATGAATGCTGTGACCAATGCTGCGTTTTTTATCGCGGCTTTGTGTGCGTATCTATTAGCCAAAAAAGAGAATGCTCTGAACGGTCGGGTTGTCCTTTTGATCCTTTTTATTCTGATCATCGGCACGGGCAGCACATTATTCCATACCTTCGCAACGGGTTGGGCGCAGCTGAGTGATGTCTTGCCGATATTGTTTTATCAGATCGCGTTTATCGTTTTTTACGCAAACCGTGTGATCGGATTAAATGCCTTAAAAACCGCGTTACTCTTCGCCTTGTTCATAGTCACGATCATTGGATTTGCGCAATTACCCGAAGCATGGCTCAACGGCTCGCTCGGCTATGCGCCTGCACTACTCTTCGTAATCGGGTTGGGCTCTTGGCATATCGGTCATGCGGGCCGTGAACGATACGGGCTTATAACCGCAGGAGGCGTTTTCACAGTGTCCTTGGCGTTGCGTTCGATTGATATGCAGATATGTGAGAGTTTCCCGATAGGGACGCATTTCTTGTGGCATATACTCAACGGCTGCGTTCTGTATCTGACAACGCGCGCCTATATACTCAACATCAGCCCATCGAAGCGTTAAGCACACTCATAATGCTGCGTCTGACTTCGTCGCGATCACTCATAGTGATGATCATATTTGCGCGCCCGCTTCCCGGTATATTCGGATCATATTCGGGATGATCATAACCCCTATGCGGTACAGCCAGATCAGGGTTCTTGAGGGCTAACGGGTGGTCTGTACCACGATGTATAGTCACAATCGGTGGCTTTAAGCGATGGAAATTATGACCGACCTTATACGCCATACCCTTACCGGATAGATAGATATTCACGGTTACTTGTGTTGATTCATCTTGATGCTCACCTTCAAGAGAAAATTTAATATTGTTGGCTTGCATCAAAAACCGTCCGATACACAAATCTGGGTGGCTGTCTGCCGAGAAATGAAATGGCTGGTCACTATCTTTTGCCAATAAGGGAATGCCGGGTGCGGGCTCCATCATCAACGGAGCACCCGGGTAATCGCATACATGGCTAAATTTTACCGGCAAACTATCAAACGGTATGCCTGCCTCGGCATACATGCCCTTGATGGCAGCAACAGCATTAGGATGAGCGCTGAATTGGAAGAGAAAGGCCAGAGCATTTTGCTCGATTGTATCGCGTAGATGTTCGACTTCGGGTGTCATTTGCAGCGGTATATAGGCAAACAGACTATCGCTGCGGTCCATTGCAACAATACCCTCTTCAATAGAGTTAACGCGCTCTGCGGGGAAGGCAGGGTGGATTCTGGCTTCTGTTTGTGTGTCTGTCTCTGTTCTCAGCATTCGGCAATATGCCAAAAACGATAATATTATGTCAATAATAAAAAGGAAAACCTTCAGCCGCAGCAAAATTTCCATAATTTTCTTGTAATTTTCGGTAATTTTGTCTATACCAACATGGTGCGAGGCATCATAAAATATGCTTTACAGTGCATAAAATATTGCTAAATTGCGCATAACGGAAAAAAGTTTAGAAACAGGGAACGCGAATTACTGCGTAAAAAATGATGACGAAAGCCGAGGGGCTTAGCCAGTTTAAAACCACGAAACCTTCCATTAAAAATCAAATGGACCTGCTCGTACTGAGCTTGATGGAAAGACAGAAAGACGCTCTAGCCGAGAAATATCCGGGGGCGGATGTTACGCAAGCTATTTCCCGTGTTCGTTCTGACATCCTCAGATTTCAAGAATATGGTGTCAACGACACCGATCTTACATTTTATAACCCTGACGGCTCTATCGATACCGTTAATCAAAACCTTTTGGATCATCTGAATCTTGTGCGCCATGAGATGCGTTCCAGCGCGACGGTGATTGCGGATCGCGCATATAATATTGATGACCCTGCCGTGTATGATGAATTAAGTCAGGCCGTCACAGATATGAAAGCAATGGGTTTCACGTATGAAGAAACCGTCAAAATGTTCAATCAGGACATTAAGTTTTCTAAATCACCGACACCGCACCCGACAGAGAACCTGAGCATTAAAGGCATCAAAGCCTATATGAAAGTGATGGAAGCTGCGGAGAGCGATCCTAAACATCGTGAAGAAGATCTGGAAGCAGCCATCACTGAATTATTGGTGAGTGACGACATAAGCCCCGCCGAGAAATTCAACATTCTAGACGAGATCGATCTCTCTGATTTATACGCTGAAAACCACAATATCGGCGTAAACAATCTTGAAAGATTTATCGAAAAAACAATCGAAGAAGAATACGGCGAGCGTCCAAAAATTTCCCTCGATGCAACATTGAAAAGCTGGGATTACGATTCAGACGGTAAAAATAATGCCGAAGGCTTTGCTTTTATGGCCAAAGCGACTTCGACAACGATGGCTACATTAAACTTGACGATCAAGGCCATTGAAAACGCACAAGCTGAAGGACTTATTCAGCCAATCGATGCGGATGAAATTCAAAAGGCGTTGGAAAATTGCATAGCGATTAAACAATCATTACAGCCTGTTTATGACCGTTCACGGGAAATTACATTGGATCTTGCCAATCTCGAGCCGGAAGCACGCCAGGAATATTACCAACGCGCATATGAAGGGGAGTATGCATCCCTGGAGCGTCAATTCTCGTCTATTTACGATGCTGTCGGCACGAAAAACAGAGGGTTGGATTTTTACGAAAATATAATCATCACTCTGAGGGACGCGGTTAATGAACAAGCCCCTGTAACACCGCGTGAAGACAACCCTCTCGACGATGCTTTGCGCATTCTTCGCCGTAATGGCATAGCCATGGAAAAAGGCCAGCCACGCCAGAATGATTACAAACATATCGGCATTATCGACAATTTAATCCGCTACGATAAATTCAGAGAACTTGGCATTTTATCTGCGGAGGAACTGGACGAGATCGATGCCGTAAAGGGATATACAACCCCCGAAGAAAAAGGCGGCCTTACCGACCAACGTAAGCATGAAATCCTCAACAGGATTGCGGAATATGTTGAGCTTAACGGCAATGCCCGCGAAATACAGGCAATGCTGTATGATGCCAATCCGCTTACATTCGACGATAATGGTTATCCGTCACAAACCCGGTCTTTGCTTGATCGTTTTAATTTGCGCCATTACTACCCGCATAAATTTGAAGACAGCATCAATTCGGACTCGCAACCCGGATCAGACGAGCGTCTGCATTTCTTCTTCCGTGTGTTCGGTATTCAACGCGGCAGCTCGATGAGCCTGCATGAAGATCGCGGCACATTGCCGAGAAAACCCGACCTCACCGTGACTTTTGTGAATCACTCCGGTCGCGACCGTATTACCCGTTTGCAGACTTATCATGAAACCGCACAACTGCCATGGCACCTCGACAAATCGGGCGGTAAGGATATGCATAAATCCATGACCGGTCCGAGTGATGCGCAAAAAATCGGTGGTCCGGCTGCGCAAATGGAAATTTTCTGGATCTGGGGACAGGGCGTACAAAACGCATGGAAACATCAATACTATCTCGAGCAAATGTTTGGCACGGGCATGGCCTCTGATCGTTTTGGCGCGGATGGCGGCACCAATGCCGATGTTGCTGCACAAGAAATGATGGAGATCGTTAAAGAAAACGGGCCGTTTGATCGCTCCATTCCTGAACACCGTCGCTTTATGCGCGCGGCCTTGGCTGAATCTTTTACCCAACAGGGTCGCCACAAACGCTACGCCATGTCGACATCAACACAGGTTGCTGATGATCTGGCCACGCGCATGACCGATAAAATTCACAAACGTTTCGAACTTGAAGGTTTGGTGCCGGTCGGTACGTATATCAAACCGAAACCAAAATTCCGCGATGAACATGTCGAAGGTTTCATGCACAGCTTGTCTTCGCGCTGGATTGATCGCTTTAACAAAGCCCGCGATGCTACGGTTACCGACGGGGTAATGTATGGCGAACCATCCTACGTCTTCAATGATTTTGCCGATAAGGTCACATGCCCGAACATCATCGGGTACAGTAACCATGGCGCTCGCCCTGCCGCAAAAGGCGGTAGCGCAAAGCAAGCGATGAATGTTCGCGCGATTGAAAATCAGCAACGCCACCAGATTTCACAGCTCTTCGCAGGCAGCCTTTACGGCGCAGGGAAGATGATGAAGGAAATCGGTTATGCCTATCGATTGGAAAATCCCGATCCGAACCAAGTCAGATTGGTAGAGGGCGATGTACAGGACTTTTTGAATCACGAATATTGGAATTTCAATATTCACGTGAAAACATTGGCGGCGGCGGCATCTGTAAATAATCGTTACGCGCTGGCACAAGTCGGCTGGCCCGATGCTTCATTTGATGAATTAAAGGCCGTTGGCGAACGGGTATTATTTGTGGACCACCCCGAGCGCGGCGATGAAGTGCTGATGGTCTATAACGGTCCGCGACAGGAACTAACCAACGCGCAGCTTTATACCGCAAAGCTTTGGCATGATCGTCTGGCGTATGTCTCTCACATGGAAGCCGCCTTAACCAAAAAAGGCGATGGCCCGACCTTGGCCGATGATCCTGAAACTATCATGATGGCGTTCAAACCGAAGAACAACTCTCCCGATATAGGTGTCGGTGTCAGAACGCAGTTGAGATGGCCGGAGGCGGTGGAAATTGCACAAGAGCACAAAGTTAACTTGCCGCAATTTAACGCTCAATATGCCCGCGAAGCTCAATGGAAAGCGGATGCAGATGGCGGTTTACCAAAATCTGAAATTCTGGATCGACAAGGCGGAGAAGCCGGTTTGCGACAATCACGTTCGGCATTCCGCGCTGGCACGCTGGCACATGTAAGTTACTGGTCCGGTGAAAAACGTATCGGCATTCAACCTAAGCCGGATGAATCTATTGATATGCTCATGACCCCTAAAGCCTGGGCAAACTCAGCGATGGACCCAACGCCGGATGCAGGCTTGATGCGGTTTTTAGGCCAAGACCGTCGTCTGTAAAAACTTTTACTTAAAATCCAATCTATAATTTACCGCTTTTTAAAACTGCTCGGGCATACTCATCTCATGTTTGGGGTTTTCAAAAATTCTAAAACGGACAAACGGAAGAAGCCAAAAGAGCTTCAGGCGGGTTGTGAGGGAGTACAAAAAAAGAGGGAGGCTCATATAAAAACCCAAAAAGGGAAGAGCCAAAGAAGTAAAGGCAGCCAGAGCAACGGTACGGGGGATATTCGTGCGCAAGCTCTGGCAAATGCCCGTTTAGCCCGCGAAAGATTGGGCGACGACACCGTTCAAAAAATCGCTGAAATTATCTCAAGAAAAGAAAATAATCCGTTCGAGCAAGCAAAGCGTAAGCTGGCCACGGCTGATTCCGACCGTATTACGGACGAAATCATGTTTTTACTCGACGAAAAGTAGCGAAGAAAACCGTCCTAAGAGCAGGTATCGCACTCGCAAGTCTCTAAGGCGCTGTCGAAACGGCCTTTATCCATTCCACCCATTGAATCTTCCATATAGGCCGCCAGCACGGCACAGTTATTACCTGTGCCCTCGGGGTCGCGCGCATCGTCAAAATGCGTATCCATGGGTAGTTTCCCGCTTTTAGGTTTTAATCGAACGACGTTGTTCATATCTCTCTCCAAAAATTATGAGGTGGACACTACTATTATTTTCATAATCATGCAAGCTTTGTTTGATTTCCCCATTCAATCTTCATCATTTTGCGCTATATTACTATGTGTCCGTAATTTAAGGGAGAAGCCTGCATGCCTGTTTATAATCCGCCATCTGATGACATCAAATTCGTTCTGCATGATGTTTTGAATGCGACGCAATTATCGGAACTACCGGGCTATGAAGAGGTTTCGGAAGATTTGATGGACCAAATCCTCGAAGAGGGCGGCAAAATTTGTTCAGAAGTTCTCTTCCCGCTTAATCAATCCGGCGATCAGGAAGGTTGCCATTACGAAAACGGCGTAGTGCGTACACCAAAAGGTTTTAAAGAAGCCTATGACACATTTTCCGAAGGTGGCTGGTGTGGCTTGTCCGCCGATCCTGAATTTGGCGGCATGGGCATGCCCGTTTTAATGAACACCGTAATGCAGGAAATGATCTGTAGCGCCAATATGAGCTTTGGTATGTATCCGGGGCTTTCTCAAGGCTGTTACGAAGCTCTGCACCATTTCGGTACAGATGAACAAAAGGCACTGTATCTTCCAAAACTGATCGAAGGTATCTGGTCGGGAACGATGTGCCTGACCGAACCGCATTGCGGGACCGATCTCGGCTTGATCAAAACCAAAGCTGACCCGAATGATGATGGCTCGTATCAAATTACAGGTACGAAAATTTTCATCTCCGCTGGTGAACACGACCTGACTGAAAACATTGTGCATCTTGTGCTGGCAAAATTGCCTGATGCGCCCGAAGGCGTGAGAGGTATTTCTTTATTTGTCGTGCCGAAATTCTTACCCAAAGAAGATCGCAGCGTAGGCGAACGCAATGATGTGCGCAGCGGGTCTAACGAACATAAAATGTGTATTCATTCAAATTCGACATGCGTTATGAATTTCGACGGTGCCCAAGGCTGGCTCGTGGGTGAGCCGCATAAAGGTTTGAGGGCGATGTTTGTCATGATGAACGCGGCGCGTCTCGGCGTAGGTATGCAAGGTCTGGGCATTTGCGAGGTCGCATACCAGAATGGCTTGATGTACGCCAAAGACCGTCTGCAAATGCGCAGCATCACCGGCACAAAAGCGCCGGATAAACCCGCTGACCCGATTATTGTGCACCCCGATGTGCGCCGTATGTTGCTTAAATCAAAGGCCGTAACCGAGGCTGGACGCGCGTTAGCTTATTGGACTGGTCTCAAACTCGACATATCGCAAAGACACCCCGATGAACAGGTCAGACAGGAAGCTGACGACCTTGTGGCCTTGCTAACTCCGATCGTTAAGGCGTATCTGACAGATATGGGTACGGAAATCGGTAATGAATGTATGCAGGTTTATGGCGGTCATGGTTACATCGCCGAATGGGGCATGGAACAATATGTCCGTGATGCCCGTATCGCACAAATTTACGAAGGTACAAACGGTATTCAGGCACTCGATCTGGTTGGCCGTAAAATGGGTCAGGGTTATGGGCGTTTGTTACGTCGGTTCTTCCACCCTGTACAACAATTTATCGAAGACAACCAAGCCAATGAAGAGCTGCAGGAATTTGTATTTCCGTTGGCTAAATCTCTTGCCAAGCTGCAACAAGCCACAGCGATGATCGCGCAAAAAGGTTTGAAGAACCCCGATGAAGCAGGCGCGGCATCTTCCGATTATTTACGCCAATTCGCATTGGTCGCGCTGGCCTATATGTGGTGTTTGATGGTACAGGCGGCGCAAGCCAAACTTGAAAGCGGCGAAGGCGATAAAGTCTTTTACGAGAGCAAAATCAAAACTGCGCGTTTTTTCATGCAACGTATGCTGCCCGAAGCTGATGGTCGTTTCAAAATGGTTTTGGCTGGTGCGCAAACCTTGATGGATATGGACGCTGACGCGTTTTAGTGCAGATCGTTTGCAACAACTGCTACGGGTTGCGTTTCTTTACTTTGATCTTCGGGCATATTGGAAAACTTCGGTTCTCGGATAGACGGCTTGCTCCTTAGAAACGCAGCACAGACTGAATTTTCAACACACCACAGCTTATAGGCCTCCAAGGCGCGTTCAACAGAACCTTCGTCGGGGAACTCTCCGACTGTGTGGAAGTGTAATTTGATATTGTCAGGCAATACCTGCGTTGTCTCCAGATATGCTCTGGGAGCATGGCTGGCATTTGTGACCACAGTAATAGATTTCAGTGCATGATTACCCGCCCATAATCGTGTTTCGATCGCATTGCCGCGTGTGTTCTGGGCGAAATTCATGAATTCCACGAGATGCGGGTCCATATTCGGTTCGAACTCATCCAGAATGTCTTGGCGTGTATAATCAGCATGACCGCCGGAAATGAGCACATGGGCATTTTCTTGTTGCTCGGCCATCTCGAAAACGGTCTGGATACGTTCTGTGGTGCCTGCGTAAGCGACATAGCCTTCTGTGGCTTCGCCGGTATTGGAATTCCGCACCATTCCCTCGTATTTCTTATACTGGCTCATAGCGGTCACATGAACAAAAGCTGCTGTCCCTGCTGCTGCTGCAAATATCGCTATGCCACCTTTTGCGAGTGCGGCTTTGTTAAAACGCAGTTGATCCATGTCTGTCCTCTAAAAACAGACATGGTTTTACAGAATTATTATAGAAAATACAAGTTTTTGTGTGTCGCGCTCTGCTTACTGGGTCGATTCCAGCAAACGAATACGCTCTTCATAGCGTATACGCTGTACCTCAAGCTCACGCTTGGCTTTGCTGAGATCAGCTTGCAAGGTGGAAAGCCTAGCCATCTGCGCTTGCTCCGTTACTTGCGGGTCAAACAGCATAGCTTCCAGATCACGCTTTTCCAGAGCACATTTCGCACGCTCCTGCTGTAATTGTTGGCCCATACGTTTAATCTGACGTTCGGCTTCATTATACTGCATGGTTGCGCGCTCGAGATTCCAGTTCTCAGAGGAAATTGATAAGCGCTCTTCTTCGGATTCACGCAAAGCGCTTTTGAGCTCGTTATTCAAAGCGGCGTTCTCGGCTTTAAGTTCTCTAAGCGTTGCCTCAAGGCCGATTACGTCCTGACGCAATTCGGTATTGATGTTGCCCAGACCATTTGGATTGTCTTGTGTGAAGTCGGCATTACCACTCATGCGCTCACGATTAACCTTCATCGGCGGTGTTCTCATTGTCACCACTTCCGGTTCCGGTTCTGGCTCGGTGATAGGCAATTCGGCTTCCACTTCTTCAACAACCTCGATTGTCTCAATTTCAGCTACGGGTTTTTCTTCCGCTTTTATGAGGTCGACAGGTTCCGGTTCGACCATCGGCTCGGTTTCCGGAATGATTTCAACGACAATCTCTTCTGCAGCAATATCTTCTTGAGGTGCAGCAAGTTCCGCTTGTGATGGCGGAGCCAAAGGCTCTTCGATCGGCAGAACAGGAGAATTTTCATCAGGAACAATCGGCATTGCCGCTATGTCTTCGGGCACTTCCAGTGATTTGCGTTTTTTATCCGCCAGATTTGCTTGATCGTCATTCACGTCGATAAGCGACGGGTCATTGGCAATTTGCTCTGCCAATTGTTCAGATAATCTTTTTGGCGTATTCGCTGTATCCGCGGCAGGCTCCAGCGGCTCAGTAGCGCTAACCGTAATATCGCCGACCTTTTTTGTCTCGTTGTAAGGAATTTCCTGAATAACGGGTTTTGGGTCTTCGGGTGTGATTTCAACAATAGCCGGAGCTTCGGCGCTCTTGATGCTTTGCTCCATGCTAATCGCTTCATTAACCATGAAGTTTTGTTTTTCTTCGGCCGTTTGCTGCGCACTGACTTTGAACGCGGAAACATCAGCCATGCAGCTTTCGAAATTACGCGCATGATTACCAAAGCCTGTCATGATGAAGCGGAATTGGTTGTCATCGAGACTAACGTCCAGAACGGCAGATTGCTTCAAGGATTTGTAAAATGATTTGTCATTGCCGATACCGAAGGCAAGCAAAGAACCCGATTGTGCGGAGGCTTTGAATGTTTTGGTCGCAATACCAGGGATAGTGAGCGTAGCGTCATATGTATCGCCGCTGGTTAAAATATTCTGTCTGAAGTCCACGTCCAATGCGCGAACCCATTTCTCATTCCCCAATAGGCGCATAGTAAAGCCGTTATTGAATGTCGCCTTAATCGTACAAAGCTGTTCCGTAGCGGTTACACTCCATTTTTCAGCGGGGTGGAATTGAAGCTCAGGCTCTGTTGGTTGTGCGGCAACTGCGCTGGTACTCATGACGGCGGCAGATGCGCATCCTAAAAGCACACGTAAAACGCGGACAGATTTTTTCATGGTCTTGGTATCCTCTCTGGGGCCCGTATTTTGGGCCTATATCGCAATATGAATAACACTATCACCCTGTTTTGGGGGAGACAACGGTTAAAAACTTGTCTATTTTGAACCCACAGATAATCTTCGCAACTAAAGGGGAGCAAGCATGTCACTAGACTCTGTGAAATCTAAAATCGAAAGCAAAATAGCATCAGCACCGGAAGTAGACGCGGTGATCATGTTTGATTTCGGTGATGATGGTCAGCTAACAGTTGATGGTACGAAAACGCCGGCGGAAGTGACCGAAGGCGAACATGACGACCCTGATACAACGCTGGTTTGCTCTTTGGAAACATTCCAGGGCATCCTCGAAGGCAAGCAAGACCCGAACATCGCATTCATGATGGGCAAGCTGAAAGTCAAAGGCTCGATGGGTTTGGCTATGAAGCTGAACGGGATTTTGGAAGACTAGTTTGGCTATGCGATGAACCTATATATTCGTTTGGTGATCTGTATTATCAAATCCATCTTTTCGCCGAAAATGGATATTACCGATGAGAGCGTTGTACGCTTTCACGTTTTGCCAAACGATCTTGATCTCAATATGCATATGAATAACGGGCGCTATCTGACCATTATGGATCTGGGGCGTATTGATATGATGATCAGAACGGGGTTAATCAAACGTGTTACTGATAAAAGCCACGCCCCCGTCGTTGGCTCTGCAAAAATTCGCTATCGCTTGCCGCTGCTTCCGTTCCAAGCGTATGACCTTGTTACAAAAATGATGTATTGGGACAGCGAATGGGCTTACGTTGAGCAGCGCTTTGTCATCGCCAAAGGCAAGAAAGCCGGCGCAGCTGCGGCGATCGCAGTAGTGAAGGTCAGCCTGTATGACCGCATCAATAAACGCCGTCCCCACCCGCAGGAGTTTTTGCAATCATGTGGTTTTGAAGGCGAAAGCCCGCCAATAACACCGTTTATAAAAAGCTGGGGCGTGGCCGAAGAAGAAATGCGTAAATTGACGCAATATAAAAGCCGCCCGATTAAAGGCGGCTTTTATAAGCTCTATAAAAATTCTTAGAATTTGTAATTCAAACCAACTGAAAGAATACCAACACTGCCTTCTGTGTTTGCACTGACATTGGTTGGCAAAGCGGCAATATTTCTGGTGACGTTGATTGTTTCATCATCAATCCAGATATATGTACCTGCAAAATCAATATCCATACTGTCATTCAACGTATATGTACCACCTACGGCAGCCCATGTACGGTCACCATCCGGTGTACGTGATGTACGGAATTGGTCTGTGGTCGGTGTTTCATCAAATTGGACACCGGCACGGAAATCCCATTCATCATTATGGTCGTATTCAAGCCCGACCGCAAACGCGAACGTGTCTTGATAATCCTGAACGATTTGGTTGACCTGTGTACCGCCAACTGTGGTCGTAATGTCTTCAAAATTGCTCCATCCGAACCATGTGGCTTGTGCCTGCGCTGTGATCTTATTGGTAATGTCATACGCAAGACCAACAGTAGCAATATCCGGCAAATTCAAATCGGCTGTACCCGGAGAATCTGTATCTCCACCGCCACTACCTTGGATCAAAAGATCGCCGTCTAAAGTATGGCTGACGGCTGAACGGTAGCTTGCGCCGAGTGTTGTGCGGTCATTTGGTGTCCATGTTGCACCAAGAGTATAGCCAAAGGAAACGTCCTTACCGTCAAGGCGCGCTTGCCCTTCTGTACCGGCAAAGATCGCATTGGTCAGCTTGGCTTCGGCACGCTGGATATTCAGACCCGCCCCGAAAGACAATTGATCGTTCATCTTGTACGCCACTGTCGGCTGTACATCGATAACAGTCAGTTCAGTTTCAATAGAGTCGTAACGACCGAACCAGCCGTCATCATATTTGTTTTCCAAACCGAAAGGTGCGCTGACGGACAAACCGGCCCACCATTGATCATTAAGCTGATGGCTCGCATGAAAGTTTGGTACTGGTGTCGGGTCATAGGGGTTGCCGCCGTCACCTGTGCTGGTGATAGGGGCACCGCCC
>CAYGQG010000029.1:0-16965 GCA_964351955.1 uncultured Micavibrio sp. | reverse complement strand
AAAGAGTCCCATGACGAGGGGTATCCAGCCGAGTTGGAGATTGCGATCCCTTACGGCAATGGGCAAGCAGGTCAGGCTGAACGTGATCCGTCCTATGCCGATTTCGATCCGTATCCCGATGAGTTTTACCTTGCCAAAGTGAGCGAGGCTATCGCAGCGGCGAATGCGTCGGGGCTGGATGACTCGCATCTGGTGATTAGTTTTAAAGCGATGGTCGGCGATATGGATGCCGATACCGCTGACCGTTTGATGCGCGCAGTTGTGCAGCAGCTTAAAGAAGAAGGCTCGAACGCCCGTATTGGCCTGCACTTGCATGATACAGGCCTGTCGAAAGATGCGTATGTTGCCGCGATCAAGGTTGCGAAAGAAGAAGACTGGCCGATTATCGTGGATACGGCTGAAGGTGCGGATACAGGTTTTGTAAACACGCTGGAGCTGGACGAAGCTTTGCGCGAGCAGGGGATTGATCTTGGCCTTAGCGATGAGCAAAGAACAACGATGGCGCGCATTGGCGAGATTAACGAAGAGATTGGCGCGGATTACAGCGTTAAGCGCATCAGTGATGCGCTGACGGGCGCAGATTTGCGTAAATACGGTATTCCGGGCGGCGGTGTTGCCGCGTTCGAAGCCGGTGTTTTGCAATCCGGTCTGGCGGCGAAGTTGAATATTTCCGAAGCCGAGGCGCTGCATGTTGCGGGTATGGGGCTGAATGCCTCGCGCCAGCTTATGGGCTGGCCTTTTGGTGTGACACCCGGTTTTGCGCAAACACAAACCGCGTCCCTGCATTTGATCGGTAAGATGGTCGAAGCGGGTCATTTAAGCGCGGATATGTCGTTTGATGAATTGAAAACCAAAACGGTTGAAAAGCTTACTGACGAACAGGTGCAGTCATTCTTCCTTAATGACATGCCGCCGGCGCTGGGCAAGTTTATCGAGAACAACAGAATGCCGATCGAGCATGAAGGTGTTGAGTTTGCGCACGGGCCGCATCAGCTTGTTCGTAATGCGCATCCGTTGGATGAAGTGCTCAAAAAACCAAGTGATGCGCGGTATTACAAAACGGTTGCCGAGGTCGAGAAGTTACAGTCGGAAGGTTTGTTGAAGCCAAGTACGGCGCAGGCTGCCGCCCTTTTAACCCGCATGCAGAGTGCAGGGTTTATTGCTTCTGATGATGCACGCGGCGAGGTTTTGAGCCGTCTACAGAATGGCAACGTTGTTTACGATAAAGCCGATGGTCAGAAAAGCGATTGGTATGATGATGCCGCCAAAACGATTAACGCGATCAAGGCTGATGGCCTGATCAGCGATGTCGGTTCAACAAGCGCGGAAGGGCAGCTGTTTGGTTTGCTCGAAGAACATGCCCGCCATAGCGGTGTTTGCCGCCAGATTGTGCTGGGTGAGGGGAATTCTTTACGCGATCGTTTGGAAAAGCCATGGGTTGGCGAGCCGCTGGCGACAGAGTTCCAGAATAATAACCCCGAATATGCCCGCGCCGTCGGGTTGTATCAGCAAGGGTTGAATGCCCAGCTTGACCGTGATGGTGCAGAAATCCTGCGTCAGCATCTCTGGGCGGGTGAGGTTGATATCAATACGGCCTATAGTCTTGCGTCGAAAATGATCGAGCAGGAATGGCATGAGATAAGAGCTTCCGCGATTGCGTATATGGAAGAAAATCCGCGTCGTGTGCTGTCTGCGCTTGAAAGTACAGCCAAAGACGGGAAAGCCGCGATGAATGAGGCGGCAGCCGAGATTAAGGCGCTGCAAGACCAGATTGTTGCGCAGGAAAAGGCCGAAAGCGGTCGTCAGTTTTTCTATTCCGCCGAACAACGCAAAACGATTGCTGCTGGGTTTTTCAGACAGGAAGTCGAATTGCTGGCGAATTCGCTGGAGCATGATGCGTTAGAGCAGATTGTTGAGTTGGCTGAAAATCCATTGGTTTCCTCGGATGTGAAAGCCCCGATGGGCGCGATGGTGAGTCGCGTGATGGTCGAAAGCGGACAGAGCGTCAAGAAGGGCGATCCGATCATGATCATCGAAGCGATGAAGATGGAGACGACCATTCAGGCGGATCGTGATGGCGTGATTGAAGCCGTGAACGTGCAAGCGGGTGATACGGTGAATGTTGATACTGTGCTGGCTGCGTTTGTCTCAGCTGCGCCTGCGCCGAACGAGATCGAACAGCGGATCAGCGCCTTGCGCAGGGCAAATAGCGCCGCGGCTGGTGATGTTGCCGAATATCTTGATCAGAATGCGCCGAAAAATGTTATCGGCTATAGCGTGGCAGCGAACGAGAATTTCCGTCAGCCACAACCCGATAATCCGTATGTCGAGCTGGTGATTAACCGTGCCGGATGTAACGCAAAGATCGCAGGTGATCTGCAAGGTGCGGGTATGGATACGATCATGCTGTATGTGAATTCGGATAAAGATACGCCCGTTATTCGCGGTGCGGCGAACGGTACAACCCGACAAGTCCGCAGCTATACCGACCATGATGAAATGTTGAGCACTATTCGTTCCGTACTTGCGGAGAATGAAGGCAAAGCCGTTCGTATTCACCCTGGCTGGGGGTTCCTGTCCGAAGCGCATAGTTTTGTTGCGAAGCTGGAGCAGGAATTCACCGATGGTGAAGTGATCTTTGTCGGTCCGTCGAGCGAAGCGATGGAGCTTGCGGGTGATAAGCATAGTTTACGCGAAGAAGTCGAAGAGGTCGCGCCGCAATATAACCCGCGCTTCTTTGAAAATACGGGTGCGATTGAAGAACTGCGCAGTTATGTCGATGGCGGGTTTGATGAAAATCATCCGCTGCATGCTGAATATAAACATGCTTTTAATGCCGATGTGATGGGCGACCGTATGCGCGGCGATGTGATTATCAAAGCCGTTGCCGGTGGCGGCGGTAAAGGGATCGAAGAGTTTAAATTCGATGCCGAGCAGGGCCATGCCGATAATTATCGTCGCTATGTCAGTACGGTTTTGAAAAACCGCGAATACGCGCATAAGCATTATAACGGCAACAGCGCGATGTTGACCGAGCGTTTTGTACGCGGGAATGCGCACCATGTCGAGGTGCAGTTTGCCGCGACTAAAGGTAACGCGATGATGCTGGGTTATCGTGATTGTACGCTTCAGCAGGGCGGGCAAAAGATCGCGGAGATGAACATTATCGAAGGGGATTACACGCCGGAGATGGTGGCGAAAATCCGCGAGGCGGGTGAGTTGATCACGCAGCGTTTGGCCGAAAAGGGTTACGAAGGCGTGGGTACGCTGGAGATGCTGGTTTTGCCCGAAACCGAAGAGGTTATGGTGCTGGAGGTCAATACGCGCCTACAGGTCGAGCATGGTGTAACCGAAGGTGACATTAAGCTTAAGACAGGTAAGGCGTTGTCTTTACCTGTGTTGAATACGCATTTGATGACCAATGATGAGGGCCGCACGCCGCAAGCAATTGTAGAAGATGTGTTCGGTCTTGATGCGGGCGAGCAGGAGCAATTACTGCAACTTGGTACGGAGCGTTACGGTCAGTACAGGTTGACCGCGAAGGATCATGATCTTGAAGGCGGTGACCAAGTCAAACCGACAGGGTTTAAGGACACGATGTGGCCGGCTTCTATCGCGCAAAGCTTCCGCGATAAACATGGTGTGGAGATTATCCATGGCGGTATCGGTGCTGGTTTGATGGACTCGCAGTTCGGCGCGATTTTGGGCGATAAGGAACAGTTCGACGAGGCGATCCCCGAGCTTGTGAAATTCTTCCGCTTATCTGCTCTGTTTGATCGTAGCTCCGGCCCGATCAGCGGTCTGGGTAATGCGCGTGAGCTTGTGCGTAAGATTCTGCTCAAAGAAGATGGCAGCATTAATCCTGATATCTCCGTGAATACGGTCGGTGAGATTATCGATCTTGTCGGTGAAGGGAAGAGCCAGCCTGTGAAACCTGCGAACCTTGTTGATGAGCCGCATTGGCCGGATGAACGCCGCGTGAATTTAGCGCCACATCTTTAGGGTTCTCTGATCTGTAAGGAAATGGTAGCGGAGGAGGGACTTGAACCCCCGACACATGGATTATGATTCCACTGCTCTAACCGGCTGAGCTACTCCGCCTCAAAAGAAGTTTTGCTATAAAGCTTGATTTGACCCTTTTTGTCAAGCGTGGTTTGGCGGTTTTACGCCTATTGCGCTTGTTCTATCTCACCTTGGCGCATCGGCATGGCATCTATGATGGAAAATAACTCTTGTGAAGCTATAGGCTTGTCTGTGCGGTGTTTTACTTCCCCGTCTTTACCGATCAATATCACGGCAAAATCACGGATACCGATATCGAATTCGTTATAGAACGGCTTGGTGCTCAAATGTACCTTTTGCTGACCATCGACGTTGACGCTATCCAGATAGACAAATTCCCATTGTATGATATCCCGCGTTTTGAGGCCGTTTGCGGCTTCGGTGAGGAATTCGCGTTGTTGGGTCAATCGTTCGTCATTGGCGCGTGGAGAAAAGACGAGCACGAGGCGGTTCTGCCACAGATAATCTTCGAACATCGTGCCGACATCGGCGCGGCTACAGCTCATACAGAGGAGTAGAAGCATAAAGCTGAGGATCAAGCGGGTCATTATATAGCCTTGGAGAACAGGACAGCGCCGCATTCGCAGGGCGGTTTGCCGCATCCCGGGCAATCGGCGGCATCGTCTTCGAGGCTTTCGTTGTACCAGAAGCGTTCGAATTCTGCGCGGTCTTTAAAACCTGCGGCAGTCAGTGTCGGGCCGATATTAACTTGCTCGGGTTTCCAGCCCATAGCGGTGACCATTTCCGCCCCTGCTTTTTTCAGACGTGTGAGGGATTTATCGACTAGCTTTGTGCCTACGCCCTTGCCTTGATAGGCGGGGTCGGTGGCGATGGCTTCGATAAAGCCGATGGTTTCGTTTTCATTGGCCATGTCGATGTCGCGGGGGAGTTTGTATTTCTGGCCCTTTAACTCCTTGATGAATTCGTCTTTTTTGAGTAGTCGGAGCAAGGTAAAGCCCGCGAGATTGCCGTTGTGCTCGGCGACATACAGCATGTCGTTGGCGATGGCCTTCTTTAGGTCGTCAGCGTATATCCAGTCTTCGCCCAGTTCCTGATCCAGTAATTGCAGGACGGGTAATATATCGCTTTGTCCGGCAGCGCGGATTTTGACATCCAGCCGTCTGGTCAGGATATAGCGACCATGATCGATGTCTTGAATGCTGGAATCGTAGCCCGTCCAGAAACCGTCGAGAACGCCGTCGGGCTTTTGCTCGAAAATGCAGACAGCGAGGCCGCTATCGCCATGTGCGACGGTTCTGTAATGGCCGTAAACCTTGCCGGTTAGGGGGTCGATTTCGCCGGAAAACTCCCAATCCTTGCCTGTGGCTTCATCATAATCGACGGCTTCTATCTTCAAGCCTTTTTGTTTGAGGTTGATGATGCTTTTTTCATACAGGATTGAGCCGTCTTCCAGAACATCTTCGTAAACGGCGCGGTATTCGCCGCGAAGCGAGTATTTTTGTTCGGCGAGTTTGTCTTTTGTGCGGCGGATGATGAAGGTGATGCTGCCCAATATGCACGCGCCGATAATCGCGGCGAGCGTGTTTTCAAATACAGGGGATGAGAGTGAACTTAAATCCATAAACCCGTTTTAGAAGATTTATCGCCTAAAGTGAACGCGTTTCTTTGATCCATCCGCCGCCAAGGACGCGACCGTCGCGGTAACAGACTGCGGCTTGCCCCGGGGAGATGCCGTATTGCGGGCTATCGAGGTGAATTTCAGCAGCGCCGTTTGCGCCGCCGACCACTTTTGCCCCGACAGGTTTCATAACCGAACGGAATTTGAGGTCTATGTCGAGGCCGCTTTCCGGTACGGTTTCCAACCAGTTGCAATCATCGATGCGGATGATGTTGCGGGCGAGAGCTTCTTTCGGGCCGACAATGACTTCGTTCTTTTTCGGGTCGACCGCAATCACATAAAGCGGTTCGTTGTTGTTGGATACGCCGCCGCCGATACCGAGACCTTTGCGTTGCCCTATTGTGTAATGGATGATGCCGTCATGTTTGCCGACGGTGCGTCCGTCGATATGGATGATGTCACCTGGTTTTTCCGCATCGGGGCGGATTTTCTTTACCACTTTGGCGTAATCACCATGCGGGACGAAGCAGATATCCTGTGAATCCGGTTTGTCAGCGGTGAGAAGGCCGAGGCGCTCTGCTTCTTGGCGTGTTTTGTCCTTGCTCCAGCCGCCAAGCGGGAAGCGCAGGAAGTTTAGCTGTTCTTGTGTGGTGGCGAAGAGGAAATAGCTCTGATCTTTGCCGAAATCATGCGCGCGGTGCAGCTCGGCTACGCCGTCGTCATTCACAACACGTTTGATGTAATGCCCTGTCGCCATGCAATCCGCGCCGAGGTCATGCGCGACCTCCAACAAGTCACGGAATTTGACGGTCTGGTTACATTTGACGCAGGGGATCGGGGTTTCGCCCTTGATATAGCTGTCGGCGAAATCATCAATCACGCTTTCGCGGAAATTGCTTTCGTAATTCAGCACGTAATGCGGGAAGCCGCGCTCATCGGCGACTTTCTTCGCATCGTAAATATCCTGACCCGCACAGCATGTTTTGGATTTAGCCACAGCCTCGCCGTAATCGTAAAGCTGCAGCGTTACGCCGACCACGTCATAGCCTTGCTCATGCAAAAGCGCAGCGGCCACGGAGCTGTCCACTCCGCCTGACATTGCGACCACCACGCGGGTGTCTTTTGGATCTTTGTTGATGCCTAAGCTATTCATAGCGCGCTTTATATATGATTTTTGGGCGAAATGTCCAGAAAAGCTACGGTGTTGTGTATTGACATAAGAATTGTTCAGGAGTAAGACGTGTCTGTTCCATAACATTGAGTACTGAAATATGACCGAAAAAGTTGAAGGTGCTGCCAGAGCAGCGGATATGGGCGTAAGCGAAAATGCGTTGCGTCTGACATTTGAATATGCAGCGTCGGAAAAATATGCCTCCCCCGCCAAGAAGCAACCTCTAAGCGGTGTTGCGCGCGATACATTTGAAGTGTTGATGCGTGAAGGTCATACGACAATGGAAGAGATCAAGCTCTTGCATAACCGCACGAAGCTCGGCCCGAAAAGAGAGGGGACGATCTCTAAATCCATCTCTCGTATGGAAGAGCGCGGATTGCCTGTTGAAAGAATGCAGGTTGAAGACCCGAATGGCGATGGGACGCATTACACGCGTTATTACCTGACCGAGGCATTTAAATTGTCATTGTTCAAGGAAGCCCGCGATTACTATGCGCAGCAGGGTACGCCAGAACAAGCGGCGCAGTTTGCGAGCATTCCCGGGCTGGATGACGTTGCCTGATCAGGCTGTTTTTAATTTATAGACTTTAGACGTAATAGTATCTGTCGAGCTTGTCTTTCGACGGGTCGATGATGTGTTCGACTTTTTCAATCAGTGTTCGAATATTGAACGGCTTGACGATGTAGTCGCTTGCACCGAGCGTCCAGCTTTTCATGACTTGCTGGCGGTCGCTGATACTGCTCAACATTGTGACGGGTATTGAGCGCGTTTCTTTTTGTCTTTTAACAATCTTCAGAATTTGATCTCCGGTTATATCGTGCAGACGTCGATCAAGAATGATGAGGTCAGGAGATAGGGTATTTGCGATTTTCAGTCCGGTTATTCCGGAGCTGGCGGTGACGATGTTGTAGCCTTGTTTTCTTAGAATATCGCGAATGAGCCAGAGTATGAATTGATTGTCATCTATAACGAGTATGGTTTTACCGTGCATAATAGACTCCTAATATAATTATACATAAGGCGTAGGTTGCAGGTAAGAAGTATCGATTCAAAAGCATCTAAAAATTTAATTAAATCAGTGTTCTAGCTTCTTAAGCCTTTAATGTTTCAGGATTATTTCTGTAGCGGGGTGCATAACCCGCTTGTGGATTGCTTTTATGTTGTCAACAAATGGCTACCTGTAATATAAGGGAATTGTCATATGAAAAAAACATACGTTAAGTATGTAAGGACAGGGAAATTAAGTGTCTGAGTTAAATGCGTTAGCATCAGGAAGCGAACCGGGATGGTTAAGTTCCGTCGTTTTTCATTGCGGATCTAAATTCGGGAATAGCCCGGTTTATCAAGACTCTCTTCAGGAAATATGTTCGCATCTTCACGATATCGGTGTGGAGAACGCTGTGTTTGGTGGCGGAAAATCAGGCCTTATGGGCGTGGCGGCTAAGTCGTCTCTGGATGCCGGTATAACGGTTGACGGTATAACTTTGCCGTTCTTTTTGGCAGCACAGGGGCAGGAACTTGGCGGCGTGCGGTCGGTGCGCAGCGCATTTTCTATGGCGGACCGCAAGCGTGATATGCGTAACAGCAGTCAGGCCTCCTTCACGGTTGGTGGCGGTAACGGCACGCTGGAAGAAACTCTGGAATGGGTGAATTCGCGTAATGGTATTCTCAAACCGTTATTGTCATTAAATGTCGGCGGGTTCGCGGATGGTATGAAGGAATTCACCGAAACCTTGATTGAAAACGGATATGCAAAGAGCACGTTGCGCGACCGTATTCATTTTCAGGACAGTGTTGAGGATTTTGTTGAACTTGCCATGCGTTTTAATTTTAAGCCGGCGCGTATGGAGCCCGAGCCGGAGATTCTTGAAATCGATTTATCACAATATATCAGGGAGCGTGACAACGCTGTGATTGTTTATCCTGGTCCGTTGCAAACGGTTGAAAGTATTATGGAGCGCTTGGTGATTTATGATGTCTGTAACATTGATGGTGTTGTGGTCGAAGATGCGTCGCGCAATAACGGGCATTGGGATATTAAGGGACGGACGATGTTCTTGCCTGACAAAATATTAAAGCCGATTGTTTTTGTGAACGAAGGCGGTCATTTCGACGGGTTCAAACAACAACTGGACACAATGGGCCAAGAAGGTTTTATTGCGCCGGACAGGCAGCGCTTTGTGAATTTTGTCGGACATCAGGATGAGGCTGAGGATATGGCGCGTGAATTAGAGCGCGGTGTGCGGTTGACACCTGCGGATGTTGGTAAGAAACACTCGGAAGCCGAGCATCACCCGTCTGTCTGATTGTTACCCTTCGATGTCAGCGGCGAAGCGCATTTCACGCAACGGACGGACGATCGATGTGGATTTCTCGTAAAGCGGGTGGGCTTTGTAATCGTTGAGGGCTTCGATGCTTTCAAACTCGCCGTAAACAACAATATCAATATCATTGCCGAGTTGATCCGCCTTTTGATTGCGGCAAATTTCTATCGAGCAGTTTGGGATTTGCGTGAGGTTATTCAGGCCGTCCTCGATCGTGTCGAGGTCCGCTTTGTCCTTTGCGCTAAACATTACGATATGCCGTATCATTTCCTTACCACCCCGTATCTGTGCCGGGCAGGGCAACAACTAAACCGTCCAGTTCGTCGGTTAGCTTAATCTGACAGCCGAGGCGGGAGGTGTCGCGGACATCGAATGCAACGTCCAGCATGTCTTCTTCTTCTTCGGATTGTTCATTATCCTGCGCTTCAACGCGCTCGACCCAATCGGGGTGCAGATAAACATGGCAAGTGGCGCAAGCCATAGAGCCGCCGCATGCACCCTCTATTCCTTTGACTTCGTTGGAAACAGCGGCTTGCATGATTGACCAGTTTTTGGGTGTGTTGACCTCTTGTTCCGAACCGTCTTTATGTAGAAATGTTATTTTAGGCATTTATTTTGTCTTTCATTCGTTCATAGAGTTTGTGCCACACGTTCAAGAAGGCTTCAATATCTTCGGGTGTAGTTTTCCACCCGGTTGAAACGCGGATTGCGCCCGATGCGGCCTCATCGCTTGCGCCCATGGCTTTTAAAACATGGCTGGGTTCAACTTTACCGCTGGAGCAGGCTGATCCGTTCGAAACGGCGATACCGTCCAGATCAAACGCCATAAGCAGGGTTTCGGAGGACAGGCCGTTGATGCCGAACAATGTCGTGTTGCTCACGCGTTTTGCGTCTTGAGCGTAAATACGGACCCCGTTATAGGTTTTGAGCTTTTCCTCGAGCGTGGTCTGGAAGGCTTTTGTTTGTGATTGGAAACCGGAAAGCTGTGTTTTGGCCAGTTCGGAGGCGTTGCCAAAACCGACAATACCCGCGACATTTTCCGTGCCTGCTCGTGCGCTTTTTTCCTGCCCGCCACCATGCAGGAGCGTTGGCGTTACCCCGCATAGACCGAGGACCAATGCGCCAACGCCTTGGGGGCCACCGAATTTGTGCGAAGACAGGGTAAGAAAGTCGATGCCGAGTGCGGGCATGTCGATCTCTATACGGCCCGCCGCTTGCACCGCGTCGCAATGGAATAACGCGCCGTGTTTATGGGCAAGGGCGGAAATGTCGGCGATGGGCTGGATTACGCCTGTT
This sequence comes from uncultured Micavibrio sp., assembly GCA_964351955.1. Classification (GTDB taxonomy): domain Bacteria; phylum Pseudomonadota; class Alphaproteobacteria; order Micavibrionales; family Micavibrionaceae; genus TMED27. The sequence goes on along the minus strand of CAYGQG010000029.1, from coordinate 6,532 downwards.
TCATTGTTTGCATACATGACCGAGACAAGCGCGGGCTTATGTTTTGTGAGCAAGGTTTCAAGTTCATCAAGTTTGACCAATCCGTTTTTATCAACGGGAATGGTTATCAAACTATCATCGGCTTTAAGGACTGCATCGTGCTCGGTCGCGGATACGAGGATTGCTTCGTTAGCAAAATGACGGATAACCGTATTATTGCCTTCGGTTGCGCCGCTGTTGAAAATCACCTGATTTGTCGGGGCATTGACGAGCGCAGCAATCTGTTCGCGTGCGTTCTCGATCAGTATGTTTGCTGCGCGACCCGTTTGGTGGACGGAAGATGCATTATGCGGCTCTTGCATGACGTTCTGCATCGCGTCAAAGACCTCAGGCTTTAACGGGCAGGTGGCATTATAATCGAGATAGGTTTGGTTGCTCATTAAGAGGGGTTTTAGGCGCTTTCGCGCAAAACTTCAAACATTTTGGTGGTTTAGCGGGTTTTTGGACGAAAACTGCCATGCGAATCTTTGATTTTTGCATAAACCCTTAATAAGTTAAGACTATTCACGCGTTTTATGTGTTTGTATGAAGAGGTCAAAATCTGATATCCACAAGCAAAATCAACTGTTTAGCCGATTTTCCTAGACATTGTGGGCTATCTTTCCTATAAACTGTGCTTTACAAAGTCATGCGAAAGTTTGTATTTCCGTATGTCTTTGAAATAACAACCCACCCAATAAGGGGATTTTATGCCAGAAGTAATTTTCAATGGTCCATGCGGCCGTCTTGAAGGTCGATATTCTCATTCCAAGATTAAAAACGCGCCATTAGCTCTTATATTACATCCGAACCCAGAGCATGGCGGAACAATGAATAACAAAATCACTTACAACATGTTTCAGGCTTTTGCCGCCCGTGGGTTTTCATGCTTGCGATTCAACTTCCGCGGCGTAGGCCGTTCACAAGGTATTTTTGACCGTGGTGAAGGTGAGTTGAGTGATGCAGCTTCTGCTTTGGACTGGATGCAGGAAATTAATCCAAATGCTCCTTATGTCTGGGTCGGTGGTTTTTCATTCGGTGCATGGATCGGTATGCAGCTTTTGATGCGTCGCCCTGAAGTGCAGGGTTTCATCTCTGTCGCTCCACCAGCAAATACAGAAGACTTTAGCTTCTTGGCTCCTTGTCCGACTTCAGGTCTGGTTTTGCAAGGTTCGAAAGATGATGTGGTAGACGAGCAGTCAGTGGCTGACTTCGTTGATCGTTTGCATGCACAAAAAGGTATCGCGATTGATTACCGTGTGTTGCAGGGTGCGAACCACTTCTTCCACGGTTACAACGATCTGTTGATCGAGCAAGTTCATGATCACTTGAACGAAGCCGGTGCAGGCCGCGAAGTTAAATTGGAAGATATGGCTGATGCGCTTGCGGGCTAGTCTTTAAAAGAATTCAATAAAAAAGCCCTGCTGAATAAGCGGGGCTTTTTTGTGTCTTGGGTTTGCGCGAGGTTATGCGGCTTTGGCTAAGCCCTCCGCGGCTTCTTTAACCTCATCAATGTGGCCGTCTACTTTTACCTTGCGCCAGATTTGCGCGATCTTGCCGTTCTCGTCGATCAGGAATGTGGTGCGTTCGATGCCCATATATTTGCGGCCATACATATTTTTCTCCACCCAAACGCCGTAGCGTTCACACATGTCTCCGTTTTCATCGGATGCGAGTGGGAAGTTCAAATTGTATTTGGCCTTGAACTTGTCATGTTTCGATACACTGCATTTCGAAATGCCGATGACGGCGGTGTTCAAGGCGTTGAAGTCTTCTAGTGCCTCTTTAAAGCCGCAGGCTTCTTTGGTGCATCCGGGCGTGTCGTCCTTGGGGTAAAAATATAGAACGAGCTTTTGCCCTTTGAAAACGTCCAGAGAGAGCGAGCCGTCGCTGTCAGTCGGAAGCGTGAAATCGGGTGCTGCATCGCCAATGTTTAATTCGGTCATGATCAAATCCTTTTTTAAAGTAAAAGTCCTATATACAATGGAGTTCAAGTATTTATAGTCAAGCAGTTCGGCCCGAAAAAAGCGGAACGCATGGATTTGGCTTCCCGTTCGTATAAGTAGTGATGAATTTAAAATATTTTTGTAAGAAGAGTTTTTTGATTTTTGCAGAAACGCTGGGCGTTTTGCTGCTGGCGGTGCTTGTTGTGGGGAGTGTGGGCGCGTGGCGGCTTTTATCCGCGCCGGTTGATCTCGAATTTGCGAAACCTTATCTCGAGGAAGCTCTACGTGATGAGGCAAGCGGTGTATCTGTAACGACCGAAAAGCTGGCGCTGTTCTGGCCGGCGGTCAATGATCCGCTGTTGCTGGGTTTGCAAGGTGCGAAAGTGATCAATGCAGAGGGCGATGTTATTGCCTCTATTGACGAGATTGCGTTGAATTTGCACAAAGCCCAATTGTTGATCGGGCGGGTTCGTTTAGAGGGTTTGATCATAAAAGGCCCGAGTTTAAGCGTTATCCGTAAGCGCGATAACAGTTTGAAAATCGGTGTGGCGGATCTTGATAATTATGGGCCGCCGGAACGTCAGGGGCAATCTAAAGACAGTAATATTATTGATGCGATTACGGATGCTTTGTCCGGCAAGGGTGAGCAAACGCAGACAGTTCAGTTGTCGGCATTGAAATCGTTTGCGGTCGATGATGCGCGTATCTTTATTGATGATCGTGTTTTGAATATCTCGTGGAGTTTGCCGCGTGCCGATGTGTCCATTACCCGCGATGATGATCTTATCGTGGGTAAGTTTGCGCTGGAAAACCCTGATGCGTTGATCAATGTGCGGCCTTTGGAGGCGGATATGTTGTTCGATCAGGAGACGGGCAATATTGACGTGAAGGCGGAACTGCACGGGTTTGAATTGTGGAAGCTGGGTGAGAAAGTGCCCGAGCTGGATATTTTGGCCCATCAAAGCCTTATGGTTGACGGACATTTACAGGCGAATATCACCAAAGACCTTTCGCTGCGTTCGGCGATTGTTCATTTTGAATCCGAAAGCGGGGAGTTGAATATCAAGGAATGGACGGTTGATCCTGTACCGTTTGATGATCTGGTTCTGGATATGAAATATGTCGGTGAGGGGCAAGTTTTCGAGGTTTCCCAGTTTGCGATTAACCTGCCGGATGTTCCTTTAACGGGTGAAGCGAAAGTGGTGCTTGGTGAACAAGACATTCAGGGCAGTGCCCGCGTTGATGTTGCGACTATCCCGCATGAAGCGATCGCGCCGTTATGGCCCGTTGAGCTGGATGAAGAAAATGCCCGTGAATGGGTGTTGGATAAGATCAGCGGCGGACGTTTTTCCGATTTGTTTGTGCAGACTGAATTTATAGTTACCAAAACAGAAGACAGCGATGACGTAGAGATTAAATCGTTGAAGGCCGGATTTGATTTTGAGGGCGCGGATATTGATTATCGCGCACCGCTTGCTCCCGTTACAAACGCCAAGGGGAATGGCTGGTTTAACTATGAAACCGATATTCTGGGGGTAAATGTCGAGAGCGCAAAAGTGCTGGATATGGATGTGAGCAATGGCGTGGTCGAGTTGTTGCAGGTCGTTGAAGAAGGCGCGGGAAGTGCGGATATTCAACTTGATCTGAAGGGTCCTGTGCAGTCGGTTTTGCGTTATATCAAGGCCGACCCGATTAATGCAAAACATGAAATTGATGTCGACAATACCAAGGGGGTGGCGAACCTGACTACGAAGATCAGTTTGCCTACGCAGGATGATATCGCGATTTCTGATGTCAAAATCAAAGTTGACGGGACAATGAATGATGTGACATTGCCCAATATCGTTAAGGGCATGCCGCTGACCGGCGGGCCATTCACAGCGTCTGTTGCGGATAATCTGCTCGTAGTTAAGGGTAAAGGCGCGCTTGATGGTGAACTTGTTGAGGCGGAGTATCGCGAGTTTCTGGAATCCGAAGGCCAGCCATATAAGATGCAGGTCAAGGCCAAAGGCAGGGCGACCGAGCGTTTGCGTTCAAAATTCGGTATTGATGTTGCGGATTTTTTAGCCGGGCCAGCGTTTGTCGATGTGGTGTATACCGAAACAGATAACGTAAACGCGAATGTGATCGTTTCAGCCAATCTTAAAAATTCTCAGCTTTTCATCAAGCCGTTTAAGTATGAAAAAGCAGCCGGTCTGGATGCGAGCGCGTCGCTTAAAGCTGTATTGAAAAATGATGCCCTTCAGAAAGTAGAGGATTTGAAAGGCAGCGCGCCGACTTTCATACTTGAATCCTCAACGCTGAATTTTAGGCAAAAGAATGGCGAGGACGAGTTGGTGTCCGGCAAGTTTCCGCGTCTGGTAATCGGTGAGACGATTGGTGCGCTGGACTTTGAGGTCGAGCCTTCGGGGTTGACCAAATTTATTATGAACGGTCAGTATCTTGATCTTCGTCCGTTCCTTGGGGGCGGTGAGCCGAAAGGCGGGCAAGGTGGCGCAGAGGCTGGTAATGGCGCGGTTGTTAAAGAACCGTATGACAATCCGCCGATGCAGATTTCCGCCAAGGCCGATACGATGCGCACATCGGATGATGAAACGATTCAGTACGGACAGATTTATGCTGATCTGGACGGGCAGGGTAAGTTCAACCAATTAGAGCTGGATGCGATTGCGGGTGGTGGCGATGTTTATTTACGTTATAAGCCCGATGAGCAGGGGCGGCGCGTGTTCCGTATGGAGGCGGATAATGCGGGCGCGACGTTGAAGGCGTTTGATCTGTATGACGATATTCGCGGCGGCAAGCTGGTGATTTATGCCGAGCCAAAGGGGTGGTTGCTGGATAGAAACCTTATCGGTACAGCGGAGATGACGAATTTTAAGGTTGTTAAAGCTCCGTCACTGGCGCGGTTGCTGAGTTTACTTTCGCTGCCCGGTGTTTCACAGGCACTTAACGGGGAAGGGCTTTCATTCAGCAAGCTCGAGGCGAATTTTGACTGGTTGTACAGGCAAGAGGGCAGCATGTTGGTGCTTAAAGACGGTCGTACATCCGGTAATGCGTTGGGGCTTACTTTTGACGGGACGTTTGATAACGCCGCCAACACGCTGGATGTGACGGGGACGATCATTCCACTATCGGGTGTGAACAAGATCATTGGCGAGATACCCCTGGTCGGGGATATCCTTACGGGTGGTACGGGCGCATTAATTGCCGCGACCTATAGCCTCAGAGGTAATAGCGATGATCCCAAGACCAGCGTAAACCCGTTGTCGGTTTTAACGCCGGGGATTTTGCGCCGTATCCTGTTCGAAAATTAAGTTTCATCGCTTTTATCGCCGCAGACGATCTTCGCCCGCCGAGGCCGCCAGTGTAGCAACGCTTCGCGGTTGGCCATTGCCACGACATTGCCGATTACGACCAGTCCCATGCCGAGCAAGGCTTCGGGTGTCCAGACATAGCCCTCGAATATGGTCGAGATGATCAGCGCGACAATCGGGAACATGACCGAAGCGTAAGCCGCCTTATCCGCGCCGATGTTTTTCAACAGGGTCAGGTAGCACGCAAAGGCGATGACCGAGCCGAGCAGCGCGAGATATACGAGCGACCAGATATAGTTGAAGCTTGTGTCAAACGTGATCGGTATACCGCTGACGAAAATGATAGCGAAGCAGAATACTGTGCCATAGGCCATGCCGTAGCTGTTGCTCTCGATAACCGGAATATCATCGCGGCTGTTGCGTAGGGCCGCCATATTGCCGAGTGAGGCGAGATAACTGGCCACTAAACAGTAAACAATACCGGTTATAACGCCGTCATTGCCGTTCATATGGGCGATTTCGGGCCAAAATACGGCGATAATCCCGCTTAAGCCAATAAAACTACCTAAAACGACCTGTTTTTTGATCTTGATGCCAAAAAGCAATGCCTGATTGACGATATTCATCAATGTCATGGTGGAAAAGATCACCGCGACAAGGCCGGAAGTCAGGTATGCCGTGCCGATATAGAATAGCCAGTAATTCACACAGAATAGGAACAGCCCTTGCAGCGCGAGGAACATATGTTGCTTGCGGGTGTAGTTGCGGGGTTTGAGTTTTCCCATGACAGCCAATACGCCGAGCATCACAATCGCCGCCATGCCGAAGCGATAGGCAATGGACACCAACGGATCAACGCTTCCGAGCTGGAAGGTAATCACGTACCAGGTTGATCCCCAGATCAAAACCGTGAGTGCGTATAGGATTATATTGTTCATGGTACAGCCCCTTTCTAATGGCTGATCCAACAATCAGCCTTGTTTAAGGAGCTGATGGAAGGACTAGGTTTTTACACGCACGATTGCGTGTTTCTTTTTCCCTGCGGAAAGCTTGATATATCCGTCTTCGGCAAAATCGTTTTCACAGGCGGTGATGCTGTCGTCGCTAATTGGGTTATCGTTCAATTTCGCGCCTCCGCCTTTGACCAGTCGTCGGGCTTCGCCTTTGGATGCGACCAGACCGCTTTCAACAAACAAATCCATAATCGCGATGCCGTCTGAAAGCCTTGATGAATCGATCTCGATACTCGGGAGA
>CAYGQG010000028.1:0-17193 GCA_964351955.1 uncultured Micavibrio sp. | reverse complement strand
CGCCATAGGCAAATTGCTTGTTAGACCACTCAAAATCAAACGCATAGGCGAGCGCCTTGCGCACTTCTTTATCCTGAAACACGGGACGGCGGATGTTGTAGATAAACGCCTGCATCCCCGCTGGGCGTGCATTCGCGATTTCTTCTTTGATTATACGACCGTCTTTTACAGGCGCGGCATCATATGCGGTTTCCCAAAGCTTTGCTGTGTTTTCCAGTTGTACATCGAATTCGCCGGCAAAGAATGCTTCCAGCGCCACATTGCTGTCGCGGTAGTAATCATAGGTAATACGGTCAAAATTGTAGAACCCTTTAAAAAAAGGTAAGTCCTTGCCCCACCAATCGTCACGACGAACATATTCAACACTGCGTCCTGCATCGATTTTACCGAATTTATACGGGCCGCTTCCCAACGCCGGCTCGAGCGATGTTTGGTTAAACACGCGTCCTTCTTCTGTCCAGTAATGTTTCGGCAGGATCGACATCTCCGCAACAATCAACGGCAGCTCGGCATTGCCTGCAACGTTGAATGTGAACTTCACACGGCGCTCGGATAAGGCTTCTGCTGATTTAATATCACCGTAATACGCTTTGAAGAACGGCTGCCCTTGATCACGCAGTATTTCATACGTCCATACGACATCTTCGGCGGTAATCGGTTTTCCATCCGCCCATTTCGCCTCCGGGCGTAGATTGAACGCAACCCATGAACGGTCGTCGGGCATTTCGATGCTTTCGGCGATTACACCATAAAGCGTGAATGGCTCATCCCATGCATTCTGCATCAGGCTTTCATAGACAAGACCGGAACGGATAAAGGTCAATCCCGCTGCTGGTGTGCCTTTAACAATAAACGGGTTGAGGGAGTCAAAAGAACCAATTGCGTTCACTTTTAGCGTGCCGCCCTTCGGCGCATCGGGGTTCACATAGTCAACATGCTTGAAATCTGGGCCGTATTTAGGCTCGCCGTGAAGCGCAATCGCGTGAACGGGCTTAACTTCACCGACACCCTCTGTTTTGTCGTCGCTTTCGATAATTTCAAACGCTGTATCAGCTTGCTCCTGCAGCGTTTTCAGATCGTCTTCGGCCTGTGCGGGCGAGATAAAGAAAAACGCAGCCAATAGCGGTAAAAGCAATCTCATAGTGAACTCCTGTTCTTTAATATACGGGTTTACCAGTCAAAACCCGCCATCATCGCGGTTGGGTGTGTAGATTGTGCGCTCAACATAGCATGCATTTTGCGCGGATCAATATCACCATTTGTGATGATCTCGTCCCAGTGAATACCGACCAGATTCATGATGCTGTCGATGCCGAAACGGTTCGCGCCCGTAATGTCGGTATGAAATGAATCGCCGATAGCACAAATCTTCGATTTATCGGGCCGCCCCAGCATCTCGTAACACATTTCGTATACGGGTAAATGCGGCTTGCCGTGATAGATGACAGGCCCGCCGATCTCCTCATAAAGCAAAGCGAATGTGCCCGCGCATTCATGTTGCGACGACCCGATATTCACAACCAGATCGGGGTTGGCGCAGATCATGGGAAGCTGCTTGTCTGCGGCTATCTGTAATTGCTTTTTGAGTATTTCAACCGAACTGGCCTCCGTGCCTGGAATAGAGTTCAGAATAAAGCGCGCATCTTCCGGCCCGTCGACAACGTTCAGCCCCACACCTTCAGTGATCTCTGACCCGTAAACCGTACCGATGAACCAGCAATCGTCACCGAACGCCTCATCACGATGTTTAAGCGCCTGATACGTCGCTTCACCCGAAGTGACCGCATAATCATATAGGTCGCGCGGAATGCCCATCATCTCCATCTGGCCCGTCGCGCCATCCACGCGCCTCGGCGAATTGGATAACAGGCACGTAGCTTTGCCCATCTCCTGTAGCCCTTCCAATGCGCGGATCGTGCCGGGAAAGGGGCGTAAGCCATCATGGATCACGCCGAAAATATCGAGGATAAACGCGTCATATTGATCAACGATTTCATGAAGGCCATTTAAAAGCGGAGGAGAGGAAAGGGGAGAGGCTGCATCTGTCGGCATTACGCCACCGTCTCCTGCCAACCTTTACGGCGGGCGCGGGCACGCTCTTTATATGCGCCTTCAAGTTCGGGCTTGCCGAATAAAAATCCTTGCCCGTAATGCAGATCGAAATCGAGCAAGGCACGCATCTGGTCTTCGGTCTCGATTTTCTCGACAATCACGCCGATTCCGTTCCCTTCAAGCTTGCGCTTGTTTTTATGCATCGTGGTGAACTCACCGCCTCTGGATGCGTCCAGCAGCTTGCTTGCTTCAATCTTGATGAACCGCACTTTGAAATGCTGAAGATCGGCGATGTTCATATTCAAATCCTCGACATGATCGAGAGAAAATCCGCAGCCCAGTCGTCCAAGTCCGCGCATAACTTCAAGCAGCTTTGTCGGCATGGATTCATAATCGCTCTGGCGGATCTCGAAAACGAGACGTGGTGCGAGGTCTTTATTCTTCGCCATAAATGCGAGGAACACATTCATGAATTTCGCATCATGCAGCAAGTCGCTTTTGATGTTCAGAAAAAACGGAGCTGCATTCTTGATATGCGCGCTCTCACGAATGGTTTTCAGGCAATGCAGCAGCAGTAAATTATCAATCGCTTCATCGCTATTATCCTGCTCGGCAATCGGCAAATAACGTCCTGCGGGGATGTATTGCCCCGCACGGGCACGGATACGCGCGTAAATCTCAAAAAATCGCGTCTGACGCTGCGGCAGGCGAACAATCGGCTGTACGAACACATCAACACGCTTCAGGTCCACTGCGTATTCAACCAATTCCCGCACAACTGTATCCGACAACGTATCATCATCAAGCGATGTGGTAACAATCGGTGGCCGCTTGGAAGGCTTGGGCTCGACCGATGTTGCTGGCTCTTCGGCCTTAACGGGAAGCTGTGTTGCGATAGGATAGATCGGCGCATTCGAGTTTTGCGTTTCGATAACTTTATCTTGCAGGTTTTTAACAACGCGCTTTGTTTGTTGTCCGTCGCTCTGTAATTCTTCAATCGCTTTGCTGTTTAAAACGGTTTCCCGCGTCAGCATGTCCTGAACATCAGCAAGTGTTTTGAATTTATAGCTCGCGGCCTGTTCCCAGAACTGACGGCGGCGCGCTTCGTTGTAGATCAGGACACATAAGGAAAACACACCCGCCGCGACCAAGCCGAATTCAATCGAAATCATGGCGAGCAGGGCCGTCGTGGTCGCGGAAAAGATCAGCAGGAGGTTGCTCACAATCTGTGAGGGCTTTTTAAGCAGCTTGGCCCGACGGGCTGATGCTTTCTTCGCCCTAGCCATGCGCGGCTCCTACGGCTTCTGAGATATTGCTATATCCATCGGCCTTTAAAAGTTTGAGTAACTCGGCATTGATGTCTTCAACCAGCCCCGGTCCTTTGAAGACCAGCGCGGTATAAACCTGCACCAATGATGCTCCGGCGCGGATTTTTTCATACGCTTGTCGTCCGTTCGAAATCCCGCCAACCCCGATTAGCGGAATTTTTCCGTCCGTCAATTTGTAGAAATTATGTATGACTGTCGTTGATTTTTCGGTTAAAGGTTGGCCGCTTAACCCACCTTTTTCATTGCGAAATTTACCGTTCAGGAATTCAGGTCTGTCCAGTGTTGTATTGGCCAGTATCAATCCGTCGATTTCGGATTCAATCGCAACCTGCGCCAGTTCTTCTTGCTGCGCTTCATCCAGATCGGGCGCAAATTTTACCAGTAAAGGCGGGGGGTGATCACCACACGCTTTTTTGCGCTCTTCCTTTACCGCATCTAAAAGTTCCAGCAACGGTTCACGTTTTTGCAAATCGCGTAATCCCGGCGTATTGGGGGACGAGATATTGATGGTCATGTAATCAGCCATCGGACCGAGCATTTTGATCAATATCGCATAATCTTTCGCTGGCTCGGTCTGCGTCTTGTTCATTCCGATATTCAAGCCGACAACACCGTGTGGGCGGTCTTTTTGTGATAGAAACGCTTCCAAATTCGCTTTAAACGCATTCATACCGCCATTTGGGAAACCCATGCGGTTGATCACCGCCTCATTGGCAGGGTCGCGAAAAACACGGGGTTTATCATTGCCGTGTTGTGGTTTGGGGGTAACTGTGCCTGCTTCGACAAAGCCAAAGCCCATTTTAAATGCGGGGCCGATTACTTCCGCATTTTTATCAAAGCCGGCCGATAACCCGACAGGATTGGGGAATTTCAGCCCCCATAAAGTCTGCTCCAGCATCGGGTCGTTTGCTTGCTTGCCGCAGGGCACCAAGCCGCGCTTCATAAGCAATAACGTAAGATTATGCGCCTTCTCAGGCTCAATCTGAAACAGGATCGGACGTGCAAGCGGATAAAGATTAATCATATTACTGGTTTACGCTATTTCTTTAACAACTTCCAGCGCTCCGAAACGTTAATCACAAATATTGCTTTTTTCATAAAAAGGGGGTATGTTTCGCCGCATTATAGAAAATAGACGGATATTACAGGGCTATGTTTAAGCTTGAAGGTATTATAGAAGAAGGCACTACAGCCGTTGGCGTTCATTCCCATGAAGGCCACCAGCGCCTTATCGCCGTGACTTTGGCGAAGGATTTAAGTGACAAAAAGGCTCGCGAACTGACTGATCGTGTTCGCCTGAATATGCTGGAGCCGGATATTCCGCTATCGGCAACCTCAAAAGGTTCTCTGGCTGCAAACTTTGCGAAAAGCACAGCGGATACGCTGACTATTCCCGTTCATAACCCCGAAGGTGCAGAACCTCTGCTTGAGGCGGTGATGCCGCTGGATGGGTATAACAAGTTTCTGTTTGTCTGTGATGATGAGGAATCATATCTGCACTTATGTGCCAATCTGGGCATGTCGCGCGAAGATTTCATGAAATTCGGCAAGATGAAGGTCATCCTCGAAAGCGGTAACCAACAAAAATCAAGCGTCCTTGGTTCGGTCCATAATCTGATTGATGCGATTAAGCGCGGAGATCAGATGTTCCCGTATATCGGCAATCAAAAAGCACCGCATCCCGAGGAGCTAATTGCTTCATTGGCCAGCGCGGATAAATTCTTTATTCCCGAAACGGACTTGCCTTTGGACCCTGAAATCAGAGGCGCTTTACCACGTTTCATGAAAGGTGATTACAGCCTGCCATTCCCAAATTGTTTGTTGGAATTCGAATATACAGGTCGCGATGCGAATAGCGGTCGTATCGTAAAAAGCAGAACCTTGATGCATGCATTCGAAAGCTTTGGTCAAGGCCGCGATAAGAAAGAATATTACGGCACCTTGTTTGATCGTATGGAGAAAGACCGTTTCCGCGCTCTGGGCTTTGGTCCTAAATGGCGTATGGGCGATACGGGACAGCTCGAATATCTGGGCTCATTTGTGGCCGGTCCGAATGTACGCAGAGCATGGGACGGTGTTGCGCATGACGCGTTGGGCCGCAGCTATATCGACAATCGTTCGGCAATGGCTCTTAAGCGTCTTGGGCCTCTTCTCACGCGCTATAACGACCCGCGTTCGACGATCATTACGCATACGCCGCCGGAAAAAATGCAAGCACAACGCGAGAAGCGCGGTCGTATGCCGTTTTTTGAGCATCATGTCGTTGCCCCGCGTCAGCCGAAATATTATACGGAAGAAAAACGCCCGGGTAGCGGAGGCACACAGCCACCGATGCCGTTGCGCGCTGTACGTCGCCACTTCAAGCCGACACAAGGTATTTGGGTGGAAGCGTATTTACAAGGTGATCCGAAACACGGCGTGGATGTTGCTAGTTTTAGCAAGTTGAAGGACGGACCTGTAGCGATGGATTAAAAGGTTTCAGTCTTTGAGTGTTTTCAAAAACTCGAAACCCTTCTTCATATAGGCCCAGCCCGTAATCACGGTAATCACGGATGCACCAGCCAATAATAAAGAACCGACTAACTGCCCCATCCAGATAAACGGCCCGACAATCAAAACCGCTGTCGCGACCATCTGCATTGTGGTCTTCCATTTCGCCAGATTGGTCACGGGCAGTTTCATATTGTTACTGCCCATAAATTCCCGAACGCCCGCAACGGCGAATTCACGGATGATGATAATCACTACGCTCAAAACCCAAAAACTGTCCAACCGTTCAACCGCCACCAGCATCAACAAAATCGTAATCACGAAAATTTTATCTGACAGCGGGTCCATAAACGCGCCGAATTCCGTTTGCTGGTTATATTTGCGCGCGATCCATCCATCGAGGAAATCGGTAATCGCCCCGATTACGTATAGCGCAAGGCACGTCCACGCCGCCCAAGCATAGGGGATAAAGAACAACAGGATCATCGGTGGCAATAAAAGCAACCGCGCAACTGTCAGGATATTGGGTAAATTCCATTTCATGTTTTTTAAGATACCAAGAATGCAGACAAAAAAATACCTGCCATATGACAGGTATTCTTTGAATTTTTTATAAACTTAACCGTTAGCGGCTTGCGTCGTCTCTTGCGGGTCGCGAAGCACGTAGCCACGTCCCCAAACGGTTTCGATGTAGTTATCGCCATCGGCTGCGTCCTGAATCTTCTTGCGAAGCTTACAGATAAACACATCAATGATCTTAACTTCCGGCTCGTCCATACCGCCATAAAGGTGATTAAGGAACATTTCCTTGGTCAGCGTCGTGCCCTTACGCAAGGACAGCAATTCAATAATGCCGTATTCCTTACCTGTTAAGTGCAGGGGCTGATCATTTACAGCCACGGTACGAGTATCAAGGTTCACCTTGACCTTGCCTGTTTCGATAATGCTTTGTGAGTGACCTTGTGATCTGCGGACAATCGCCTGAATACGGGCAATCAGCTCACGCTTGTCAAACGGCTTGGTCAGATAGTCATCTGCGCCATAACCGAGGCCTTTGATTTTGTTATCCAGTTCCGTAAGACCGGAAAGGATAAGGATCGGTGTTTCCACCTTCGCGTCTCTCAACGCTTTCAAAACGTCATAACCGTCCATATCCGGCAGCATGAGGTCGAGAATGATGATGTCATAGTCGTAAATCTTACCGATTTCGAGGCCGTCTTCGCCCAGATCCGTTGTGTCTACGATGTAGCCTTCGGATTTAAGCATCAATTCGATACTTTTGGCTGTTGAGGTGTCGTCTTCGACTAATAATACGCGCATCTTATTGATTCCTTTGCGTTATCCCATTTGTCCAGTTCGTTTCGCGTTAATAACGGGGTGGGGTGGGGAACCCGCAGAGTAATCCGCTATTAATCTTTCTTAACAACCATATTAACAAACATTAACAAAGTTAACAAATTCTTTATTTGAAGATTTTTTTCGGGGGCGGTCCCGAATTTATTTTACAGCGACCAGTTTATGGTCTGTATCGGCGTAATCGGGGGCGTTTTCAGCCTGAAAGGCTGTCCCCGCGGCTTTAGCCATAGCCGGTGCATCAACATCGGGGCTGGCATCATGCGCGGTTTGCATCGCGATCTGTAGTTGGGAAGATTTAACATCACGCAGAGTAAATCCGTGCCCACGCACAGTACGGACCAGACTCTTGCCTTGGTCATCAAGCGCGCCGGCCTCTCTCAATTTTTTGCGTAATTTGGAAATGTAGACATCAATTGTCTTGGCTTCCGGCTCTTCTTCACCGTCATGATACATATGATCAAGGAAAGTCTCGTTCTCCAGTACATTTCCTTTACGCAAAGCCAGCAATTCCATCATGCGGTATTCCTGCTGCGTCAAACGTAAAGGCTCTCCATCAACGGTAACGGCCTGTGTGTCAATGTTAACGCAGAGATTGCCTGTTTGAATGAACGAGGAATCGTGCCCGTAATAACGGCGAATATACGCCCGAGCGCGGGCAGCAAGCTCCAGATTGTCTATAGGCCAGTCCATAAGTACATCAGCACCCGCATTCATCGCGCGTGCACGGTCTTCGGGTGTTGAGTTAATGTCGGTAACAATTATGGGGCGACCAAAGTGGTTGCTGCGGAGGGTTTTAATTGTGGAAAGGCCGCTTTTGTCGTGCAATTGGTAGTCCATTACCAGCAGGTCAAAATCAAAGCGTCTGCGCACCAGATCAATCGCATCTTCCGCGCTGGGTGTGTTGTAGACATCAAAACCTTCTTCTTTCAAAGCCTTTGAAAGAATCTTTTGGTCGTTGGCATCGCTGTCCAAAACAAGTATGCGCATGGCGGTCCTGAAGTTATTTTCCAGAATTCGTAGCAAGTTTGTTGGTTTTATGTCAACTTTTTATTCAGCCCGCATACGAATTTAGCGGCACAAGACACTCGTTTGCGGCGCAAGTATCGCGTATAATAGAACTATGGATCGTTTGGCCGAACAAATGCAGGCCCGCACTTCTGGGCTGACCCACACTGAAACATATGGCGAAGTCACTAAAATCCTCGGGCTTTTGGTGGAAATCGCTGGTTTCGGGAGCACACTCTCGATCGGATCGCATGTGCATTTGCGCCCGCGTGACGGTGTGAACATTCCGTGCGAAGTGGTGGGGTTTAAGGATAATCACGCGCTTTTGATGCCGTTTGGCATGCTCGAAGGTGTCGGTTTGGGCTGCAAAGCCTATATTCAGGATAACCAACCTGTCATTATGCCGGATAACCGCTGGCTGGGTCGTGTGATCAACGCGCTGGGTGAACCGATTGACGGCAAAGGGCCGTTGCCTAAAGGCGCGCATCCAATCCCTTTGAAAAACAAACCGCCGCCGCCGCATGAACGGCAACGTCTTGGGCCGCAACTCGATTTGGGTGTGCGCGCCGTAAATACGTTTTTGGCGATGAAGCAGGGGCAGCGTATGGGGATTTTCTCCGGCTCGGGTGTTGGTAAATCCGTGCTGCTTTCTATGATGGCGCGATATACAAAAGCAGACGTATCTGTGATCGGTCTGGTCGGTGAACGTGGCCGTGAGGTGCAAGAATTCCTCGAAGATGATTTGGGCGAAGAAGGTCTTGCCCGTTCGGTCGTGATTGTCGCAACGGGCGATGAACCCGCATTAATGCGCAGGCAGGCCGCTTATGTCACGATGGCAACGGCGGAATATTTCCGATCGCAAGGCAAACAAGTTCTATGCCTGATTGATTCTGTCACACGTTTTGCTATGGCCCAGCGCGAAATTGGGTTATCGGCGGGCGAACCACCAACATCAAAAGGGTATCCGCCCACCACCTTCGGTGAGCTTGCACGCCTTCTTGAGCGTGCCGGACCGGGATTGCAGGGCGAAGGCTCTATTACAGGATTGTTTTCGGTTCTGGTCGAAGGTGACGATTCCAATGAGCCAATTTCCGATTCCGTGCGCGGGATTGTTGACGGGCACATCATGATGGAACGCGAAATCGCCGACCGTGGTCGCTATCCCGCGATCAATGTTTTGAAATCTATATCCCGCGCAATGCCCGATGTGTTGACGACGGAACAAAACGAAATTATTACCCGCGCCAAACAAGTCGTAACGACCTATGAAGATATGTCCGAGTTGATCCGTTTGGGTGCATATCGTCGCGGCTCTGATCCGGCTGTTGATGAAGCGCTGGTCTTGTACCCGCAAATCGAAGATTTCTTACGACAAAACAAGGAAGAGAAAACTTTCATTGAGGAAGGCTTTGCCGAACTCGCAAGTATATTGGGGATACCATATGCGTAAAAGATATCAGACAATACAGAAGCGAGGCCAAGAGTCGGTTCGTAAGGTGAAGCACAATGATGATAACGGGGTTTCGTATGAAAAAAATCCCGCCAGATATGACCGAAACGAGCCGTCGAAAATCGATCTGCTGTCCCAAAACGCGGATGAAATTCCGCCGGTGGTAAAAGACATGCTTGCCGGCATGCTTATGCATAAAAAACAAAATAAGAATAACGCGACCTTGATGAAGTTTATGCTTATCGCCACGGCGGTGATGGCGTTTATTGCATTTACGATTAACGGGCAATGGACAAGTGTGGGAGGCGAACTGCTCGATTCCTTCGTCGCTATTCTGGTTGTCGGGGTGGTGCTCTCACCTGTTATTTTCTTTATGATGCTGCTCAATAAAGTTTTGCCTGCACCCGTCGTCGGTTGGATTGGCGCGATCATCATTATTTTTATGGCTATGTCTTTTGTCGGTTATATTGCGTCCAATTGGGGGTATTAAATGGCGGATTTAACGGGGCTTATACGCGTTCGTAAGCACGACCTTGAGCAAAAGCAAAAGGCGGTTGCCGACCTCTATCGGCAGGCCGAATATCTGGCAAATCAAAAAACAGAATTACTGGAAACCCTCGATCAGGAGCAAGAGAAGCTCAAGGATTTCGGCGTAGAGATGCTGTCTTATTTCGGGCCGTATTCCGAAGCGGTCCATGAAAGGGTCGAGGACATTGATGCAGAAACGACGCAATTGGAAACCCGCATAGAAATTGCGCGCGAAGATATGCGCCTATCGTTTGCCGAGTTGAAAAAGATTGAAATCACGCATGAACGTCGTTTGGACGAAGAGCAGGAGAAAGTCGATAAACGAGAATCGACCACACTGGATGAAATCGCAATCGACGGATACCTACGGCAAATTGCCGACGACTAGGATTGCACCGACAGACCATCATGATGTTTTGCGTGAATGGTCACCCAGCTATCGGGTTGGTTCTGGAACGATAGCTCTCCCGTAACCTGACTGTCCCTAAGCGCACTGGCGTACAGCCTGCGCATCTCGCCTTGTGTGGCTTTCGAAAATATTTCTTCCGTACGCACAACCAGATCAAGCCGCGTTCCGGCTTCTGATTGCGGGCGGAACAACCCGTCGAGTTGAACATTGCCCATATTCTCTAGCGTGAGGTCGAATACAAATCGTGTGCTGTTGATCTTAGACTGCTCGTCATCCGACTGCTCGCGGTCATGCTTATAATAAAGCGCGACTTTATGCAGATCACCTTGCCAAAGCATCGGAATATTCATCGCCCGCCAGTCTTGGGAAAATGTCTCGGATGACACACGCCCCAGCATCTGGCTTTCACTACCCAGCTTCGAGAGCGCTTTGGTGCTTTTTTGCAACTTCAAGATATTCTGTGCTTTCTCCCCCAGCCATTGAGCGATATCGCCACCGCGCACCGCTGCGACGAAAAATAAAATAGCGGGGCTCATTTGCGCAGGGCTGGATGGCGACGGTGTCACATTCAATATGCTTTGCGCGGCTTGCGGCGCGTTACGGGCAAGGCTTTGCAAAATTTCTTCAATTGCGGGCCATTGCGTCGCGGGCTGTAATACGGCGGTGAGAGGAACGTTCTGCCCTGCCGCTGCGGCGCTTAACAATGCTGAACCATCGCTATTCGCCAGTGGGGTCACCTGTATCTGCGTTCCGATCGTGACGTTCTCTGTCGGGAATTGCAGGGTAAAAAGCTGCTCGCTGGAAATTTGCGGAAACACAACGCTCACAACGGGCAGCTGCGCTTGCGTGATATTTGTTACCACGCCCGTTAAAGCAGGCGCGCTCTGGTTTTGTGTGATCAGGCGCTCGGGCGCGGGTACGGAATCAATCGCAACAGGTATGTATGGGTTAATGGTTCGCGATGCTTGCACCTCAATAGAAGTCGCAGGAGTGTTAACGGTAACTGCTGGCGGAACGATCTGGTTAATCTGGACATCTAGCGGCGCAGGGCGGGTATTTAACGGCAATGGCTGCGGCGCGGTAGCTGTAATCGGTGTCGTCAATACTGTCTCTGCTATGTTTGGGGTGACGGACGGTACAACGGCACTCTCAATAAAGGCACGCGGCGAAGTGCCTTGAACATCAGCATTTTGCCCCGTTGCATTCGGTAGAGCGCGGGAAATAGAGCTGACTATATTCGCAATTGATTGCGGCAGACCTTGCGGAATGGGTGTGCTCACTTCGCTTAGCCTGACAATCGCCGGGCTCTGTAAATTCGTAACCAGATTGGTGATAGGCGCGGTCGAGTCCAGTGTAATAGGCGGTGCTGTCTGTAGCGTATTTGTTAATGCTGTCTGTAGTTGAGAAACCGCTTCAGAAGCAATGATTTGCGCTTGAAATTCAACGCGTTGCGGCAGGGTGCTGACGCTTGTTTCAGCAGGGAGGGCAGGGGGAAGGTTCTGTACCGTCTGCGGCGTTGTGGGTTGCAGGCGTACAACCGAACCTTCCGCAGGTAAGTTATGCGGCTGTGCGGGTTGCTCTGTTGGCGGCGCGGTTTGTGGTGGCGGTGGCGGCGTATCGCTGCGCACCTCTACATTTACCGGGGTTGATGATGCTCGCTGCTGCGTTTGCTCGGGGGATGCGTGTCGTATCTCTACAGGAATGTCCTGCTTCGCCGTACTCTCACGCTGTGTGGGAACGAGGATCTCCACCTCTTGCCCGCGCGGCGGGGTGGAGCGCTGGTTGTCAGCCTGTAAATCAATATCACCGCGATCGGTGCGCACAGTGACAGAGCCGTCCTGATTGCTGCGAATAACCTCTCCGCGTAAACGCAACTCTTCACCTCGCGCATGCGCCTCGGCCTGAATGGCTTCGGGCAAAGTAACGGCACGCGCATTGGTTTCTGTATTGCTCGCGTTTTGTATCGCCTGCGCCACATTACGTGGGCCTGAGGGGAACTGGGCTTCGGTCATACTTCTATTTTACAGGATAATAAGCGATGCGGGAACACAAACCCGCGAAACGGCAAGCTTAGGCGCTGGCCTTGGCTTTGTTCTCGTCTTTCAACGCTTTCCAGACATGCTTGGCAATCGCCTCTACATCTTCTGCCGCTTGCGTGTTGGGCGAACGGATAAGAATAGGGGTCTGATGACGGATGCAATCTTTTACCTTCGGGTCGTGGCGGATCATGCCAGCCAATGGCGGCTTCAAGCGCAGGAAGTTTGAGCAAGCCTTAAGTAAGGTTTTATAGGTCTTCTCGCCCTCGGCTTCGCTCGGAACATTGTTCACAACAATGGAAACATTCTTCGACATACCCGCCGCGTTGCCAAGCTTGATAAACGCATAAGCATCGGTCAGCGATGTCGGCTCGTCGGTGGTTATAAGGATGGTACGAACGGCTGTTGCGGAAAGCATGCGCACGGTGCGGTCAACACCTGCACCCAGATCGGCAATCACCACATCGTAATCATCGGCAACTTCAAGAAGCTGGTCACGTAAATGCGCAAGACGCTGGCTCGGCAGGGCGGATAATGATGCTTGTCCCGAACGTCCGGCGATAATGTCAAACTCACCATCTTCGAAATGCTGTACGACTTTATCAAGGCTCAAACGTCCGCGAATAACATCGTTCAAATCACGTTTCGGCATCAGGCCGAGCTGTACATCAACATTCGCAAGGCCGAGGTCACCGTCAAACAAGAGAACTTTTTTACCCATCTTTGTCAGGGCATGCGCCAGCGTAACCGAGAACCATGTTTTGCCAACGCCGCCCTTACCACTGGCAACAGCGATAACGTTCTTGGCGCGGCGAAATGTCGGCGGCGCGGTTTTCTTATCTTTTGAAGTCGTGGTCTGGCTCATTGACGTGTTCCTGCTCGGCGTTTGGATGATGATCCCGAAGCCGCGGAATCATTATCGGTTGTTTCGGACAAATTGACAACGCTATCTTTATACGCTTGCGGCATCAGCAGCTTTGCGAGGGTCTTCGGTGTCATAGGAAGCAAGCCATCCGCGACTTTCGGCGTATTGGCCGCATCGGAAAAGCTCATAGCGCCATGATGCGCAGCGGATAGAATTCCGCCTAAACGGCGTGCCATATCAATGCGCGACGGTATTAATTTATGTGCGCCGATCGTGGAAAAGACGCGGCCCATCTCGCCTGATTCTTCGGCATCCATACCGGCGGCGAGAACCAGATGCGGCTCGATTTCGTCTGCACCGATCAATTTGGCCAATGAACGAATGTCGTTCGTATCGAACGGGTTGATACCCGAAGTATCAATCAGTATTTGATCGCAGGCTATTAAGCATAGAATCTGTTCGTGCAATTGCGCCGACCCGTCGGCCTTTTTCAAATCAATGCGCAGAAGTTTGGTGAAAGACGCAAGCTGTTCGACCCCGCCCGCGCGTACGGTATCGGTTGTAATAACGCCCATCTTCAAACCATTCATCGCGCCGCGGGCTGCGATTTTGGCAACGGCTAATGTTTTGCCTGAACCGGGCGGACCGACAAACATCATCGCTTTGTTCGCGGCTTTTTGTGATAGGGGGGTAAACTGGAATAAATGTTCAAGCGCGGCAACAAGCGCAACACCCGGTTGTTCGAACCCGACAACGGTCGCGCAGGATAGAATTTGGTCCATGACATCTTCGGGTACGGCATGGCGAAGCATCGCATCGGTCACTTCTTCGGCAACCGCGCCTTCTTCTTCCTCGTCATCATATTGTAACCATGTATCGGCAGAGGACGGCATTTTGTGACCATGCGTCTCGAATGCCGGCTCGCCATAACTGCGCTCGTCATAGTCGTTTGGATCAATCGCCGCAGTCACACGCACAGCCTTGCCGCCGCGCTCTTCGCGGGTGGCAACAATGATTGCATCTTCGCCGAGTGTCTCACGGACCATTTGCATCGCCTCTGTCATGGTTTTGGCATAAAAGGATTTTAGCCGCATATAGGTACAGACATCCTGTAGTTACTAAGTATATTCATAAAACAGTGTAGCACACACTTATTGCCCATAAAAAGCGGGATATGTCTGTGGATTACCGATACGGACTGTTGTGCATGAAATATTAACAGATCGTTAAGGTTCTTTATGTAGTCTTGGTACTAAGTATAAGAAAAAAATCATTTTTTAGGGGGGGTTATGGCAGGTAAAGATTTATCTGATATGTCGATCACGGAATTAAAAGCCGAATTCGATCGAAGACAAGCAGAAGACGAAGTGAAAAATTTGGACGCCGCCGAGGTCAAAGAGACCTTGGAGATGAACGGGCATCTCCGCGATATATTGACGACCGAAGACCCTGCTGTGCGTGATGAAAAATTGGGAGACATCGCCGAAAAATTCTACAATCGTTTCACAAATGAGGGTGCAGGCATAACCGATGCAGATGATGCCTACAAGTTTGTTGGCATAATGGAAACAATGTTCGAAGGCGATTGGGAGCACATGCTGAACGATGAAAATTTGAGCCCTGCTGAAATGATCGGCATCTGGGCGGATATAAGTCACACAATGGCGGGTGCAGGCGGAATAACGCTCAACCCCGATGGCCACCCCCTCGCCAAGGCGATTGCTGAACGTGCGATGGATCGGGCGGGTGTTGCCGCAGATAATGAACATATATTGGGTGGTTTTACCAGAAACATTCAACTGGCTTTAGACGAGATCAGGGACGATGTAAAAGCTTTGAAAATTTTGGGTGAAACACCGCCTGATACGCCTACATTCGATCACGCCCTACCTGTAGAAACTTTGAATTTGGAATTAGCTGCGGCTACGCGCTAAATCTGCCCAAGGGTTTTGATCCGCGCTTTCGGGGGGATTTCGTTCTGGGACAACACCACCGTTTGCGGGCGGAAACGCTCAACCACGCTACGCACATAGGGACGAATACCCGGGGAGGTCAGCAGTACGGGCACTTCGCCCTGTGCGGATAATTCATCATAACGCTCGCGAACTTCACCGATAAAGTCTTGTAGCTTGCTTGGCGGCATCGCCAGTTGTTTGTCTTCGCCATCACCCATAAGCGCTTCGGCGAAGGCATGCTCCCAATCGGGTGACAACGTCACCAAGGGCACAACACCCGAAGGGTTGGTGTTGGAGTCGCAAAGCTGGCGCGACAATCGTGAACGCACATGCTCGGTAATGTGGGAAATATTCTTGGTGTAACCTGTAGCCTCGGCAATGCCTTCGAGGATGGTCGGCAGATCGCGTACCGATACACGCTCGCCCAAAAGATTTTGTAGAACGCGTTGCAAGCTGCCGACATTGATCTGACCGGGCACGACATCCGCCACGAGCTTCTGGTATTCCTTCGGCAACTCGTCGAGCAGCTTTTGCGTCTCTGCATAGTTGAGCAGGTCAGGCATATTGTCTTTGATGATCTCGGTAATATGCGTGGTGATGACGGTCGGCGCATCAACAACAGTATACCCTTTGAACGTGGCTTCTTCGCGGTATTGCTCGTCAATCCACATCGCGGGTAAGCCAAAGGTCGGCTCTGTCGTGCTTTCACCCGGCAGGCTGATTTGCGCCCCTGTCGGATCCATACACATCATCATATTCGGGCGGACATCGCCGCGCCCTGATTCAATTTCTTTTACCCGCACGACATAGCTGTTTGCGGGGAGCTGTAAGTTATCCTGAATACGCACAGCGGGCAGAACATAGCCCATATCCTCGGCTAATTGACGACGCAACCCTTTGATTTGGTCGGTGAGTTTGTTGCCGCCTTCACCCTGCACCAGTGGTAGTAAACCATACCCCATTTCCAAACGGATCGTGTCCATCGCCAAGGCTTTTGAAATCGGTTCTTCGGCAGGCACGGCGCTGCCCGGTTGACCGGGCATAGCGGTAGCCGCTTCGGCTGCTTTAAGCGCGGTTTGTATTTTCGTTTGGTTCTGAAAAGCAAAATACGCCAAACCGCCGGTCACAATCGCCAGAATATAAAACGGCATCGCGGGAACCGCGGGAATAGAGCCAAGGGCAAACATTAGCACCGCACTCATCACCATCGCTCGCGGATAGGCACCAAATTGCTCGAACAGTACTTTTTCTGCCGAGCCGTCAACACCTGCTTTTGAAACCAGCAAACCCGCACCAACAGATACGATCAGAGCAGGAATCTGGCTGACCAGACCGTCACCAATCGTAAGAACGGTGTAGGTGGATGCCGCATCACCGATAGACATGCCTTGAGAAACTGTGCCGATGACAATCCCCCCGACAATGTTCACAAAGGTAATTAACAATCCTGCAATCGCATCACCGCGCACGAATTTCGCCGCACCGTCCATGGCTCCGAAAAACGTGCTTTCCTGTTCCAGCTTCAATCGTCGTTTTTTGGCGGTGTCTTCATCAATAAGGCCGGAAGATAAATCGGCATCAATTGCCATTTGTTTGCCGGGCATCGCATCCAATGTAAAACGCGCTGCGACTTCCGCGATACGTCCCGAACCCTTGGTGATAACGACAAAGTTCACAATCACCAGAATGGCAAATACGATCGCACCGACGACATAGCTG
>CAYGQG010000027.1:0-17236 GCA_964351955.1 uncultured Micavibrio sp. | reverse complement strand
TCTGAAAACGGAATTAAACCGCTTTACAGAGATTGTGGCTTCACAAGGTGACAACGCACCGGAATTTCTTAAAAAATACGCAGAGCAAGCCGCTATCGCGAATAATCACTATCAAGGCATGGCACCAAAAATCGTTGCCGCCTTGCAGAACGGCCCGAAAGCAGCACCACAGGCGCAGGCCGCAAATGATGATGGCGAACCAACACAAGCCGCATCTACACCATCCAAGCCTGCCCGCGAAACAGACTTGATGAAAGCCACAAACGCGATCTTGCTCAAACAAAAGAACATCGACATCGATGATGTTCTCGACGCTGATCCAAACAAGGTTTTCGCGAAAATCGATTCCTTGGATTTGAAAGCACAAGGCACAAAATTCGAATCTGTCGATGCCATCAAGCAAGCATTAAAAGACTTAAAAGCACATCGCGTTGGTGTTCGCGCCAAACATGCCTTCAGCACAGACAACGTCGTTGCTATGGCTGCCCGCGATAAAGAAAACGCCTTCACAGATAAAAAACTTACCTGTCTTAACGATAAAATCGACAGTCTTGATCCGGACGCTATCGACAACATCGATGTACCTTTACCTAAGAACGGCAAAGACCGCGTCATCAAGGTTACATACAAAGACCCTGAAACAGTTGGTCCAAAGAGAATCACGATCCCTTATTCACGTGGCGCAAAAGCCAGCATCGATACAGCGTTGAGCAAACTCCGCGCG
The DNA here is from genome assembly GCA_964351955.1 of uncultured Micavibrio sp. GTDB lineage: Bacteria > Pseudomonadota > Alphaproteobacteria > Micavibrionales > Micavibrionaceae > TMED27. Next base: position 16,512 of record CAYGQG010000027.1, on the reverse strand, counting down.
AAATTCGGTGAAGTTGATGGTCACGAGCATGTTTGCCACGCGGCGCAGGACTTTGTCCGTAACAATGCACGTGAACACGGCGCGGTTCAGGATGAATACAAAATCGACATCAACAAAACTGATGATCTCGGCCTGATCCATTTCGGTGACATCCTCTACAGCCAGATTGGCCATATCGCAGGCATGAACAAAGAAGATGTCTTGGGCGTAAACGCAAATGATGACGGTTCTTTGGAATTCGTAAACTTCAACGGTCAAACAAAAACCGTCAACGCGAATACTGATAAATCAATCTTCCGCAGCGCCGAAGACATGGCCGAAGCTTTGAACAGATCGCTGGAAAACGAACGCTATATGAAAGCGGCAGCTGTCCAGAACACACCATCTGCTGAAGCGGCATAATGCAATCATACCCTTGATTTAACGAGCATCTCGTTTATATGTGTCGGTGCAATAACCGACACATTGAATGAATTTATGGCCCTGAAACCCGATACTTCTGATACTTACGAAATTCCAGCCTTCTCCCCGGGTGAGATCGTCAGCGAACTGGACCGATTCATCATCGGTCAGAACGATGCGAAAAAGGCGGTGTCCGTGGCTTTACGCAACCGTTGGCGCAGACAGCAACTTGATCCTGACTTACAGGAAGAAGTTTACCCGAAAAACATCCTGATGATCGGACCGACAGGTGTCGGTAAAACTGAAATTGCCCGCCGTCTTGCGAAACTCGCACAAGCGCCGTTTGTCAAAGTCGAAGCCACAAAATTCACCGAAGTCGGCTATGTCGGTAAAGATGTCGAATCGATCATCCGTGATCTGACTGAAAATGCCATCCACATGACCCGCGACTCAATGCGCAAAACCGTAATGGCACAGGCTGAAATCTATGCCGAAGAACGTGTACTTGATGCGCTGGTCGGTGAAACTTCCGGTGAAGGCACCCGCAAGAATTTCCGCGATAAACTCCGCGCCGGTGAATTAAACGACCGTGAAATCGAAGTCGACATCATTGATAATTCGAACCCGATGGGCGGCATGATGGACATCCCCGGCATGCCCGGCACATCAATGTCTATGGTCAATATGAGCGACCTGTTCGGCAAGGCATTCGGCGACCGCACCAAGAAAAAGAAAATGCGCGTTGATGAAAGCTACGAAATTCTTATGCGCGATGAGGCTGATAAACTTCTCGACGAGGAAAAAGTCGTCGAACACGCCGTCAATCTGGTTGAACAAAACGGTATTGTTTTCCTTGATGAAATCGACAAGATCGCAGCACGACAGGACGTACGAGGCGGTGATGTTTCCCGCGAAGGCGTACAACGCGACCTGCTGCCACTGATCGAAGGCACAACGGTAACCACGAAACATGGACCTGTAAAAACCGACCATATCCTATTCATCGCCAGCGGCGCATTCCACTACGCCAAACCATCCGATCTGCTCGCTGAACTTCAAGGACGCTTGCCGATCCGTGTCGAGCTACGCGCCCTGACCGAAGAAGACTTCAAATGCATCCTTAAGGACACGGAAGCCAGCCTGATCAAACAATACACCGCGCTAATCGGTACAGAAAAAGTCACACTGGAATTCGAGGACGAGGCGATTGACGAAATCTCCCGTCTGTCCTTCGAAGTAAACGAAAATGTCGAGAATATCGGCGCACGTCGCTTGCACACCGTCATGGAGAAGCTACTCGAAGAAATCAGCTTCACGGCATCCGACCGTGGCGGCGAAACCGTTGTTATTACGGCTGATTATGTTCGTGAACATGTCGAAGAATTGGTGAAATCTGCTGATTTGAGCAAATTCATACTCTAAGCTCGATAATCGTCATAGTCCCCACGATCCCATGTTGATGGATCATCGGGATCATACTCCGGCTCTTCGGGCTCAGGCTGCATTGCGCGATCATAATCGGCGCTATATACAGGATTTTCTTCCATTTTCGTTTCAAAGCTCGCCGTAATCGGAGACACATGATCCGCTTTGCGTACATGAACCAAAATCAAGCGATCATGACGACCATCCTGATTAACGTCGATTTCCTGTTGAAACTCCGGCCTATTCGAAAACGCTGCATCCAGCGCTGAATATCCCTGCATCGCGACCTTATCGCCGCGCACCAATGCTTCGGCGGCTTTCTCATCTGTGGTCGCAATTAACAAACGGTATCCCTGCACATTACCCTCAGCATCCATGCCGATACGGATCTGCTCGGGAATCACAAATGTGTATCCTGCAAAATCTTTAACAATCTGGGCGTTCTCGGTATCTGCTGTCACAACCACGGGCATACTCAAACCCAGCTCTTCGCGCATCTGCGTCAACGCCCCTAAACCGACCCAGTCTTCACCGGCAATCATTTCAGATAACGGCAAAGCTTTACCTTGCGAAATCACATCAATGCTCTCATAAACTTTCTCCGGATCATCCATTGTACGGATCATCGCAACCATAGAGGCTGCCTCGCGGGCTGTCTTAACCGAATACGTCGCTTCATAGGTTTTTGGGTCAATCGCTTCTATATTTTCAAGACGCGTACGCATTTGCGCAGGTGTCTCTTTATAACGCCTAAGCGCAACATCCTGATGCCCCTCTGCATAGCGGGGTTGGCGATCACCATTCATGAAATTCCAGTTCAGACGCTTTGGTCCATCGGTATTAAGAAACTCGAGCATTTTAAATGCGCGTGTACGTACACCTGTATCATCATGGCCAAAAGCACATTCATCTTTATGGTCTTTCAGGCTCTTACTGCGGAAATGACGTTGACCGTCAAACGTACCTTGAATTTTGTATTGGCCCCCCTCTTCGTCTTTCGATCCCGCAGCGATCAGTTTCGCCAGACAGCAAGGACAACCGATTTTATCCTTATGCGTAGCGTCATCATACTCGGCAGGAGAGATCGTAGCGCCGGTCGGGTTACCCTGATCATCCAGAACAGGCACGCGCGGAAATTTCAGCGAACTATTACGGTTCTGCTCTTCATAGGCTTTGGCATTAAAGCCCTCGATATTGTCATCGCGTTCAGGCATTCGTTCTCACTGTGATATTGAGCCTAGAATGTACCGATTTTTATCAATTATGTCAAATTGTTGGAGCGTGTAGAATTATGCTCAAAACATAGATATCTGCGGGCTTGGCTCCTGCCAGCTCGTAACCTGCTCGGGGCGATAGATTTTTATCTCCGCACGCCCGTCTCCGCGCAGATCGGCAAGCCCGTACGCGAGCACACGATCACCGCTTCCGCGGCCCTTCGGGCTAAACAGCGTTTCCAAATGCTCGGCGGCAGTCTCGTTTTGGGCGGCGAACATAACCACAAGCTTACCGCTAGGATGGCTGGGCATATTCCATCCCTCCCAGAAACGCGGAATACGATTAGGCAAAAGCGAGACCAGAACCTGCCCTGCTCCCTTTTCCTGCCGTGCGCGTTCCTGGCAATGTGCCGTCACCGCCTTATTGGAGTTTAAAAACATCTCATTCAGGCTTTGCGGACCTTCCGGTGTCCCTAACAACTTCTCATTCCATTTATCGGGATCATGGCGGTGCTTGATAATAAACGATGCAATATCATCAATCGTGCTTAATGGCGGCGCTTTCGTCGATGGTCGTGTGGAGCGCGGGTCAATCCCGCCCTCGTCCACCGGCCCGAATACATCGGCATCCTGCCTATACCCGCGAATACGGCGCGGCGGCATCGTGATAATATCATTAGTCGGAATAGAGATTGTATGTAACTGCTTATCAAGCTCACGACGACGTTCGGCAATTTCATCGCCTGAAACATGCGCCTTCGGGTCAAACGGGGTGTAACGATTGGCAAATGTACAATCATCCAGATGATCCAACCCATCATGTCGTTTTTCAAAAGCAGCGGGACGATGCATGATCTCTTTTTCGCCCAAATAGTTCTTATACGGGCGATCATGGGCACGTACACCCTTATGGCGTGATAAATGGCCCTTATCAACGCAGCATGGGCAATACAAACGATGTGCGCCATCCTTGATCCAGTCAGGTTTATCCTTACCGTCACGGGCCTGAATATACGCTTCCGCCCGAATTTTGCGCAAAGCAGTCCTATCCTCCCGATTGTTCAAATCAGGATCGCGGTCTATACCGTCGGGCGATACGAACAGCACTGCCTCGGCAATTGGCACATTCACAACGCGCATGCGTCTCTTTCCATGTTGTTAGATGGGGACGTTTTATACCAAAAATAAGATTATGCCAAATGAAATACGTCTTATCGCTTGCGGCGAAGCAACACGTACAGCGCGCCGTCGCCGCCATGATGGGGTTTTGCGCGGGCTGATTGCAGAACCAGCGCCCTATTCGGTGGCTCGCTCAGCCATTGCGGAACGGATTGTTTTAGCACACCCTGCCCTTGATTAAGCGGGTCTCTGCGCCCATCCGCGCCCGCGCCCTTCCCTGTAATAACCAATATGCACCTTTTTCCCTGCACATAGCCGTTCTGGATAAAACGATTAAGCGCTTCATGGGCATTAACGCGGGTCATACCATGCAAATCCAGTATGCCGTCGATCGGCAATTGACCTTTGCGCAATCGATCTGAGGTCTTTCTATCCAACCCCGGATTAAGGTCCTTATCAGGCATTTCAGGGCGTGAGCGCTCGGCCTTTTCACCGGCTACAGCAGTTTTCTTAGGTTTTTTTACTGGCGTACGTGTCTTGCCGACAGACTGAGCCGGATCATCAACCAAAGACCGTACATGCTCTATCTTGCTGACATCTTTGGTGATTTCGGTCCAAAGAGCATCATTTTCATCGTCATTTTCGTTATTTTTATCGCTCATAATCAAAAACATACACATTTATTGCATTAGAGGGCTAAATCTGGCATAAATCCTGCAAATTTGCTACAATAGTAGTAAGAATTTGAAGGCTGAGAGCCATGTTTTATTCTATTGGAAATATTTTTACGCGAGAACCGCGCCAAGCCGAGCAAACAGACACACGGCAGGCGATCCAGCGGCACGACCCCGATTTCGAGCAATCCGCCAAACAACAAGGCGAGGACGCTGCGGAAGAATTCGGCGAGGATGTAGCCTTTGTCTCTGTAGAAGCCCTCACGATTTTCTTAAAAAACTTCGTAAAAGAACAAGCAGAAAAAGATCAGCAAGGCCTGACTGAAACACCTTTGGCTGACCACAGCCCTGCGCTTGAAACCCTTGAGCAAACGCCGCCCCAACATCCGCCACAAAACACTCCTGCGGCCAAAGCGGCCAACGCCTATCAAACAACGTCACAAGTGCAAAAACAGGAAGACGTATTGATCGAAACCACCGATGCGGCGCAAGGCCCGTCCCTCGATCTAAGCACCGAAGATGTACGTGCCATTAATCTTTTAATTGATGAGCTTAATGATCTAAAAAATTCACGCATTGAAACATTACGAATAGAGCGCGCGACATCATTTCTGGAAAGCCTGCAAGCCGCGGTCACACAAGCAAAAGCTACACTTTAAGCCGATAACCATTATCCGTTGTCACAACCATCTGCGGATTTGCCGGATCATCTTCTATTTTCTGCCGCAAACGATATATATGCGTCTCCAATGTGTGCGTCTCCACATCTTCCGCATACTCCCACACCGCCTTCAAAAGGTCGTCCTTCGCTACATCGCCACGCTGTACGTATAAATACTTCAGAATCGCGGTTTCCTTCTCGGTCAGCTTAATAACTTCCTCGGACGGCATCTTCAACGTACTGAACGCCGTGTTCAACACCCAATCACCGAGTCCTATCTCCGCATCCTCGCCTTGCGCATGCTGCTTGTTCATCGCCAAAACCGTATCAAGCATGCGTCCCGCCCGTAATGGCTTGGGTAGCTCTATGGTTTGAACCGAATCCCCCTCAGCTGTACGCATATCTATAGTAACCGTATCTGTGTCTGTGCATTCCTCGAAAACCAACCTTTCAGGAGGCAGATTATCGGAGATTTGCCCGACCAGCTTCTCCAAAACCGTTAAGTTCTGGGCGTGGGCATCTTTTATGACGAACACCGCATCTGCACTGTCTTTACCGGGCAAAATTAGACACTCCTTAAAGGGTTGAACCGTCGCTATCCCTTAACACTAGCGCTAAGTGGCTCTTTTTTCTAGCGATTTCAAGCAAACCCTCATGGCACGCCACTTGCAACTCTGATCACTGAACTTTATGCGAGGCAAAATTTATATGAGAATGGACGGACTTTACAGCGCATTACAGCAGCCACCTGCAGCAAACGCAGGAGCAACCAAGCCGCAAGAGCAAACAACGCCTGCGGTTTCTGCGCCTGCGCGCCATAAACAAGTCCTCTACATGGTCAAAAACGAACGCATGGGCGGCAGCGTACCTGTCTGGAAGACACAGAGCGTGGAAAGCATCAACGGCACAAGCAAAGGCTTTGAAACAGCCCTATCCGGTGCAATAAACGGTGAAGACACATCCATAACCGATGCCGCACTCGCCTATAACCCCGCTGATAGCGATATAGACATTCCCGTTTCTGAAAAACCCTTTAGCTTTGGCGATCTGGTCGATATCGCTAACCCGCTACACCATATCCCGCTGGTTAATTATGCTTATCGCGGCATTACGGGCGACCAAATCCGCCCGATAGGACAAATCGTTGGCGGCGCACTTTACGGCGGCCCGATCGGCGCAGCCAGCGGTGTTGTAAATGCGGTAGCACAGGAAGAAACGGGGAAAGATATAGCCGGCAACGCAATCTCCATGTTGCGCGGCGAACAAAGAACACAGTCTTTCGTGGAACGCCAAGCGCCCAGACCCAATGGCAATGATCAGGACTTACCGGGACAAATGCTCGCAATCGTCAATTTAAGCGAACAGAGCACGACATCAGCCTCTTTCACTGAAAACCGTGCAGATACGTCAAAAACCCAGCAGTTCAAAGGCCTCAGCTATCCTGATTTATCTGAAATGACGAAGCCTAGAGAGCCGATCACAGAGCTGCTCCTCAATACGCCAAATACCTAGAATATCTTAAGAACGCTCCCCGAAAACACCCGTACCAACACGGATATGCGTCGCACCGAGCTTTATCGCGGCTTCATAATCCGTGCTCATACCCATACTCAGCTTTTCAACGCCGAGTTGCCCTGCCAGTTTTTGCAACAGCGCAAAATGTAACGCCGGCGGCTCGTCAATCGGCGGTATGCACATAAGACCGATAATTTTTAACCCGCACTCGTAATAGCAATAATCATATAACTCTTTTAAACGGGCGGGCGTAACACCGGCTTTTTGCGCTTCTTCACCTGTATTCACCTGAATAAAACACGGCAGATCGCGCCCCTGTTTTGCCATTTCATTCGCCAGCGCCTTGGCAATTTTTTCACGGTCGAGCGTTTCGATCACATCAAACATAGCAACAGCTTCGGCAGCTTTATTACTTTGCAACGGCCCGATCAGGTGTAAAACCAGATCAGGATGTGCCTCACGGCGTTTTTCCCAATGCTCATACGCTTCCTGCACACGATTCTCGCCATATACGCGATGTCCGGCAGCCAGCGCTTCTTCAATACGCTCATCCGGCTGCTTCTTGCTCACCGCGACAAGCTGAACATCATCAGCCGCACGCCCTGCATCTTCTGCAGCAGCGGAAATATTACTATGAATAATTTTGAGGTTTTCAGAAATAGACATGCTTTTAGATGTACTGCGTTACTTCACAAAAAGAAAGGGCCTCGTAATGAGGCCCCTTCCAAATTCTTAAAGTACAATCAGCTTCGATTAGAAGTTGATTTGTGTACCCAATGTTACGTATGTAGCGTCAACATCGTTTGAACCGCCAACAGGCTCGATGCCTGTAGCTTCATGCTCGATGTAACCTACAGAACCGCGGAATGTCATTCCTGGGCCGTATGTGTATGTAACACCACCGGAGTAACGCTTTGTTTCCAGGTTGTTCACAGCGAATGTGTTGTCCTGGTCATAGTAAGAAGCACCGATTTTGAAAGGACCTGTTGTGTAGTCAACACCAACAACAATTGTCTCTTCGTCATCGTTAGCAGCGCCGTTAACAGCACCGTTATCTTCTACGTATACAGCACCAACACCGATAGGACCGAAGTCAAGGTCCAAACCTACGTTCCACTGTTCGCGGTCATCAGAACCGGCAGCAGCAGCTTCGAGGTCACCGTGTGAGTAACCGGCACCACCGATTACGCCAACGCCTTCGAACTGACCTTCGTAACGTACAGCAACTTCATATGTAGCGCCGATAACACCAGCTTGATCATCAAGACCAATACCGTTTTCGTTAGCGAAATCAGTGTCAGGTGAGAAAGAAAGACCAGCTTGGAAGCCGTTCATGATTGGTGAAAGGTATGTGAACTTGTCAGACTTACCAGAAGCATCCGCATCATAGTCTACGCCGCCAGAGTTGTTGGCGCCGATTGCGAAGTTACCGATCTGACCAGCTTGTGTACCACCAGTAAGAAGTGATGTGTAGTTAACTGGGTTAACGAACTGACGGATACCGTCAATGTTTGAGTCAGCAGAAGGAGCTGCAACCTGCAAGAGATAAGAAGCACCGTCTTCAGCACCAAAGTTAACACGACCCCAGCCACCGCTGAAGTATACGTATGATTCATCAACTTCGAATGAGTCATTTGTATTTTCAACATCAGTGTCTGCTTCAATGTGCGCACCAACTGTCAGACCATTGTCCAAAGTTGTTTCGCCACCGAAGTGGATTTCTGTGTTACGGATGATGTCAAAGTCGTTAGTCTCTTGACCTGTGTTTTCGTCTTGGTCTACGAACGCGCCGTAGCCCTTGAAGTAACCACCGAGCTCAAGTGAAACTTGAGCAGCAGCAGGTGTAGCAACCATGGCTAAACCAGCAACAGCGGCTGTGCTAAGAAGTAATTTTTTCATTATCATTCCTCCAATTTTTAAACAGATGATAATTAGTTGAACATGCGGTCTAATTCTTAAACCTAAAGAACGTCCAGATACTTTGGACATACTCAATAGGCCTCAAAACAGGGCGCAATTCAAACGCAAGCCCCGCTAAATGAAAAAAAACTTATCGGCGTTGCAAAAATGCAACACTGCCTTTTCTCAGGTTTAATGCGCACTATAACTATTACAGATGACACTTATAAGAGGAACGTATACATCCCGACAGGCGTTATCTCTTGAGAAGCGGCACAAGCCGTGCTAGTTACAAAAATCAAAGACTTTACTTAAGGTGAGCACATGCGTCTTTCTTTATACTCAACAACTCTTCTAATTGGTTCGACACTGGCCCTGCTGGCGTGTAGCGGCGAGGACGGCGGCATTAAAACCGAAGCTAAATACCCGACAGGCGCGCAGCGTGGCGCAGATGCCAACGCAATTTACGATAAGCCTGCCAGCATCTTTGGTGAAGGCGGCATTGGCTTTGGCGGAGACAAGAAAGACAGCGAAGACGGCGATAGCATCACAGTAAACAGCTATCTGTGGCGCGCATCTCTGGATACCGTATCCTTTATGCCACTCGCCAGCGCAGATCCGTTCGGCGGCGTAATCCTGACAGATTGGTACAGCCCCGAAGGCGTTACAGACGAGCGTTTCAAGCTCAATGTCTTTATTTTGAGCAAACAACTGCGCTCTGACGGCATCGAAGTGCGCGTATTCAGACAAAAAGCACGTGGCAATGCATGGGTTGATATCGACGCAGCACCTGAAACAGCGAGACAACTCGAAGACTCGATCCTAACCCGCGCAAGACAGCTACGTGTTGCCAAGGCTGGCGACTAGCGCTACAAAACATTCCATGAGCGCTGAAAAATACAACATTAAAGAAGCCGAAGCCAAATGGCGGAAGGTTTGGGACGAACAAAAATGCTTTGAGGTCACCGAAGACCCCTCAAAAGAGAAATACTACGTTCTGGCCATGCTGCCCTACCCCAGCGGACGCATCCATGTCGGCCATGTCCGCAACTACACGCTATCTGATGTTGTTGCCCGTTATAAAAAATCCAAAGGTTACAATGTCTTAAACCCTATGGGTTGGGACGCGCTCGGCCTTCCGGCTGAAAATGCGGCGATGGAACGAAATTCACACCCCGCCGATTGGACTTACGGCAATATCGACGAAATGAAGCGTCAGCTTAAATCGATGGGTCTGGCGATTGACTGGTCCAGAGAAGTCGCGACATGCGACGCGTCTTATTATAAGCACGAACAAAAAATGTTCCTCGATTTTTATGAAAAAGGCCTCGCCTACCGTAAGGAATCGGTTGTGAACTGGGATCCGGTCGACAACACCGTTCTGGCGAACGAACAAGTCGTCGATGGCAAAGGCTGGCGCACGGGCGCGCCCGTTGAGCGCCGCACGCTGAGCCAATGGTTCCTCAAAATCACCGAATATGCAGATGATCTGCTCGAAGCGTTGAAAGAACTACCGCGCTGGCCCGAAAAGGTCCGCATCATGCAGGAAAACTGGATTGGTAAATCTCAAGGCCTGCAATTCAAATGGAATATCGAAGGCCGTGATCAGGAAATCGAGGTCTTCACAACCCGCCCCGACACATTATTCGGTGCCTCTTTCCTCGCTCTTGCTCCTGACCATCCCTTATCGAAGGAATTGGCGGGCGATAAAGACGGATTCGATGACTTCTTAAAAGAATGCCAGAGCGTCGGTACATCCGAAGAGGCCATCGCCCAAGCCGAGAAAATCGGCTTTGATACAGGTTACAAGGCAACAAACCCGCTGCTTCCCGATCAGGAATTCCCGATCTATATCGCGAACTTCATCCTGATGGATTACGGAACGGGCGCTATTTTCGGCGTTCCGGGCCACGACCAGCGTGACTGGGATTTTGCCAAGAAATACAACCTGCCTATTAAAGAAGTCATTTCGTCGGGTGAAAGCTCAATTGAAACCGAGCCTTATACAGGACCGGGCAAAGTCGTGAACTCCGAATGGCTGGATGGTAAAGAAATTGATGAAGCCAAAGCCTTCGTAATTCAAAAAGCCGAAGAAATCGGCAACGGTTACGGCACAACCCAATACCGCTTACGCGACTGGGGCGTATCTCGTCAACGTTACTGGGGCTGCCCTATTCCGATGATTCATTGCGACGATTGCGGCGTTGTCCCCGTACCCGAAGATCAGCTTCCCGTCGAATTACCGATGGATATTGATTACGATGAACCCGGCAACCCGCTGACCCGCCACCCGACATGGAAAGACACTAAATGTCCAAAATGCGGCAGCAAAGCCACGCGTGAAACCGATACATGCGATACGTTCTTCGAATCCAACTGGTATTTCCTGCGCTATCTCGACCCGAACAACACCGAACGCGGCGTTGATAAAGCCAAAGCTGATTACTGGATGCCCGTTGATCAATATATCGGCGGTGTTGAACACGCTGTGCTTCACTTGCTTTATGCCCGTTTCTGCACACGCGCCCTCGCCGATTGCGGCTGGCTGGACGTAAAAGAACCATTTGCGGGTTTGTTCACACAAGGCATGGTGACGCACGAAACATACACCAATGACAATGGTGAATGGGTCACTCCTGCCGAATTCGACGCGATGAGCGACGATGAGCGCGCAAAAATCAAAACAGGCCCGTCGATCAAAATGTCGAAATCGAAGAAAAACGTGATTGACCCCGAAGATATCCTGAAAACTTACGGCGCGGATGCCGCCCGTTTGTTTATTCTATCCGACTCCCCGCCTGAACGCGATCTGGAATGGACCGAAAGCGGCATCGAAGGCGCATGGAAATACGTCAACAAGCTTCATCGCATGGTGATGGACTACAAAGACTATATCCCCGCCGATGACATGGATAAGCCAAAGCACTTTGATGATGATGTACTGGAACTGCGCCGCGCATCTCATAAAGTCGCCGCAGGTGTCGCCAAGGACATCGAAGATTTCGCAATGAACAAGGCCGTCGCCCGTATCCGTGAGCTTTCCAACATGATCGCCAACCCGAAACAGGCCGAAGCGCTTGTGAAGCTGGATGGCGGCGCATGGGCTGTTCGCGAAGCGCTCGAAATCCTTATCAAACTATTCAACCCGATGATGCCGCACCTCGCAGAAGAACTGTGGAGCGCATTAGGGCACGACACCTTGCTGGCTGATGAATCATGGCCCGAAATCGAGGAAGATTTGCTACAAGATGACAGCGTCACCATCGGCGTTCAGGTCAACGGCAAAGTGCGGGCACAAATCACGCTCGCGCCCGATGCAAACGAAGATGAAGCCCGCGAAGCGGCATTGTCCGAACAAAACGTTGAAAAATTCATCGAAGGCAAACAAATCCGCAAATTCATCTACGTCCCCGGCAAGATCGTCAACGTCGTCGCGGCCTAAATACACCTATCTCTGATTTTACTTCCATTCTGCGCGCAAACTCTGTAGAACCTGCCGTTGAAAGAAGAACAGCCGCCCAAAGCGGATAAACACGGATACGGATAAATAATGACTAAAGAATTACGCAACATCGCGATCATCGCCCACGTTGACCACGGCAAAACGACGCTCATCGATTCCATGATGAAACAAAGCGGTATGTTCCGTGAAAACCAAGCCGTTGAAGAACGCGCTATGGATTCCGGCGATCTGGAAAAAGAGCGCGGCATCACAATTCTTGCCAAACCGACATCTATCCAATGGGGCGAAACACGCATCAACATCATCGACACGCCGGGCCACGCCGACTTCGGCGGTGAAGTAGAACGCGTTCTGCACATGGCGGATGGCGTTATCTTGCTGACCGATGCTGCCGAAGGGCCAATGCCACAGACGAAATTCGTTCTGGGTAAGGCACTGGCGCAAGGCTTAAAACCCATCGTTATCATCAACAAAATTGACCGTCCCGATGGTCGTCCCGAAGAAGTCGTCGACGAAGTCTTCGACCTGTTTGTGTCCTTGGACGCAACCGATGAACAACTCGATTTCCCGATCATGTATGCATCGGGTCGCGATGGCTGGTGCGTAAAAGAACTCGATGATCCACGTGAAAATCTTCACCCGTTGCTTGATCTCGTGCTTGAACATGTTCCCGCACCTAAAGGCGATAAAGATGCTCCATTCGCGATGCTGGCAACATTGCTCGATTCCGATCCGTTCCTTGGTCGCTGCCTGACAGGTTGCGTCATTCAAGGGAGCGCAAAAATCAACGACACTGTAAAAGCCATCGGCCTTGATGGTAAAACCGTTGAAAGCGGTCGCCTAACAAAACTTCTAACCTTTGACGGTACCGAGCGCGTGCCTGTTGATCAGGTCAATGTCGGTGACATTATTTGTATCGCGGGTCTGACCAAAGCTTCCGTGGCTGATACAATCGGCGCACCTGCGCTTGACACGCCTGTTGAATCCACGCCAATCGACCCGCCGACAATGGCGGTCATGATCACGGTGAATGACTCCCCGTTCGCTGGACAAGAGGGCAAAAAAGTTACATCGACCATGATCCGTGAACGCCTGATGGCAGAAGCCGAAGTCAACGTAGCGATTACGTTCAAAGAAAGTGAAAACAAAGATGCTTTCGAAATCGGTGGTCGCGGTGAATTACAACTCGGCGTTTTGATCGAGCAAATGCGCCGCGAAGGTTTCGAGCTTACCGTTTCACGCCCGCGCGTTCTTTACAAAGAAATCGACGGCGAGCGTCAAGAGCCAATCGAAGAAGTCACCATTGACGTTGATGAAGAATATTCCTCAACCGTGGTCGATAAGATGAACCGCCGTAAGGCCGACATGACCGATATGAGATCAAGTGGTGCGGGCAAAACACGCATTACATTCCTTGCCCCGTCACGCGGTTTGATCGGATACCAATCCCAGTTCATGACCGACACACGCGGCACAGGCGTATTTAACCGCGTCTTCCATTCATACGCACCATATAAAGGCGACATCCCGCAACGTACAAAAGGTACACTGATCGCGATGGAGCAAGGCACAGCCGTCGCCTATGCGATTTTCAACCTGCAAGATCGCGGTGTGATGTTCGTTGAACACCAGACACCTGTTTACGGCGGCATGATCGTCGGCGAACACAGCCGTGACAATGATTTGGAAGTCAACGTGCTTAAAGGTAAGCAGCTTACCAACGTTCGCGCCTCGGGTACGGATGATGCGGTAAAGCTGACCCCGCCACGTAAAATGTCCCTCGAAGACATGATGGCCTACATCAATGATGACGAACTGCTGGAAGTAACGCCGAAAAATCTACGCTTGCGTAAACTCCACCTATGCCCGCATGACCGCAAAAAAGCTTCCCGCGCAGCAGCAGGTTAACCCGCATGCCTGAGCCGGACGTTATCATCATCGGCGCAGGCGCAGCAGGTTTAATGTGCGCTATCGAGGCGGGTAAGCGCGGACGTAAGATCTGGATTATTGATCATTCCCAAAAGACAGCCGAAAAAATCCGCATCTCCGGCGGCGGTCGATGCAACTTCACCAATCTGCACACCAAGCCGGAAAACTTTCTTTCGAAAAACCCGCATTTTTGCAAATCGGCTTTAAGCCAATACACACAACATGACTTCATCGCGCTGGTTGAAAAACACGGCATTACCTATCATGAAAAAAACCCTGAAAACGGACTAGGTCAGCTTTTCTGCGATGGCTCCGCGCAACAAATCATCGACATGCTGCTCAAGGAATGTGCCGACGCGGGTGTGACCTATCAAAACGAAATCACGGTCGACAGCATTAAAGCCACCAAAGATGGCTATAGTGTCAAAACATCCCGTGGCACGAAAACCTGCAAGTCTCTAGTCATCGCAACAGGCGGGTTATCGATTCCTAAAATTGGCGCAACACGGTTCGGCTATGACATTGCCAAACAATTCAACCTCAATGTCTTTGATACATTACCTGCACTTGTCCCGTTCACATTCCAATCAGCCATCTTATCGCGCTGTAAAGATTTAAGCGGCTTGGCGGTTGATGCAATCGTATCCTGCGGCAAAACTTCTTTCCGTGAAGGTTTGTTATTTACCCATCGCGGTTTAAGCGGCCCGTCTATTCTGCAAATATCATCCTATTGGCGCGAAGGCGACGAAATCACCGTCAACCTCGCCCCAGATACAGACATGCTGGAATTTTTCAAAGAGCGTCGCGAAAGCAATCCAAAGCAAGACATCGAAACGGCCCTCTCCCACATCGTGCCCAAACGCCTTGCCGAAAGCATTTGCGAAGATCAAAAAATCGTTGGTCGTTTAACCGAGCTGGGGAACAAAAAAATCGAGACCATGGCTGCCGCCGTCAATAACTGGCGCGTAAAGCCCGCCGGCACAGAAGGCTACCGCACCGCCGAGGTGACATTGCGCGGCGTTGACACAAATGAATTATCATCCAAAACTATGGAAGCAAAAAACCAATCTGGTCTGTTCTTCATCGGCGAAGTTATCGATGTAACGGGACATCTTGGCGGGCATAATTTCCAATGGGCATGGTCATCGGGTTATGTCGCCGGACAAAATGTATAGAAGATAAAATGGCAACGATTTACGGCATCAAAAATTGCGACACAATGAAAAAAGCTTTCAAATGGCTGGACGATCACGATGTCGAATACACATTCCACGACTATAAAAAATCAGGCACTGACGAAACCATTCTCTCTCAAGCCATAACCGAACACGGATGGGAAACCGTGATCAACAAACGCGGCACAACATGGCGACAGCTTTCTCCCGTGGTTCAGAACAACATGGATGCGGGAAAAGCGATCACCATCGCATCCGAAAATCCGTCCATCGTGAAGCGCCCTCTGCTGCTTAAAAACGGCAAAACCTTTTTGGGCTTCAAAGCCGATCAATATGAGGCTATCTTCAATCCATGAGAATTTTCCTAGTCCTATCTGTATTGCTTGTCTCCGCCTGCGGCTTCCACCCCGTTTACGGTGTCAATAAATACACCTCGGTCGGTGTTGAAGAACGTCTACAAGCGATCACAATCGACAACATCCCAAACCGTGAAGGCCAATATTTACGCAATCAACTCATTGATCAATTCTACCGTAACGGTCGTCCCAATAATGCGCATTACCGTCTGGCGATAACCCCGATTCAGGAAATCGAACGCGACCTGGATGTCACAATCGATTCCGATACGACACGAGGCCAACTCCGCCTGACGACTACAATGAACCTGATTGATACGCAAAACGGCGAGGTTCTGCTCACGCGTAATTTACGCAGCATCGCCAGCTTCAACATTATCGAAAGCCAATTTGCTAACCGTGTGTCAGAGCAGGATACACGCGAAAATCTCCTCAAAGATCTCGCCCGCCAAATCGAAGAACAAATCGCGCTGTATTTTAAAAATCAGCATTAACAAATATTCCATAAATACGTGTTGACACCTTTGCCTGTTCGGGGCTATAACGCCTGAACTTCGTGGGATTTGATGGAACTCAGCTTGCACCACGTTAAAAAAGCTAAAGCGCCACGGCTCGCGCAGAGCCGGCCTTTTGAAGTCTTTCAAAAGATCGAACAGCGCCCGCCCGTGGTCTCCATAATT
>CAYGQG010000026.1:0-17695 GCA_964351955.1 uncultured Micavibrio sp. | reverse complement strand
TCCGCCGCGTCCACCGCGACGATTTCCGCGATTATCATCGGACTCGCCTTCATCATCGACTTTGTTACCGTTAGGATCATCGCTTTCAGCATCATCCTTGCGATTACCTACATTTTCCTCTTCATCGTCGGCTTCGTCTTCATTCTTATCTTCAGCATCATCCTTTTTGGATTTGGCTTTCGAAGGCTTCTTCTTCGCTTTAGATTTTTTATCGTCCGCGTCATCTTCGTCATCCAAAGATATATCGCCGCCGACCTCATCGACACTTTCCTTATCATCGTCAACAGCTTCGGTTTCACCTTCACCATCATCGATGTCGTCATCGATATCTTCTTCCTCGTCATGAGCCTTAAGCTCTTCTTCCTGCTCGGCGATCAAAGCTTCGCGATCAGAAACAGGAATGCGGAAATAATCGGGATGAATTTCTGAAAACGGAAGAAAACCATGTCGGTTACCACCAAAATTAACGAAAGCGGCTTGCAGAGACGGCTCAACGCGCGTCACTTTTGCCAGATAGATATTACCTTTAAGGGGTTTGCGGAACGCGCTCTCATAATCAAATTCATCAAGGCGACCATTATCGACGACTGCAACGCGTGTCTCTTCACTATGCGTTGAGTCAATTAACATTTTCTTAGCCATGGGGCTTCTCCATTGTACACGCGGGCAGCCTGTCCGACCGTGCGAATCCCTAAAGAAAAGGGTCCCGGAGTGTCTTCCACGGGCAAACGGCGCGTAATCGCGCTAACGTTATTATCAAATTTTGGATATTGCAGTTCGCGAAACCTAGTAATTCCTTCAAAGCGCTAAAACCGCAATACACTAAACACTCACAGGCACCATATACAGAAGTGAAAATTTGCACAAGATAGAAAGTGATTCGTTTTTGTAAAAAGTTGATTTATAAGAATAAAAAATGATTTCTATTTTTGAACAAATTTTGCCTGATGCATCGATTGTCATCCTTACCGGTGCCGGAATATCCGCCGAAAGCGGTCTGGACACCTTTCGGGCTGTCGACGGGCTATGGGAAAACCACCGCGTCGAAGATGTCGCCACCCCCGAAGCTTTTGCCCGCGACCCTGACCTTGTTCATAAATTCTACAATCTGCGGCGCAAAGCAATAAAAGACGTACACCCCAACAACGCCCATAAAGCATTGGCAAAACTGGAAGAAAACTGGCTCGGAAACGTCTTGGTCGTTACCCAGAACATCGACGATTTGCACGAACGCGGCGGCACAAAAAACCTCATCCATATGCATGGCGAGGCATTAAAAACCTTCTGCGCCAATTGCTCGGACGGAATGGGCGAGAAAATAGACTGGCCGCAAAACCTCTCGGTCAAGGATACATGTGAAAATTGCGGTTATGCAGGTGGTTTGCGCCCCGATATCGTCTGGTTCGGTGAAATGCCCTACCAGATGGAGCGCATATTCGAATCTCTGCAAAACTGTGATCTTTTCATCTCTATCGGCACTTCGGGCAACGTATACCCTGCCGCAGGTTTCGTGCGCGAAGCCTTGCTCAGCGGCGCAGCTACAATCGAATGCAATCTAGAACCGTCCAGCGTCGCCAATGATTTCCACGAACACATTACAGGCCCCGCAGGCCAAACCGTTCCAGCCTTGGTCGATAAACTGATCGGCATAAATACGAAGGATTAAAGATTAGCGTTCCGTACTTTACAGAGCACAGCCGCTTTGTGTTATAAAAGAATCATTACTGCTTATTGGAATCTTCACGTGCTTAAAACATTCATCAAATTTCTGTGCTTAATGGTCATCGCCACTTTGATAGCACCAACACAAGGTCGGGCACTCGATCTGGATGCGGTGCGCTTTGGACTGCATCAAGATAAAACACGCCTTGTACTGGATTTCGATCAAAACAGTGACTTTCGGGCCTTTGTCTTGGGCGATCCCTACAGAATGGTCATCGATCTGCCTGATTTCGAATGGAAAGCCGGAGAAGTCGACAGCCCCCAAAATGCTGGCGTTCTCGCCACACGGCACGGCAACTTAAAACCGGGCGTTTCGCGGATTGTGTTCGATATGAACCGCCCGATCAGCATTCAAAAAGCCTTTACCCTACCGGCAAGCGGCGAAAAACCGGCACGGCTGGTGATTGATTTCGCCAATGTCTCGCCCGGACTGTTCCAAAAAACACAAAGCACGGTTTTCGGAACCCTTAATGTCGACGACATTAATAGCAACGTGGCGTTAAAGGGCATAGCCCCGAAACCGACAGCCCCCAAACCACAGAAAAAAGCCGTTAAGCCCATGATCATTATTGATGCCGGGCATGGCGGCATTGACCCGGGTGCTGTTGGATCAAATGGCGTTTACGAAAAAACTGTCGTCCTCGCGCTCGCCAAAGAGCTGAAAAAACAACTCGAATCCAGCGGCCAATACCGTGTGAAAATGACACGGGACGGTGACTCTTTCGTCAAACTATCCGACCGCGTCAAATTTGCCCGCGCCCATGGTGGCGACCTCTTCATGTCGATCCACGCCGATTCACTGGACAACAAAAACGTAAGAGGCGCATCGCTCTATACTTTGTCTGAAAAAGCCTCTGACGCGCAGTCAGCAAAACTCGCCGCGCGTGAAAACAAAGCCGACTTAATCGCCGGTATTGATCTGAGCGTCGAAGATAAAGACGTTGCGAATATTCTGGTTGATCTGGCAATGCGCGAGACTTCAAACCAATCAAGCTTTTTTGCCAACACCCTGATTGATCATTTCAGGGCAGACAGCCTCAAAACACTCGACACCGAACACCGTTCAGCCGGATTTGCGGTATTAAAAGCGCCCGACATTCCGTCCGTTTTGGTAGAAGTCGGCTTTATGTCTAACAAAAAAGAGGCCGATATGCTGAATACACCATCCCATCGCAAAAAAATTGCTAAGGCCTTGAAAAAAGGTGTAGACCGCTATTTCGAACAGGTTCGCAAGAATCAGCGCATATAGCAAAACCGCCGCTGATTGTATTTTCGCCACAGATTCCAAAAAATCCAAAAAAACTCTTGAAAAACAGTGTTCAATGCCCTTTTGATTGTGTATAACGAAAATCTATTAGCAATTGCTCGGTATGAGCATAGGTTTTTAACTAACTTGAAAAACGAGGTCGTAATGAAAAAATTCTCAACTATTCTATGCATTGCCGGTACTGCGGTTGCATTGTCAGCTTGTAACGGTCAAATGGGCAACGTCGATGACGAAGCACCATACGCACAAGAGCGTACAGCTACACACACAAACACAGTTTCTCCTGCTCCAGCACCTGCGCCAAGAGCAGAGCGCGTGTTCCGCGCACAGCAAACTAAATAATTTTTGCTGATAAAAAAGATTTAAGGCTGCCCTATCTTGGGCAGCCTTTTCTTTTGAGGTAATATAAACGCATGATGCGCAAAATTATCGATGTCTTTTTATTCCTTATGGCCAATTTACTCGGCTTCTCCGCCGCGTCCATAAGCTATAATATTGCCGTAATTTCGGGCAAGCTCGACCCCGCCCTGCCTGAACAGATAGGTATAGAAGTACTAAGGAATGATTTTTTCCAAGGCACGTTGATCACGTGGCTGGTCTGCGGATTATTCAGTATCGGATTTTTCTTTGTCAAAGGTAAGGAACGTTATCTGTTCCTCTGTGTTCCAGCGATTATTCCGATGTTTTACGGGTTCAACGTTCTGAACGGATTTGCCGCATTATCATAAGAAACCGGACGCTCTTCGTCTTCGGCGACATAAATATCTTCCAACGCATCTTCCCCTGAATCAGCATCCTTCTTGGCATCTTCCGCGCCTTCGATCATATCCTTCATGCTCTCGGGCGGCTCAAAATCGTCTACAGCTGCATTGGCATTCGTCTCATGCTCGATGATCTTATCGCCTTTCACTTCCATAGAGGGTCTGCGCGCGATCGCTACAGGATAGCCGTTACGCTTCTTCAACGCCGTACGAATAGCAGGCCAGCGTAAGCGGTCTTTAAACTCACCCGCAGTCTTGATGATCATATTCATCTCGTCATTGCTGATTTTTTCCTCAGGAACTTCACCCATCTCCTCCATAGCGCCGGACTGCGCCAATGAAGGATTCGCCTCCAGATACAGCTCATCGTCAATCCACGCCACCTTAATCGGCTGGTTAACAACCGTAACCTTCGTACCAACGGGAATCATATCAAACAGCCTGATAATCGCTTCGGGGTACAAACGGATACACCCCGAAGAAATACGCCGCCCGATACCGAACGGACGGTTCGTGCCGTGAATCGCATATGTAGGCCAGCCCAGATACAACGCATGCGTACCAAGCGGGTTATCAACCCCGGGCGGATAAAAAGGATCTAAGGTAGGATCTTCTTTGCGCATACGCGGGGTCGGTGTCCATGTCGGGCCGTCTTTCTTACGGACAATAGATGTCGAGCCTTCGGGTGTTTTCAAACCCTCACGACCAATCCCTATCGGCGTGTGATACGGTTCCTTATCACCGTTTACAAACGCGTACAGGCGCATATCAGCCAGATTGATCACAACACCTTCATGCGGCGCGTCGGGCAATATGTGGCGTGTCGGAAGCAATAAATCCGTACCCTTACCCGGCAACCACGGATCAACATACGGGTTTGCCGCACGTAATTCGGTAAAGCCCAGATTATAATCACGCGCTATATGAACAAATGTGTCCTCATAAAGAGCATCATATTCAACCATATCGCCGACATACGGCTTGTCGTAACCGGCAAATGCGGCAACCGGCGAAAACGCGAGAGAAGCAATCAATAGGGTAAAAACAAAACGCATGGATTTTATCACTCTTTTCAAAATTAATATTATAAGCAGCGTACGGCGGTTAAACCTACGCCATAGCCGTTTCCAAACCTTCAACCAGCTTGTCCAAAAACTCCTGTGTCGTAAGGAATTTCTGATCCTTACCGATCAACAACGCAAGGTCTTTGGTCATATGTCCAGCTTCAACCGTCTCAACACATACACGCTCTAGAGTTTCGGCGAAAGCCACAACATCGTTACTGCCGTCGAATTCACCGCGATATTTCAATCCACGCGTCCATGCAAAGATAGAGGCAATCGGGTTGGTCGATGTCGGCTTGCCTTCCTGATGTAAACGATAATGACGAGTGACGGTTCCGTGCGCAGCTTCCGTCTCTACCGTCTTACCATCCGGCGTTAGCAATACAGAAGTCATCAACCCCAGCGAACCAAAGCCCTGCGCCACAATGTCGGACTGTACGTCTCCATCATAATTCTTACAGGCCCAGACAATCCCGCCTTTACCTTTCAAGGCAAACGCGACCATATCGTCAATTAAACGATGCTCGTACCATATATCCTTCGCTTCGAATTTGGCTTTAAATTCCTCGTCATAGATACGCTGGAAAATCTCCATGAACTTCCCGTCATACTGCTTGAGGATCGTGTTCTTGGTCGACAGATAGACCGGATAGCCGCGTGACAAGCCGTAATTAAAGCTGGAGCGCGCAAATCCCTCGATACTTTCATCAAGATTGTACATCCCCATCGCCACGCCGCTTGAAGGGAAATCAAACACTTCCCATTCCTGCGCTTCGCCGCCATCAGCCGGTTCGAACTTCATCGTTAAACGACCCGGGGTCGTAATCTTCATATCCGTCGCTTTGTACTGGTCACCAAACGCATGACGACCAATAACTATCGGATTTTCCCAACCGGGCACATATTTCGGCACATTCTTGGTAGTGATTGGCTCACGAAACACTGTTCCGTTCAAAATGTTACGGATGGTCCCGTTCGGGGAACGCCACATTTTCTTCAAGCCAAACTCTTCAACCCGCGCTTCGTCAGGCGTAATCGTTGCACATTTAATACCAACACCGTGTTCCTTAATCGCATTGGCTGCATCCACGGTAACCTGATCATCCGTCGCATCGCGGTTTTGAATCGACAGGTCATAATATTTCAAGTCCACATCCAGATACGGCAGGATCAGCTTGTCCTTAATGAACTGCCAGATGATCCGTGTCATCTCGTCACCGTCAATTTCAACAATCGGATTTTGTACTTTGATTTTGCTCATGAGCCGTCCCTTTAAATTCTCATTCGTGCATCAATATAAAGGGTTTCGGGCTTAGGCCAAGAGTTTTTCGACTTCTTCCTGAAGGCGGGTAAAGGCTTTGTCGAACACGCCGCTTTTGGCTATCCGCCCTTTATCCTGCATATACACCTCATACATCGTTGTACGTGGCCCGACTTTGCGGATCACAAACTGTAAACAAGGCTTAAATCCTTCGGATTTAAAGTAGGTGTATGTCGCAACACCCTCATCAAAATCGCAATCAACCGTACGATACGTCAAAACGCTTTTAGCCGTCGCCTGAAGGTACAAACCGTCAAGTTTCTTGAACTGCGCATTGGTAAAGCCTGAGGGGTGACTTGAGGTCGAAAAAGGTATAATTTCAGTCATTCCCCTATTCTACCATTTTTGAGCAAAAGGATAAACATCGTGGCCTTGTTACATACACCTACGGAAAACGAAAATTTCCAAGCCCCTGATTTTACATTGCAAAATATTGACGACTCTATGAAATCCCTCGCCGATATACAGGGTGATAAAGGCACGGTAATCGCCTTTATCTGCAACCACTGCCCCTATGTTAAGGCCATTATCGAACGCTTTGTCGAAGATGCAAAAACCATGCAGGAACAAGGCATTGGCGTTGTTGCCATCATGCCGAACGACACCGTAAGCCATCCGGCCGATTCCTTCGAAAACATGAAAATCTTCTCCGAAGAAAACGGCTTCACCTTCCCTTACCTGATCGACGAAACACAGGAGGTCGCCCGCGCCTATGACGCGATCTGTACGCCTGACATTTTCGGCTTCAACGCGGATGGCGAATTGCAATACCGTGGTCGCCTCGACAGCGCAGGCCCGAACGTCGCCGACAGCAACACCGAAAAGGAGTTGTTGAACGCAATGTTGAAGATTGCAGAGACAAACAAAGGACCAAGCGAACAGTTTTCATCAATGGGCTGTTCCATTAAATGGAAATAGTGCTGGAAAGCCCCTAGAAATCATTTAAGATCGGTGCGCTAAAAGGATATAAAGAAAAAATGGCTGATTTATTACAAGAAGTTGACGATGTCATGCGCCAGGAGCGCATGGAAAAATTCTGGCAAGAAAACAAACTCTACATTATCGGCTTTATTGTCGGAACCATCGTGCTAACCGGCATCCTGTCGGGCTATCGCAGCTGGGACAACGGTGTGAAGGAAAAGCAAACTGCGGCGATCATAGCGCTGCAGGATGATGAAACATACCCGGAGAATGTCCTCAACGCCGATCTTGATTTCAGATCAGGCCTACGCGGTATCGCTCTGATGCAAGCTGCGGCAACCGCACTGGGTGAACAAAAAACCGAAACCGCACTCAAACTCTATCAACGTGCGGCTGGCGATAGCGGCCTTCCCGACGACATCCGTCAGGGCGCGGCAATCGCAAGCGCCAACCTCTCGCTCGACACCAACGAAGAGATCGACGGGCAAGCATTGCTAACCAGCCTACAAGATGTCACCCAAGATAATAAAAGCCCATGGCAAGCGCATGCCCATATGCTCTCCGCTGTTATTCAGGCTCACAAACTCGACAATCATGCCGCCGCGATCACTCATCTCGACGAAGCTTTGAAAACGCCTGACCTTCCACAAAGTTTGCAAGAGCGCATTAACGCGCTGAAGCATCTCTACACTTTGAAATCAAACAACACATCTGAAACGGGATAAATCTATGTTGCGCACTCGTTCACTCATCGCCCTTACGGGCACTCTGCTCCTCCTTGGCGCTTGCGGCGATAAAGACGACGCTCCGCCTCTGGAAGGCGAACGTATCAGCGTTCTCGAACTCCAACGCACATTGGAACCTGACGATCCGTTGCTCGAAGCCCAAGGCTTGCAAATGCCGGCAGAATGGCAGAACGAATTCTGGCCACAAGTCGGCGGATATCCTAACCACTCCATGCAAAATCTCGCCCTCAACGCAGGCGAGCTGAAAAAAGCATGGAGCACTGATATCGGCGAAGGCGGCAATGATGAAATTCCATTGATCACACAGCCCGTTGTCTTCGACGGTGTGATTTACACGCTCGATGCCGAAAACATGCTAAGCGCATACAAAACCGCCGACGGTGAACGCCTCTGGCGAACCGAGGTTACCGCTGACGAAGAAGACGACCGCGTCATCGCCGGTGGCATAGCCGCAGGAACAGGTGCTCTATACGTAACAAACGGCTTTAATGAAATTCTAGCCGTTAGCCCTACCGACGGTAAAATCCTCTGGCGCAAAACCCTGCCGGCTATATCGCGCGCTGCCCCAACAGTGTTCGAAGGCCGTGTTTTCGTCTCCACGCTCGACAGCCGCCTTCTGGCCATGAGTGCCGCAGACGGTCGCGTATTGTGGGAATATAACGGTGTAGCCGATGATGCCGCCCTCGTTGGTGCGGCTAGCCCCGCCGCCAATCAAGACATCGTCGTTCCGGCTTTTTCATCAGGAGAAGTCACCGCCCTGCGCATAGAAAACGGTTCGATCGCATGGTCAGATAACCTGTCCAACGTTCGCGGTCTTGGCGGTCTTTCAACCATTTCAGATATCCGCGCACTCCCTGTAATCGACAAGGGCATCGTATACGCGATCAGCTTCAGCGGTCGCCTCGTCGCGATCGATAAACGTACAGGCTCACGCATCTGGCAGCGCGAGATCAGCGGATCACAAACCCCGTGGATGGCTGGCAATCATATGTTTGTACTGTCCACCGATAACCAGCTTATCGCACTAGGCCGCGACAGCGGCGCTATTCGCTGGGTAACCAACCTTCCGCGTTTTGATGATGACGAACCCATTATCTTTGTCGGCCCTATTCTGGCTGGTGGTCGCCTTATTCTGGCCGGTACGGACGGACGGGTCGTCGAAGTATCTCCCGAAACTGGTGGTATCCTGCGCGAATGGGACGCAGGGGCAACCGTATCTATCCAACCTATTGTCGCTGCCGGACAGCTCTTCATTTTGGGCAATGACGGAACGCTCAGCGCTTATCGCTAGACACAGCCTATATACGCGTGATACCTAACGGCCATGTTTACCTTAGCCCTTATAGGCCGCCCCAATGTCGGCAAATCCACACTCTTTAACCGCTTTGCGGGTAAAAAGCTTGCCATCGTGGATGATACACCCGGTGTAACCCGCGACTGGCGCGAAGCTGACGGCTTTATCTTCGACCGCGACATCCACATAATCGACACGGCAGGCCTCGAAGAAAGCTTTGATGACTCAATTCAAGGCCGCATGCGCCAACAAACCGAAGCGGCGCTCAAACAAGCCGATGCCGTTCTGTTCATGATTGACGGTCGCGCAGGCGTAACGCCGCTGGACCAACATTTCGCAAGCTGGCTGCGCAAACAGAAATTTCACACCATTCTTGTCGTCAATAAAGGCGAAAATGAAAAAGCCATCCAAACCGCAATGGGCGAGGCATACAGCTTAGGCCTTGGCGAGCCGATTGCGATTTCCGCCGAACACAATACGGGCATGGAGGATATTTACCACGCGCTCAGCCCGTTCTTCCCCGAAGAAGAGGAAATAGAGACAGAAGAAGACAACCAAGGCGGAGAAAGCTTCGGCGATCTTGATGAGCTGGAAGGCCGCGAGGATTTCGAATTCGAACAAGAAGAGGATGATCCCGAAAAAGCTCTCAAAATAGCAATTGTAGGCCGCCCGAATGTCGGTAAATCAACATTGCTCAACGCCATTGTTGACGACCAACGCGTAATGACAGGGCCGGAGGCCGGTATTACCCGTGATGCCATCGCCGTAGACTGGGATTACAAAGACCGCCGCTTCAAATTGGTCGACACTGCCGGCATGCGCCGCAAAGCCAAAGTCCAAGACAACATTGAAAAAATGAGCGTCGAGGATTCTATGCGCGCTATTCGTCTCGCGCAAATCGTGATCCTTGTAATCGATGCCAATAAAATCTTCGAAAAGCAGGATCTGCAAATCGCCGAACACATCATCGAAGAAGGCCGCGCCCTCGTGATTGCTGTAAACAAATGGGATTCCGTCGATGACCGCGACGAAGCCCTCGAAGAACTCGAACACAAACTGGCGAGCTCTCTGGCACAGATTAAAGACATTCCATGGCAAACTATTTCCGCGCTCAACGGACGTAACATCAACAAGCTCCTCGATCGATCACTCGAAGCGTACAGCGTCTGGAACAAGCGCATATCAACGGCTAAGCTGAATCAATGGCTGCAAAAAATGGAAAGCCAGAACCCCGCACCCCTCATCAGCGGTCGCCGCAACAGATTAAAATACATCACCCAGATCAAGACCCGTCCGCCTACTTTTGCACTATGGGTTTCACGACCGGAGAAACTTCCTCCTGCCTACAAGCGTTACATCATTAACGGGTTGCGCAAAGACTATGGCATACCGGGTACACCTATCCGGTTACTTGTCAGACGTTCTAAAAATCCGTATGCATAGAACCAAGCACCACGTGCTGAGCAGTTAAGAAAAAGGAGATTTTTGATATGGAACTGGACCTAGGGCCCGAAAGCGAAATCATCGCAATGATTACCGTATGGGGCATGCGCCTACTCACGGCTATCGCAATACTGATCGCGGGGTGGGTAATCGGTAATTGGACCAGCGACCGTATTCAAACACTCAAAAAACTGGACGATACCCTCAAAACCTTTCTAGGCGGCATGGCAAAATACGCAATTTTAGCCATCGCTTTCGTCGCCGTCCTCGGACAACTCGGCATACAAACAGCCAGCCTTCTCGCCGTCCTCGGTGCTGCCGGTCTGGCCATCGGCCTCGCATTGCAGGGCACGCTCTCCAACGTGGCCTCCGGTGTCATGATGCTTATTCTACGCCCGTTCAATGTCGGTGACTACATCGAAGCCGGCGGTGTTAAGGGAACAGTTAAATCCCTAAGCCTGTTTGCGACGGAGTTAGCCACTGTAGACAATCTGTACGTCTTTGCCCCGAACAGCCAAATCTGGAATTCACAAATCGTCAATTTCAACCGTAACAAACAACGCCGCCATGATCTGGTAAACGGCATTGCATACGACGAAGACATCGATGCCGCAATCAAAGCCATCAAAGCCGTCGTTGATAAAGACAAACGGATCGTTACAACAGCGGGTAAAGAGCCGTCATACTACGTCTCCAGCCTTGGGGATTCTGCGGTGAATGTCGGCGTTCGGTACTGGACAACAACGCCCGACCATCTTGCGACAAAATGGGATCTGACCAAATCTACAAAAGAAGCGCTGGATAAAGCCGGCATCGGCATTCCGTTCCCTACACGTACGCTCGAATTTTCGGCAGAAAGCGTCGAAGCGTTAACCGCATCGAAGAAAAAAGCAGCTTAAATTTTTGGGTAATTACTTACGGCGCTCGCGAAGTTCAGTGATCTTCGCGCCCGTATGATTGTTGTTGTGATCAACCAGTTCAACAGGATAATCGCCGCTGAAACACGCATCACAATATTGCGGCTGCTTATTGTTACGCTTGGTCTCACCAACCGCACGATATAAACCATCAATCGAGATATACGCCAGTGAATCGGCACCTATATATTCGCAAATCTCTTCAACCGATTTTTGCGAAGCCAGAAGCTCTCCGCTAGACGGCGTATCAATACCGTAAAAACAACTTTTAATCGTCGGCGGGGATGAAATACGCATATGCACTTCCTTCGCGCCTGCATCCTTAACCATCTCGACAATTTTCTTACTCGTCGTACCGCGAACAATTGAATCATCAACCAGAATAACCTTCTTGCCTTCAATGAATTTGCGGTTGGCATTATGCTTAAGACGTACACCCAAATGACGGATTTTATCGGTCGGCTCGATAAACGTACGCCCGACATAATGATTACGGATGATACCTAATTCAAACGGAATACCGGCTTCACCCGCATAACCGATAGCAGACGGTGTACCACTATCAGGAACGGGCACAACCAGGTCAGCCCCTTCAACGGGTGCTTCACGTGCCAGCTCCACGCCGATATTCTTACGCATCTCGTATACGCTATGCCCTTCCATCGAACTATCGGGACGGGCGAAATACACATACTCGAAAATACAAAAACGTTTATTAACCTGCTTAAACGGGAAGAGCGATTTTACACCGTCATCATCCAGCATCACCATCTCACCCGGCTCAATATCGCGAACAAATTCCGCACCGATAATATCCAGAGCGCAGGTTTCAGAGGCCAGAATATACGCATCACCGCTTTTACCCAAAACAAGCGGACGAATACCATACGGATCACGTACACCGAACACTTTGTTCTCACTACACGCCACAAGCGAATACGCGCCTTTAATCTGCTTGACCGCATCAATCAAACGATCGGCAACTGTCTTTTTACTGGATACGGCGATCAGATGAACAATCGTCTCTGTATCACTGGTTGATTGAAAAATAGAACCGCGTTTAACCAACTCCGTACGCAAAGCATGCGCGTTTGTCAGGTTGCCGTTATGCGCAACAGCAAAGCCACCGAACTCCATATCACCATACATCGGCTGTACGTTCCGCAAAGCAGGCTCGCCACTTGTCGAATAACGATTATGACCGATAGCCGCATGGCCTTTTAACTTTTCAATTACACTGGATTTACTGAAATTAGCATCAACAAGACCAAGCGCCTTGTGAGAATAGAATGTCTCGCCATCATACGACACAACACCGCAGGCTTCTTGCCCTCTGTGCTGAAGAGCATGCAAGCCAAGCGCCGTAAACGCGGAAGCATCTTCCGTACCGTACACACCGAAAACACCACACTCTTCGTGGAATTTATCGTCGTCGAAATGAAAAGGCGTTTCACTCATAATCTATGGATTGAGGCTCTCGGTTTCATCTTGGAACAACTGGTCCATGTTATCACGGAACTCATCGTTATACCCTTCGTTTTTCTCAACATTATCCTCACCTGCAGGTTCGCTATTCAATGGAGCGTCACCATCCCGTTTCAAAAGTTCGATTTCCTCAAGCTTCTTACGGGTCTCGCTGATTTCTTCGATCTCTTCAATACCGTCCTCGGCTTTTTCGATCGCATCTTCGGGCAACCATTCGGCAATCATCTCCGCCGTACGTTCCAAATAGAATTGCGTCGTACTGCCCTCGAACATGCCTTCTTTTGTCTCATCATCAATG
The DNA here is from genome assembly GCA_964351955.1 of uncultured Micavibrio sp. Lineage (GTDB taxonomy): Bacteria > Pseudomonadota > Alphaproteobacteria > Micavibrionales > Micavibrionaceae > TMED27. Next base: position 4,456 of record CAYGQG010000026.1, on the reverse strand, counting down.
AACAGGTGAACAGGCAGATACAGCAACCCGAGGATAATAACACCGCGCAACAAGCCGAAGATAAAACCAAGCGTACGATCAACCGCGCCCAAACCGAGATTACGCACACCTTCCGCCAGGAAGTGGCTGATAACCGACAGAATGATAACAACAGCGATAAAAATCACACCGTATGAAAGCGCATCGGCAACAATGTCATAAGGAAGAAAACCCATCAGGCGTTCAGGTTCTTCGCCTTCAACAACGCCGAACCAATCTCGCATATGGGGTTTAAGAAGAGGACCGCCGAAATAAGCAGCAGCCAAACCGCCAATCACACCTGCAATCGTAAGGACTTCGCGAATAAGGCCTCGCATAAAGGCGATAAGAGCCGAAATCAGCAATACGGCAAGAACGATAATATCAACGATCATAAAAGTCTGCGCGTGGTTAGCGGTTAAGCCACATACATAAGTAAAGCGGGATGTAAAATCAAGACTTTACTGCGCTAGCTTTACACAGCATACGCTTTGGGCGGTGCGTTACTGACGAACAAATCCGCCAACATCTGCACATGCTCAAGCTCGGATACGCGGATTTCATCGTTACCGGCCTTTTTAGGCGACTTGTTTTTCTTTGATTTCGGAATGATCGCTTCACGAAAACCAAGCTTATGCGCCTCTTTCAATCGCAAATCCGGCTGTGCTACCTGCCGTACCTCGCCCGCAAGACCGACCTCGCCGAAAAACACCATCTCCGGCGGCAATGGGTTGTTTTGCAACGCGCTGATCAATGCCGCAGCAACAGCCAGATCGGCCGCAGGCTCGTTAATCCGTATACCCCCCGCGATATTGAGGAAAATATCACAGCCCGAAAGCTGCAACCCGATACGCGTTTCAAGCACAGCGACAATCATCGCCAGACGATTCGGATCCCAGCCGATAACCGAACGACGCGGCGATGCCAGTGATGACGGTGCAGCCAGAGCCTGCACTTCGACCAACATCGGGCGAGAACCTTCAAGCGCGGCTAAAACTGCGCTGCCCGCAACATCCTGATTCCGTTGAGACAGAAAAATTTCCGACGGGTTCTCAACCTCGGACAAGCCCCCGCCTTCCATTTCAAACACGCCGATCTCATCAGTCGGTCCAAAACGGTTTTTCACCCCGCGCAAAATACGAAAATGATGGGAACGATCCCCTTCGAAATACAAAACCGTGTCCACCATGTGCTCCAACACACGCGGACCGGCAATCTGCCCTTCCTTCGTCACATGCCCGACAAACAACACAGCCATATTGCGTGCCTTGGCATGACGGATAAGCTCCTGCGCGCTTGTGCGCACCTGCGTCACCGTACCGGGTGCGGAATCAATATTGTCGATATACATCGTCTGGATCGAATCGATCACAAGAAAATCAACGGGCTTTTCTCCGCCCTCTAAACTGGTGAGAATATCGCGAATATTAGTCGTACTTCCCAATTCGACGGGAGCATCAGCCAACCCCAAACGTTTAGCCCGCATCCGCACCTGATCAATCGCTTCCTCCCCCGATACATACACACAGCGCGCCCCTTTTTGCGCCAACGCACAGATAACCTGCAACAACAGGGTCGATTTACCAATTCCCGGATCACCGCCGATAAGCGTAGCAGAACCGGGAATAAGCCCGCCGCCGCAAACACGGTCGAATTCATCAATATCGGAGACATACCGTTTATAATGTGTTTGTGTCGGATCATTCAACGAAACAAAATCAACCTTGCGACCCTTTTTCGCCGTTAACCCCTTTGGAACAGCTGTCTGTGCCACCACATCCTCGGCCATAGAGTTCCACTCACCGCAAGCTTCACACTTACCGGCCCAGCGGCTATACACCGATCCACAAGATTGACAGATATAGGATTTTTTCGCTTTACCCATAGATCACACTAGAAACTCAAACCTTTGATACGTTTTTCATCGATCTTATTCGGATGAACTTCAAAAATTTCCGGAGTCACCACATTTTCAGCCACGAAAGGATCGGCATTCACCACATCCTGCAGATCGGATAACGATATATTATGCGCGATAATACACCCGCCTTGATTTGGTTGCAGGCTACCAGCCATTAAAAAAATATCGTCTTCAAACCCGCGGGCTATCCATGCTTTATGCCCATCCATAAACTGGCTCGCCTGCGGCTTGTTTTCCGAAAATTTCAAAAAAACGACAAACACTATAGTAATCTCCTCTGGAAACTAGAAACTGACTTGTTCTCCCTTTGTACACTACCACAAAAAGAGAACAAATAAAGAACAATTTTTGACTTTTAGGGATAATTGAGCTTAATCACCGAGCAGCTCTCCCTCAAACGGGTTTTCAAAATCGCTTAAATCATTTTGCGATTGCCGAACCATCTCGTCCATATCCGCGGCGCTCATATTCTGTAAGCTTTCAGTCGCATCAATGTTGTAAAACGTTGCCTTGAAATCATCGCGGTTACTAGTCAGATACAATCCTTGTACGTATTGAATATCGGGATATCTCTGCGCAATTTCATAGGCATGACCCTCGTTCTTAACGCCCTCGGCAACAGAAACCGCATCGGGCATAAGCGTACGCACAAACGACATAACCTGATCTAGTGCATTAGCCTCGCCCTCTTCGGCGCAGACAGCATGGCGATCAATTTTAACAAACTCCGCCAGCCCTTCAAATTCCGCCAAACGCAGAACATCGTTCATATTCATTCCAACATCATCAATGGCAAAGCTGACACCCATAACTTTATAGAGCTCCAGCACTTGCCGGCTCATCGCCAAATGCGGACTGCTTTCATGTATTTCGATGATAATCTTTTCATCGCTTTCCAGACCAAGGCTCTCAAGTCGCGCCAGTGTCACCTTCACAAAATCCGAATCGCGCAAAGACCGTGCGGAAATATTGATTGAAACTTGTTTCTCTACGCCCTTCTTGCGCATACGATCAAATTGATCGATCGCGGCCAAAAACAAAATCGCATCAATCTGCGCAGTATATCCCGTCTCGTAGAACGCCATAATCGCAGGATACGGTGCCATAGGCTGGCCCTTAAAATCCTTCACACGCAGCAACATCTCACCGGGCATCGAAAGCGGCGCTTCGGGAGAGATAATGTGCCATGGCTCTATGCCGAATACATCCTGCTTATGCAGCACCATATTCGCCAGCGCGACAAGCGTGCGCAAACCATAAACAATTTGCTCTTCTTTATTGGTGTCTTCGGAATCCCGTACGTGTTGTTGAAAACTACGGATCAGGTTTTCAACACGCCGCAATAGCTCAGTATCGTAATCGTCGCTGGTTTTATCTTTAGGTACGTGTGATGTCTGCATTGTATATCAGTATACGCCCTTAACCTTCGCGTTGCACAGCCCATAGAATTTGCGCTTGTTTACAAGATACTTGGCCATAAATAGCCAATTGTTTAGTCTTGCGCACCTGACCGCCCTCGCCAAGATAAACGCTGTCTTCCAGCGCTAAACGACCCGCCGAATAATGGAAACGCCAACCAACACCGCCAGGCAATCTGAGCAATGCTTCTTGCCCATCACGGATCAATGAAACCATCACCTTCGGGTGCAAATGAAAACGAATAACCGCCTGTATCGATTTTTGCGGATCATGCGAAGCCGTCAACGTATCTTCACCGCGAATATCATGCCCCTGATCGGACACGTACAGACGACGGTGATGTGTAAACCCGTTAACGGAGACATAACCCTCATGTGCGGCCTCAAGCAGCGTCGCATTTTTGTGGTCCTCACGACTGGAATAAGAGGGCTTGCCCGCAACCGGGTTACGGTCATCCATTGTAAGGCTCGTATGCGCAGGCGCGGCGTTCAAAGCATCCGCCCATTCATCATCCAGCGGATGATGCCCGCAATTCACAAACACACGCTGCCGTCCGTAAACCATCTCGAACGATAACGGTCCCGTATGCGCAACATTTTCTCCGGCCTTACCCGTATCCACAAGAAGCGTCGTACGCCCATGAACAATACGCTCAAATCCTGTGCATGGCAGAGAATTCATCGCCTTTCCACGCACGCCGCATTGGCGCATGACGGAATCCAGTACATCACGATTGCCTTCTTGCGATCCGTTGAACAGCCCAAAGCCCTTATCGTTATAACGGAAGAACCGCAGCGCAGGCCCCATACGATCAATCGCATGCTGAATATTCTCAGGCAGCGGATAATCCGCCGATTGCAACGCCATGCGCACATCCAGCAAAACTTTTAATACATCCTGCAACGCCTGTGGTGATCGGGAACGGTGCGAACCATCACCAGCAATTTGCTCATCAATCCCGCGTGTAATCTCGCTCAAGGCCTGTTCGATCCAGCCCTCATACCCTTCAAACCCAACACCGGCATACAGCAAACCTTTGGCGGCTCTGAAATGACCCATACTATAGATAACCGTAATTAACTGACTAAACACATGCGA
>CAYGQG010000025.1:0-17735 GCA_964351955.1 uncultured Micavibrio sp. | reverse complement strand
CGCTGGATGTTTCCGGTTCTATGAGTGGCGACAAACTGGCGTTGTTGAAGTCCTCGGTTGCGAATTTGTTGACCGACTTTAACGGATACAACGGCGGCGAGATCAAAGTTCACCTCGTACCATTTGCTACATATGCCGGTGATGGTGAGACATTCACTATTACCAACGCAGCAGACTTTAATGCAGCTCTAGCTTACATTGATGGTTTGAGTGCTAACGGTACGACGAACTACGAACAGCCGCTTCAGTCTGCGATTGACTGGTTGAACGGTGCAAGTGATAACGATCCTATCGCCGGTGCGGAAACATATACATACTTCGTGAGTGATGGTTCACCTAACCGCTATCTGGACACTAATGGCCAGTTGGCTGCGGGTGATGCCTCGACTGTTATGGGCGAGATCACAGGCAGTGACGGTTCTGACGAAGTCGGTATCCTGCAAGGTTTGAGCACGGAAGTTATCGGTGTTGGTATCGGTGTTGACGGAGCAACGCTGGCGCGTCTCGGTCAGATCGACTCTGACGGTAATGCGCTGGATGTTCAGGACCCAACGGATCTGGATGCGATGTTGCAAGCCACTAGCCCGATTATCGGTTCTACAAGCGGAAACGTTATTACCGGTGAGAACGGCGGTCCGAATGCTGCTGATAAGCAAAGTGCAGATCAAAGCAATACGGTTACGCAAGTTCGCTTCGGTGCGCAGACAATCGATCTTCCTGCTGATGGTTCAAATGCAACTATCAACGGTGACTTCGGTACGCTGACGATTAATAACACCGGCGCTTATAGCTATGAGTTGCTCGATGCGGCTTATAACACTGAAACATCTTATGTCTTCACCAAGCTTAACCCACCGGGTTCAGATAATGGCGGTGACATCAAGAAGGTTCAGACCAGCTATAGCGAAGATACACAGTCACTATCATTTGAAATGGTTGTTGACCCTGTATCACAAGGCTTCACTGTTGCGCTGAATGATGGTCCTAATCCGAAAGGTCATGGCGGCGAGATGGCATTGCTATACTTCGATGCTAGCGGTACTGATCCGGTTATCACAGTTTATGCTTATAACGGTGCGAACACGCAGACTAGTTACTTTGACGGTTCTGCCGCAGCGGGTACGCAAGCTGCTGATAAGATCTTGAGCTCCATTACGGATCCAGATGCTTTCAACATCTCTGTGACGACCGATGCCAACGGCAATAAGGTCTTTAGCTTCGAGATGGACGCAAGCGCGATCCAGTCACATGATCCGGCATACGGCCCGAATGGTGATTGGTCTGGTGTATCCTTCGATCAGGAAATCGGCATGTGGTTACACCCGATTACAAACCTGAACACAGATTACGGCACTGATGGATATTTGACATCATGGTCAGGATCACAGGGTTACTATGATACGTCACATCAGCAGACTGTAAAACACACAACGACCAGCGGTAGTACGAGCGACCAGTTCGAATATGTACTGACTGATGGCGATGGTGACAGCGATGTTGCGACATTGACACTTAAATCGCATGCGGAAGATTCCTCCGTCTTCACAGGCAGCACTTACGCTGACTACATTGAAGGTACGGGCGAAGCTGATACGATTATCGGTGGTCAAGGTAATGACACACTTTATGGTGGCGACGGCGCAGATACATTCTTGTACCAAGCCATTGGCGAAGGTGTTGATACGATCAAGGACTTCGATGCTCTTGAAGGCGATCAACTTGATGTCAGTGCATTGTTGCAAGGCTTTGATGTTCTGCAAGACAGCATTAACGACTTTGTCTTCACTAACGAAGATAACGGTAACACCGAAGTATTCGTTGACCAGACAGGTAGCGGAAATGCCGCTAACGCGACGCAAATCGCGGTGCTGGAAGCTGTTACAGGCTTGAGCGCAGAGGACATTGTTGGCGACAGCAATAGCCAGACTACGGTCTAATGACATAAAATTTTTGGGGAACCCGGTTTTCTATTTGAAAGCCGGGTTTTTCTATGCTTTAAAGTCCTATAATTAAATGATTTTAGATGGAATCGTCCCTTTAAAAATTATGCAAATCTCTTGCATGCCGATTCAAAAACAGGCATAAAGGGGGCTGTATAGATACTGTGGATAATCCATCCGAGACAGAACATAATCAAATAGATATTTGAGTGAGAGGAAGACAATCGTGACAACGAGAACCCGCACAGTACGCAAATTCTGCCTGACTGTATCAGTCATCGCGCTATCATCTGTAGCCGCCATGACGGTAGGAAGTGCATCTTTACATGCACAGGATAATGCGCTCCATAAATCGTTGAGCATCAGCTTGCAGGATGCGGTTAAATCCGGTCTGGCTACGAACCCTGAATACGGCACTGTTGCTGCGAGCCGTCGCGCGACAGATGAAGAGCTAAATCAAGGTAAAGCCTTGTTCTTGCCTTCTATCGATTTTGCCGGTGACTTTGGTTTCGAGCATAGTGATGACCCTGCGACACGTGGTGGTATCGACAATGACGACGAGGAAAACCTTCTTCGTTCCGAAGCCGGTCTTACCCTGACACAGCTATTATTTGATGGTTATGATTCGAAATTCGAAGTTCTGCGTCAAAAAGCACGTGTGAACTCTGCGTCACACCGTGTGCGCGAGACATCAGAGCTTGTTGGTCTTGCGATCGTTCAGTCATATCTGGAAGTTATGCGCCAACGTCAATTGTTGGTTATCGCCCGTCAGAACGTGGCAGATCACCTTTCTATCCTTGAACAGGTTGAGGACGGTGTGAATGCCGGTCGTACGACACAGGCTGATTTGGAACAGGTTCGTGCCCGTGTGGCCGCTTCTAAAGCGACAGAATCCAATACACGCCAAGCTTTGCGTAATGCAGAGGCCACATATATCGAAGAAGTGGGTGATCAGGCCGGTCAATTGACTATGCCGGTTATTCCTTACGATGCGTTGGCTGCCAGCGTTGATGAAGAAGTTGAAAAAGTTTTGGCATACAGCCCGACTTTGGACATTTTCGCGGCTGATATCGAAGTTGCTTACGCCGAAGCTATCCAGACACGTTCAACACAGTATCCTCAGGTGGATTTGCAGTTGAATGGTCGTATTGGTAATGACATTAACGGTGTTGATGGCGTTGACCGTAGTGCATCTGCTCTTGTTGTGATGAACTGGAACCTTTACCGCGGTGGCGGCGACATTGCCCGTGCACGTGAATTCCTGCATCGTCACCAGCAAGCTAAAGAAGCCCGTACAGAAGCTTCCCGCGCTGTAACAAGCGAAGTTCGTCAGAACTGGGCTGCTATGATTGCTGCGGGTGAGCAAGCTCGTGAATTTGCTGCACAGGCTGAAGCGAATGTCGAAGTTGTAAAAGCTTACAAAGACCAGTTCACACTGGATAGACGTACGCTTTTGGATGTTTTGGACTCACAGAACGAATTGTTCGTGTCACGTTCCAACGCCATTAACTCCGAATTTCTGGAAATGTTTGCGGTTTATCAAATTCTTGCACTGAAAGGGAGCTTGCTCCCAACCCTTGGTCTCGAGTATCCTAGAGAAAGCGTATTGGCTTCCGAGGAATCATGGGGCCATGACCGCAAGATGGAGGCCCGTTAATTTAAGGCTTCCTCTCACCCTCTTTTCAGGATGAAAGGTCTTAAACAACGGTGACCCAAGAGAAACCCACGGCAAAACCGAAATCCGGCAAACCCGCAGATAAAACGCAGCAGAATCCTCAACAGATTGAGCAGGATGCTGCGTATCCTTCCGCCAGCAAAGATGATGATCAATCCGAAAAATCGGCAATGGATGGCGATTCCTGGCCTTTGCAGGTTGATCGTCTCGCTATACGTTTGCCATTGGTGGATTGTTTGCGCATGTTGGCGGGGCATTATGGTCGCCGTACCAGTAACGCGGCGCTGACCTCCGGTCTTCCTATTCCTAAAAACGGTATTACGCCATCCTTGTTCATTCGCGCGGCAGAACGGGCCGATATGCAGTCCCATTTGGCAGAGCGTTCTTTGGAATCTCTGGCGATTGCGCCGAATTTACCCTGTATTATGACTCTGGAAGAGGGTCAGGCTTGTATCCTGTGGGAGATTAAATATCCCAAGAAAGCACCACCGAAAAAGACAATCGGCGAAGGTGGCACGCAAGGCCCCGTGGAAGTTCATCCCAAAACACGCTTTTTGGTTCAGTTCCCTGAAACGCCCGATGATAAACGCTTTGTAACGCTTGAAGAGCTTAAAAACCTTTATACAGGCTATGCGTTTTTTGTGCGCCCTGTTGCCCGCGTTGATGACCGCGCAGGTCCGGCGGAGATTGATACTGGTCGTGATTGGTTCTGGTCTGCGTTCTGGAAGAATAAAACGCTGTATAGCGAAGTCGTCGTTGCGGCGGTTTTCATCAACTTGTTCGGTATTGCCGGATCGTTGTTCATTATGAACGTGTATGACCGTGTTGTGCCGAATGCGGCTTATGAAACCCTATGGGTTTTGGCGGCAGGTATTCTGACCGTTTATTTCTTTGATTTTATGCTGCGAAATTTACGGGCGCATTTTCTCGATTATGCGGGGCGAAATGCGGATGTTGTTATTTCGTCTGCATTGTTTGAGCAAATGATGGGTATGAGCATGGCGCATCGTCCGGCGAGTGCCGGTGTTTTGGCAGCGAATATGAAGGAATTCGAGACATTACGGGATTTCTTTACCTCTGCCACTATGGTGGCGTTGATCGATTTGCCGTTCGTTTTCCTGTTTATCGCGATTATTGCCATTTTGGGTGGTCCGATTGCATGGGTGCCGATTGCCGCGGTGCCATTGATTATCGGTATGGGCTTTTTCCTGCAGAAGCCGCTGCAAAAGGTGATCAAGGAATCTTTATATGAGAGCGCGTTGAAAAACGCATTGTTGTTCGAGACGATTATCGGCCTGGAAACGATCAAGGTACAAGCAGCCGAAGGCCATACTCAGCGTAGCTGGGAAGAGTTGACCGATAAAGCATCGCGTACGTCTGTGCGTTCACGCCAGATCGCTGCGTTTGCGCAGAACTGGGCTTTGTTCATTCAGCAAGCCGTCAGCGCCGTGATTGTTATTGTCGGTGTATATCTGATTGATGCTGGAACATTGTCTATGGGTGGATTGATTGCCTGTGTGATTTTGTCGGGTCGCGCGATGGGTCCTCTTGCACAAGTGGCGGGTCTTATGACCCGATTGAGCCAATCCCGCGAAGCGTTAGACCAGTTGGATGATATGATGAAGAAGCCGGTCGAGCGTCCCGCGGGCAAGCATTTCATTACGTTACCGCATATTTCCGGTCGCGTTGAATTTCGAGACGTAGTGTTCAATTATCCCGGTCAGAGCACACCCGCGTTGAACCATTTGAGTTTCACGATTGAACCGGGTGACAAGGTCGGTGTTATTGGTGCTGTTGGTTCGGGTAAAACGACTCTGGAGCGACTTTTGATCAATCTTTATGAACCCGCAAGTGGTTCAGTACAGATCGACGGTACAGATGTACGCCAGATTGATCCGGGTGATTTGCGCCGTAATGTCGGTTCGGTACAACAAAGCCCGCAGCTATTCTTTGGTTCTGTGCGTCAGAACATCACAATGGGCCATGAAACTGCGCCTGATCGTGCTGTCCTTCGGGCGGCGGAGCTTTCCGGGGTGATGGAATTCCTTAAAGACTCCGCGGCTGGTCTGGATACACAGGTCGGTGAGCGCGGCGAAGCGTTATCAGGCGGTCAACGTCAGGCGGTCGCGATTGCGCGGTCTTTGCTTTATGATCCGCCGATTTTGGTTCTGGACGAGCCGACGGCATCTATGGACCCCGCATCCGAAAACCGTTTACGCAAACGTCTGCAGGAAGTTTGTAAGGAGAAAACAACTATTCTGATCACGCATAAAGGCGCGATGCTGGATATTGTCGATAAGCTTATCCTGATTGATCGCGGTCGCTTGGTGGCTTATGGGCCGAAAGATGACGTGATCCGCAAATTGCAGTCTCGCCAATACGGCACTGCCGCAGAGAATACGAAAGCATAATCATGGCCGAAGAAAAAAACACACCTCCGAAAAAACCTCAGGGTGCGGCTAAAGCCTCTTCCCCTGTAGGACAAGCAGGAGAAGCGAAGCCGATTTATGGCGAACAGGTTGACCATGATCGCTCCGCGCCGAAAGCCGAAGGGATTAATAACGAACAGGAATGGAATGCTGCGCGTGAGAGCTGGGCCAAAGAACAAGCCGGTAAGGCGCATGCACATGCATTGTCGTTGTTCGATACGGATGATGATTTGCCGTTGTCCAAGCATTTTCTGCTGCTGGCGATCTGTTCTTTTGTGACTATTTTCATCATATGGGCGAATTTGGCGACTCTGGATGAGGTTACACGCGGCGAGGGTAAGGTTGTGCCGTCGAGCGATATTCAGGCTATGCAGAGCCTTGATGCGGGGATTGTCGAAGAGATTATGGTGCGGGAAGGCGATATTGTGGAGGCTGACCAGCCGTTGATGCGTTTGAATGCGATTGAAGCCACATCCGATCTGGGCGCTAATCAGGTGCGTTATCTTGGTTTGCTGGCCTCTATTACGCGTTTGTCCGCCGAGGCAGAGGGTAAAACGACTGTTGATTTTCCCGAAGAAGTCTTAAAAGGTGCGCCGCAGAGCGTGACCGAAGAATTGAATGCTTTTCGCGCGAACCAGCAATCCTTGCAGGGGCAGTTAAATGTTCTTGAACAACAGCTTTTGCAGCGCCAGCAAGAAGAGCGTGAAGTTAATCAGCGTGTATCGGATACACGTTCGCTTATTGGTTTGCAGCAGCAAGAGGCCGATGTTATTCGCCCATTGGTGGCGAAAGGGTCGGCACCGAAGCTTGAATTGTTGCAGCTTGAGCGCACAATTAAAGAGCGCCGTAGTGAGTTGAATAGCCAGCTCTCGAGTTTGCCGCGTATTCGTTCTTCGATTGAAGAGGCGCGGGCGCGTATTGAAGAGACAAAGAGAAATGCTCAGGCACAGGCGCAATCGGAGATGGCGGCGCGGCTTGTCGAGATTAACGAGATCAAAGAACGCCTGACCGCTTTGGAAGAACGCAAAGGACGTACAATGTTGCGCTCTCCCGTGAACGGGACGATTCAAGAAATTGCGACCAATACGATTGGCGGGGTTGTTCGCCCCGGTGAAGATATCATCAAGATTGTTCCCAAAGACGATCAGTTGATTATCGAGGCGAAAGTTCGCCCAAGCGACCGTGCGTTTATTTTCCCCGGTCAGAAGGCCATCATTAAGCTAACGGCGTATGATTTCTCAATCTATGGCGGGCTGGACGGTAAGCTGGTTGATATTTCTGCCGATACGATCGAGGAGCAGGATGGATCGAGCTATTACCGTGTGAAGTTGCGTACCGACCAGACCGAGTTGGTGCGTAAAGGCGAGGTGTTGCCGATTACGACGGGTATGGTTGCATCCGTTGATATTTTGACGGGTAAAAAGACCGTGATGCAATATTTACTCAAACCGTTTATCAAAACGATTGATAACGCAATGAACGAACGCTAGCGCTCTTTGATAAATGATCTGTAAATTTTGACTTTTTGCGCTGCCATTTACTCAAATACATGCGGTATGTTCGTTCACGGTTTTCAAAAATCAAAATTTTCGACACATTTCTCTTTGAGCATAGGCGCTTAACAGGCTAAAAGATTAGTTATTATGGGACAAACAGCTACAAACGATATCCAGATTACTCTTCCAGATGGTGCTAACCGTTCATACGCGGCGGGCACAACAGGATTAGAAATCGCGACCAGTATTTCCAAAAGCCTGGCGAAAGCCGCGCTGGCAATCCGTATTAACGGAGAGTTGAGCGATTTGTCATTGCCGATTACGGGCGATGCCAGTATCGAGCTTGTGACGCGTAAAGACGAAGATGCGCTGGAATTAATTCGCCATGATGCCGCGCATGTGCTGGCTGAAGCCGTGCAGAATTTGTTCCCCGGAACGCAGGTGACGATAGGACCGACAATCGAAAACGGCTTTTATTACGATTTTGCCCGTAACGAACCATTCAGTACCGAAGATTTCGAAGCGATTGAAAAAGAGATGCGCAAAATTGTCGAGCGCGGCGCAGCGTTCGAGCGCGAGGTTTGGGATCGGGATGAGGCGATTGCCTATTTCAAGGATAAGGGCGAGGCATACAAAGCCGAGCTGATTGAAGATCTACCTGAAAGTGAAGACATCAAAATTTACCGTCAGGGTGAATGGCTTGATCTTTGTCGCGGGCCGCATATGCCGAGCGTAAAACAGGTTGGAACAGCGTTTAAATTGCTGAAAGTTGCCGGCGCGTATTGGCGTGGTGACAGCGATAAGGCGATGCTGACCCGTATTTACGGTACTGCGTGGCGTGATGACAAAGAACTCAAAGCGTATTTGACGCAGCTCGAAGAAGCGGAAAAACGTGACCACCGTAAATTGGGTTCAGAGATGGACTTGTTCCATTTTCAAGCCGAGGCGCAGGGTTCTGTATTCTGGCATCCGAAGGGTTTCACCATCTATAACCAGATGGAAGGCTATATCCGCCGCCGTTTGAATGACGCGGGTTATAAAGAGATCAAGACACCGCAGTTGATTGATAACAAGCTGTGGGAAAAATCAGGTCACTGGGGTAAATATCGCGAGAATATGTTCGTTGTGCCCGATGAGGTGCCGAATACCGAAGAAGAAGGCCCGATTGTTTCCGACAAGGCGTTCGAAAAGTTGATGGCGCTTAAACCCATGAACTGTCCGGCACACGTACAGGTGTTTAACCAAGGGATTAAATCTTACCGTGATTTGCCGCTTCGTCTGGCGGAATTTGGTTGCTGTCACCGTAACGAAGCGCATGGAGCGTTGCATGGTTTGATGCGCGTACGTCAGTTCACGCAAGATGATGCGCATATATTCTGTCGTGAAGACCAGATTACCGATGAAGCGGTGGCGTTTTGTGAATTGTTGCAAAATGTATACAGCGATCTTGGGTTTAATGATGTGGCTGTGGCCCTGTCCTTGCGTCCTGATACGCGTGTGGGCGGAGACGAACTGTGGGATAAAGCCGAAGAAGGACTTCGTGAGGCGTTGAAGAAAACAGGCCTCGAATTCCGCGAAGATCCGGGCGAGGGCGCGTTTTACGGTCCGAAAATTGATTACCAGATCCGTGATGCGATCGGGCGTACATGGCAATGCGGTACGTTACAGCTGGATTTCAATCTGCCTGAGCGTCTGGATGCCAGTTATATCGGGCAGGATGGCGAGAAACATCGCCCAGTCATGCTGCACCGCGCTATTCTTGGCTCTCTGGAGCGTTTTATCGGTGTGATGATTGAGAATTATGCAGGTAAGTTGCCGTTATGGCTTGCGCCGACACAATGCGTTGTGGCGACCATTACCGAAAGCGCAGACGGGTATGCCGAAGAGGTGTATGAAGCGCTGAAAGTCGCTGGTATTCGGGCAGAGTTGGACATTCGTAACGAGAAGATCAATTACAAGGTGCGCGAGCATTCCGTTGGTAAAGTTCCGGCATTGTTCGTTGTTGGTGAGCGCGAAGCGACCGAGCGCAGCGTGGCGATCCGCCGTCTGGGCTCAAAAGATCAGAATGTCGAAAAGCTTGAAGATGCCATTGCGGCCTTGAAAGCTGAAGCACAACCACCATTTTAAGTTCATGAGCACGTTGCAAAATATTGATCCTGAATGTCACAACGAAGATTGTGATGGTATCGAGACAATCATTCTGCCCCGAACGGGCGATATCGGAAATTTCGAAGTCCATCGCGCGTTGCCGAGCCGTGACCGACAAATGGTCGGGCCGTTTATATTCTGGGACCAGATGGGGCCGGGTGAGTTTTTGACCAATCAGGGCGTTGATGTACGGCCACACCCGCATATCGGCTTGTCGACCGTTACATATTTGTTCTCAGGCACGTTGGATCATAAAGATTCGCTGGGGTTCGACCAGCGGATTAAGCCTGGTGATGTGAATTTGATGACCGCGGGGCGCGGTATTGTTCATTCTGAACGTACAGGGGCGGATATACGGCAAAACCCGTCTGAACTTTTCGGTATTCAGTCATGGCTGGCCTTGCCGGAGAAATACGAAGAAAACGTGCCTGATTTCACACATACAGACGGGGCGGCGTTGCCCGAGCTGGAATATGAGGACGTTAAGGCCCGCGTGATTATGGGGGCGTTATGGGGGCAGACATCTCCGATTAAAAGCTTCTGCGATACATTATATCTAGACGTACATCTGGATGCAGGTGGGATATTTGAAGTGCCTGATGATGTTGAGGAGCGTGCGTTATACCCGATGGGTGGCGCGATTGATGTTAACGGTACGCGCTATGAGTCGATGCAGATGCTGATCTTGCGACCACGTGATAAGATTGTTGTTAAAGCCTATGATACACCCGTACGTCTTATGGTGCTCGGCGGTGAGGCTGCTGATGGTCCGCGCCATATCTGGTGGAATTTCGTGTCTTCCAGCAAGGACCGCATAGAGCAGGCCAAGGACGATTGGCGCGCGGGACGTTTTGACCCTGTTGAAAATGATGAAGAGTTTATTCCGTTACCTGAATCATGATGTGCGAAATTTTCTTGCTAACCCGCCGCTTATCACCCTTTAAGGCTTTATCAAGACTTTACTTGGTAAGGTATTTATGTATTGATCTAATCATCCAAACAACATTTAGGAGAGTTTGAAATCGCAAGACCAATGAACATGAACCGTCCACCCCGTAAGGACGATGGTATACGCATAAATCACGACATTAAAGTTGAAGAAGTCCGCGTTGTGGACGAGGACGGCGAGATGAAAGGCGTTATGTCGGTTGCAGACGCGGTTGAATTGGCTGAAGCGGCCGGTTTGGATCTTGTAGAAGTTTCTCCGAATGCCAGCCCGCCGGTTTGCAAAATTCTGGACTACGGCAAGTATAAGTACGAGCAGCAGAAAAAAGCCGCTGAAGCCCGCAAAAAGCAAAAGACCGTCGATGTTAAAGAGGTGAAGATTCGCCCGGGTATCGAAGATCATGATTATCAGGTGAAAATGCGCAATGCGCGTAAATTCCTAGAGAATGGCGATAAAGTTAAAGTCACTATGCGTTTTCGTGGCCGTGAAATGGCCCATCAGGATATCGGCATGGATTTGCTGAAACGTATGATCGAAGAGCTGTCTGATATCGGTAAAGTCGATTTGCATCCAAAGATGGAAGGGCGACAGATTATCATGGTGCTTTCATCCGAAGCTCCATAAGCAGCGATTATATTTCGCGCATAAAAAAAAGAGGCTTTCGAGGCCTCTTTTTGCATTTAGGTCTGTTGTGGGTTTTAAACCTGACCGTTAATCCAGTCCTGAAGCTGTGATTTCGGCATGCCGCCAACGCGGGTGTCGACCACCTGACCGTCTTTGAAGATCATCAATGTAGGAACACCACGAACACCGTATTTGGTTGGTGCTTCGGGGGCTTCGTCGATATTAACTTTGACGACTTTGACACTGTCTTTCATTTCATCGGCCAATTCATCAACTACAGGGGAAAGCTGCTTACACGGGCCGCACCATTCTGCCCAGAAATCAACGATTACGGGTTTATCGGAATTCAATACTTCGGATTCAAAATCGGTATCATTTACGGCTACGCTAGACATGGTTTTCCTTTCAAAACGTTTACTCACTAGTAACTATAGGCTAAAGGCCTCGATGATCAAGAGGGTATATCCACCTGCATCAGATGCGGACCATCGGTCCACAGAAGGAAGGCATGGATGCGGTGTTTTGGATAAATGTGTTTTAAAACAGCCGCATATGTCTGCATTTGCTTTTGGTAAATCGCAGGAACGTCCTTTTGGTCCTGTGGTGGTGGGCGGTTTGTTTTGTAATCAATGATCCATATATTTGAATCCGTGATGCGTAATCGGTCGATTTGGCCGCTGACTTGCTGTTTTTGACCTGATTCGTCGGTGATAATGCCGCTAATCGGGACTTCTGCTTGCGAATCAGGACCGAACAGCGCCTCATACTGCGGATCTTGCAGGATCGAGAGCGTTTCTTTTGCTATGTCGGCTTGTATATCTGCGGATAAATCTTTGCTGAAGCGCTTTAGAAAGCTGTGGGCTGCGTTTTCGCGTTGTTCGGTTCCGAGGTCGGGCAGGATTTGCAACAGCTTGTGCGTCAGGTTACCGCGCAGGAAACGATGGCCTTGATTGGCTTGTAGGGGTGATAATGCCGAATCGTCTATGTGCGATGGGCGCAGGATGCTTTGTTTCTCATGCGTATCGGCGATGCTGTGTGTGGCCCATACGGGCAGTTTTATTGTCTGTGCGTTGGTTTGATCTTGCTTGTCGTTCGTTTTATCAGCGGGGTTCGCCTGCGGGTGAGCGAGTTTGATACCGCCATTGTCGGTTGCTTCGCTGCCTTCGGCCTGCTTTAAACCGTTTTTGATTAGGGTATACCAACTGCCGTCAGGGGCTTGCGCGTCTTTTTTTCTTCGTCCGAGTGCTCCGCCGATATAGAGACGGTCTTCGGCGCGGGTCATCGCAACATATAATAATCTGCGGTATTCCTGCTCCAGCTTGTTGTCCAGATGGTCCATACCTTGGGTAAAGCGTGTGCTGTCCATATCTTTGCGGGGTGACCATAATGGTAGTTCCAATCCGCTTTGATCCGGCCATAGCAGCCGCTTTTCCGCGCGTGATGGCGCACTGGTGATGCCGCCTGTTGTGTCGGGCAGGATAACAATCGGCGCTTGCAGGCCTTTGGAGCCGTGGACCGTCATAATGCGGACGACATTGCTGTCTTCCTCATGGTCACGCTTTATCTCAGTGCTTTGATTGCGCAATTCATGCAGGAATTTGAGCAGGCTCGGTGTTTCGGTGCGTTCGAAATTCTGGGATTGGGTCAAAAACTCGTTTATAGGGTCAATGGCATCATTGCCCAGTCTTGCCTTTAATGCCAGTAAGCCGCTGCGTTCATTCGCAGGGCAAGGGGTGTGCAGAAGGTGCATTATAAATTCAAACGGGGTCATGGACGCAGCTAAATGAACCGTTGCTCCTATATAGTTCTTGATGTTGTCATGTTCCGAGCTTTGTAGTTGTGACCATAATGTTTGTCCGTTGCGGTCATTGCACAATGTATAGAGCGTGTCTTCATTCATGCCGATAAACGGCGATTTCAGTACGGTTGCCAGCGTCAGGTCATCATGCGGTTGTAAGGCCAGTTGTGCGATAGCCATGAGGTCCTCGATCACCAGCTCGGATGTCAGGACCATACGGTCGAGGCCACTGACCGGAATATCCGCGTCTTTTAATGCGCGGGCTATATGATGCACCAGTGCTGAACGTGTTCTGACCAGTATCATGATGTCACCTGCGTTAACGGGGCGGTCATGTGATTCCAGTTGTTCCTTGCTGTCTATCCACTGTCTTATGGTTGTGGCGATATGGCGCGCCAGTTTAGTCTGTCCGCTTTGTGCATCTTGCGTGTCATTGAGAACACTCCATAACGGCAAGTCGTCTTTTTCGTCGCTTTCAAAGAGTGGCCAGAGTTCAACATGACCCGCTTGTCCGTGGCGGAATGCAGAGTGGTTTAGAGCATGCTCGCCTAGCCCGTCTCTGACTTCGTCTGACTCGAAAACGGCATCAACGCATTCGAGAATACTGCGTACCGAACGGAAGGAAATGTTCATCGGGACGCTGTCCCAGCGCATTTCTGCTTGCAAAGTTTTGGTTTTGAAGTCGGATTGCATGCGGGCGAATTCATCGGGGGACGCTCGCTGGAAACTATATATGGACTGCTTCTCATCGCCCACCGTAAATACGGTACGATTAGTATCGTTTGTCTGTGAATTCTCGTAAAACTCCGTGCAAAGGGCTTCGATAATTTGCCATTGCTCGGGGTTGGTATCCTGCGCTTCGTCGATCAGGATATGATCCAGGCCTTGATCCAGTTTGTAGTGAACCCAACTGCTGGCTTGTTCAATTTCAATTTCCATGCTTTCGCCTCTGAGTAAGGCAAGGGTTCGCAAAACGAGGTCATCAAAATCGAGTGCGTTCTGCGCTGATTTCAAAGTGTTGTAATGATCGAGGATGATGTGACCGAGGGTTAAAATATCACGCGTTAAGGTTGCGTTTTCTATGGCGTTTAATGTGTTCAGAATGGCGATGATACGGTGTGCCTCCGCCGCTAGAACGTCCAAAACATCAGGTGACGCATCTGCGACAGCTTTGGTAGCAAGTTTTGATCGTTGTTCGTTCTTTTGGGTCAGGAAGGCTTTGGCATATGTGAAAAAGTCGTGCTGTCTTTCCTCGGGTGATTTTTCAAGCCAGTTCGCGATAATCTGCCCATTCGGCTGGTCGGTTTTTGCCGAACCATGATCAATCATCGCTCGTGCGGCGGTCAGGAGGCCTGATTGATCGAATGCGCTGTCCTCACATTGGTTTTTGAGGAAGGTGTTGCGGTCCTGATCAGGTTGGATACCCAGATCAGCGCAGATGGCGGTGTATATGCCATCAATGCCGAAACGTTGTTTCAATAGGCGCTCAAATTGACTGCGTTCACGTGTTATATCTTTGATAATACTTGTAAATTGTTCTTCATTAATTGTAGCGGCGATATGTTCTAATGCGTCTTTAATAGGGGCATTGGTGCTTTGCCCTGTGTTTAGGCCGTTTTGAATGGCCTGTGTCAGCAGGCCTTGCGCCTGTGCGTCTTCCAATACTGTGAAATTCGGACTGATCTTGGCTTCGAGTGGGAAACGACCGAGAATAGATTGGCAAAAGGCATGGATGGTCATGATTTTCAAGCCACCCGGCACATCAACAACATCGGCAAAGAGCTTGCGTGCTGCGTTCATATCCTCGCGCTTTATGTTTCTGTCGAGCAAGGTTTGCAGGGTTTCGGTCAATTTTGTGTCATCCATCACCGCCCATTTGGCAAGTGTTTTGGATATACGCAGTGACATTTCCCCCGCGCCGGCCTTGGTGAAGGTCAGGCAGAGGATTTTATGCGCCTTGCATCCCGGTTCACCTGATGCGCGGGGTAAAAGCAGCCTTAAAACCCTGTCGGTTAAAACTTTTGTTTTGCCTGTCCCTGCCGAAGCACTCACCCATACAGAGCTTTCAGGGTCTGCGGCGCGGCGCTGTAAAACATTGGGATCGATTGTTCGGGACTCATCGTTTCGTATTGTTCGAGGGTCAATTGACCCGTTCGATAGGTCGTTTTGAACCGTTTTTGAGGGGGAGGCTGGTGTGCTCATGCTGCTTCCTCCTCTGTTGTATCGCCGGCAACGCCCCATTCCTTAACGCGGGATAGGTGTTCGTAATCATTAAAGCGCGGCGCTTTGTCTGCGCGCGGTAGGCTGATATACGGCATGCCGGGGTCATCATAGGCGGCAATCAGCTTAGTTAGCGCGTCTTTGGTGTCTGTGACTACATCTTCAACGCCATAGTCCAGTTTTGTGATCTGTCCGCCTTTCGAGCCTGTGAACACCCAGTATTCAAGCGAAGCGGTTGGCATAGCGTCAATTCCTGCGTCTTTGAAACCGCCTTCGGATAGGATGAGGGCCTCGAGTGGTAATTGCGGCGAGCCTCCGTCTTGCATCGCGCTTTTGCTGAATTGACCGCCGGATTTATAGTCGATGATGATGGCATGACCGTTTGCGGTTTGATCAATACGGTCGGCGATCCCTTTGAGTACGAATTCGTGGTTACCAACGGGCAGAGTGAGCGAACCAAAGGCTTCATTTTTGATGTTGTGTGCGGTTTGGCGATGCGCGGCTTCTGTTTCCGCGAACCAGCGTGCGGATTTGGTGAAGCGAGGCCACCAGAAATCCCAGATTTGCGGTTCTTCTTCTAAAGCTTCGATCTGTGTGCGGGCGATGTCTAGCAGCAGAGTTTGCGGATCTTTTGGCCAGTTATCTTTTGTTTGGGTCGTGAATTCCTCGAGAATTGCGTGGAGGAGCGTTCCGCGTTCGGCAGCATCGAATGCTTTCTCCAAGGGTTCCAAAGCTTCTAGCCCCAGAATATGACTCGCGTAGATGGCATAAGGGTCACGTAGCCATAGCTCTATCTGGGTAACCGACAATGTGCGTGGTCGCGCCTCGAGAGGCGGGCAAGGTTTGGGTTGATGTGTGGGGGTGCTGTGCTCGCTGTGATCCAAGGCGTATGCCCAGTCTTTGAGGTCATGGCTACGCAATGCGCCCTGTTTGATATCGGCGGCGAGCATAACGGCATCAAGCCTTTGCAGCCATCTGGCGGGTACGGTGGGTGAACCGGATGCGCGTATGGATCGGGTCAAAAGCACCTCATTTGCACATAATCCTTGTACAAAATCATGCGCTGACAGGCCAATGCTGCGTTCGGGGCTAGGAAGGCCGAAATCCTTGCGCATCGGGCGGGACATCCATGGATCAGCGCCCGGATCGGGTGGCCAAGAGCCTTCGTTCAGCCCGCCAAGGATGACTCGGTCCGCGTCAATCAAACGGGCCTCAAGCTGTCCGAGGATATGCAGGCGGGGGTGCGTGCCGAATGCAGGACGCAGTACGGGGATTTGCATGAAGTGGTTCAATGACTCGCTAAAGTCATGAAGGGTGAGGGGCGACATATTGTCGGTTTCCTCAAAAAGACTGCTGAGGAACTGTGCGGCTTTTTGTCCCGTTTCACCGCGCCAGAGAGTGGTTTCGGTGTTGTTCTGGTCTTTTGAAAGAGTTTCGGCGATGGTTAATAAGGCCTGTAGCCATGATTTAAAGGGCATTGTCTTGCCGCGCAAGGCTTCGAAATCTGCAAATCGTGGTTCAAGGTTTTGTAAGATGGTGATGGCTGTTTGTGCGGTTTGTTCATCAAGTCGGCGTTTATTCTCTATATGCCTTATCAGACCAGAAAATCTGTTGGCGGGTTTTAAGCCACGCAGGGCGTAATCAAGCGCGGAGAGGTCTCTTGCGTTTGATGCGCAGTGTTTGTGGTTTAACAGGGACAGCAGATCCAGCGGTGCATAGTGGCTGGCTACAGTATCGAGCAAGAGGCGCAGATAGATGCCGATCGTGCTTTCCTTCAGGCTTTCACCGGCGGAATCATCAAGGATGATGTTCCAACGTTTGCATGTTTCCTTTACGCGGCGGGCCAGCATACGGTCGGGGGTGATGAGGCAGGCGGTTTTGTCCGGCGTTTCCAATGTTTCACGTAAGGCGAGGGCGATGATCTCGGCCTCCTCACGTTCATTGTCGCATTCGATGAGGGTGAGGTTGTCGATGGCTTTGGTTATATGCGCTTTATCTTCGGTTTTATCCTTGAGGATCATCCATTCGGCGCTGGTTTCAGCGGGGCGCATAATTTCGCGGGCGAGCGTTTCACGCGGGGTGAAGGTATTTGTGTCGCTGTTTAGGTTTTGCACATCGTTGCGATCAATACCGATTTGGGTAAAGAGATGTTTGAAGCCGTATTGCGGGTGGGTTTCTTCAATTGCTTCCCAGCTTTTGTCGTCTATCTGCGGATCAAAACCCGGCAGGAGAAGGCAGCCATTGGGGAGGCGGGAGATAACCGAGAGTAGGCGTGATGTTGACGGAATAGACCCCGTAGACCCCGCACCGATAACGGGTGTTTGTGGCGGATGCTTTTCCCAATGATCCGCGAGCGCGAGGATAAGCGCATTGCGGCGTTTGGCTTGATCCATAAGGCCGCGTTCAGCCAAAATCGCAGGCCATGCTTCGGAGATGATTTCCAGAAATTTGAGCGTGAT
>CAYGQG010000024.1:4042-18870 GCA_964351955.1 uncultured Micavibrio sp. | reverse complement strand
GAAAAAGAAGGTCTAGCCGACCAATAAATGAAGGCTTGCGAAGAATTCCGCAACCGCGTCGAAGATTTCCGCGGCGTTGACAAAGCGTTGATCGGTCGTTTGGAAAAATTACAGAACGAGCTGGGCGAACGTGCGCACAGCAACAACACATCCGCCGAACAACTTTACAACAACGCCAAAGCCCGTACGCAAAGCTCGCTTTTGGCGGCACAGGAAATCGGCCAGAACTGCTGCATCAATTATCCGGAAGCAGATATTGCAGTTAACGAAAACAAACCACAAGCAAACAGCCAATAAAAAGGGAGGTGTAAAATGCAACAGCAAGAAACCAGACAACCTACGGACCAAACCGGTCTACCGACAGGACTGAATGCCGACCCGCATAAAGCCATGCAGGAAATGATGGACATGATCGATCATATGCGCGGCGTGTACGAAGTCGAGACAGATGCCCTTGAGCGTTTTGATGCCAAAGGCTTTCTCGCCATTCAGGAAGAAAAATTGCAAGCAACCAATGCCTACCGCGCAGGTATCGAAGACATTTTGAGCCGCAAGGAAGAAATTCGCGGGGTGGATTCATCGATCAAAAGAAAGATCGAGAAAATGCAAAAAGATTTTGCTGATTTGTCCGTCAAAAACATGACGGCGCTGAAGCAAATGCAAAAGACGATGGAACGTCTGGGCGAGACCGTTCAGAAAGTCGCCAAAGACACCGTCAACAAACAGAGTGCCTTTAGTTACGGCGATTCAGGACGCTTAAATTCGAGCGAGAAAAAACGCGTCTCTATCGGCGTTAGCGAAACAGCATAGGAAACGACAAATGAGTATAGAAAACTTTTTCACATTACAGGCTTATGCCGGTCCACCATCAGGTGGGGCGAACAATGCTGCCCATGGCACCAAAGGATTGGCTTTGGGACATAGCGGTATTGATGCGGCGGCTTTGCGTGAAATCGATTTTCTTGACCTTGTTGAAGCCAAACTGAACGAGGACCAGCAGCAAGAAGATGAAGGGCCGGACCTTATCGCACTTCTCGCGGCTAACCCTGAAATCGAAGAGCAGGTTAATCGCTTTATCGACAGTACGGGCATTACCGACGCGGAAGCCCTCGCCCAAACACTCGAACTCAACAAAGTGGCTTTTGACAATATTCTCAAGCCATTAACGGATGGCATTATCACCGTTGACGAACAACGTCAGGGGGGAACTGAACTGAAGCTTGAGCAGCTTTTGATTGATAAAGCCAAAGAGCTTGAAGAGATCAAGCTGGCTGATTTTGCAAAAGTCCGTAAAGATTTCAAAGCGCTGCTGGAAAACAATGCCGACCTTGCGCTTTCCGCCAATTTGACCGTTGAAGAAGCCGCCGCTATCGAAACAGGAGAGATTAAAGATCAGGCTATGCTCGATAGCATCCTGAACAAAATCTCGGCAGCATTGATCGAGCTTGTTAAGCCTGGCGGTGATGCCGCGTCTCTCGAAGATATTCCACTTGATGACCCCGCCCTACTAAACGCGATTGCGATTTTATCACCGCGTAACGGCGTTAAATCAGCCAATGACAACACATTGGCGGCCCAATTGAACGCCCTGACCGTTGGCGGCGATCAAAGCGGCGCGTTGAACAACAATTATCAAAGCGTCTTTGATGCCATCAAGCAGCAGCTCGGTTTTGCAGCCACAAGCGACGACGGCAGTACAGGCGATTTACCACATGGCAAAGCCGCACCTGAAGGTGCAGGCAACCCTGCTCCGAATTTAAGTTTCTTGCAAAACGGCGTGTTTGATTTGAGCAACCCGTTGCTGGCCGGAATGGAATTCGTCAATGGTGTGGCGGAACAATATGCCATCAACCTGAATAGCGGCACTGCCCTCTCGACAGGAATATTGGCCAGCACAATCACACAAGGACAAGCCGCAACACAGGCTCACCCAGCATCACAAATTGTAGCCGCGACCATTCAAAAAGGCGCAGCCGATGGCGAGACTAAAAACCTGACCATCCGCCTCGATCCGCCGGAGCTTGGCAAGCTGAACGCTGAGTTGAATTTCGGCAAGAACAAAGCTCTGAAAGCCATTATCACGGTCGAAAAACCCGAGACATACCTGATGCTGCAACGTGACGCAGCCGCATTGGAGCGCAGCTTGCAGGAGATGGGGCTAGACCTCAGCGATGGCGGATTGTCACTCGAACTGGCCGAACAAGGCTTTGATTTTGACGATGGCAACCAACGCGGTGGCGGTCATGACAAAGGCGGCACAGGCGGCAGCGACGGCAATGAGGCCGAAGAGATAATTGAATCAACCATGACATGGCATGTCGATCCCGAAACAGGGATGACCCGCTATGACATTTGGGCATAAAGGATAAGGAGAAACGATCATGGTATCGGACGTATCATTCAGCAGTGTTTTGAACGAACAGCAACAAACAGCTGCGGCGAGCACAGGACTGGCTGAGGACTTTGCCCAGTTCCTGAACTTGCTGACTGTTCAGTTGCAAAACCAAGATCCGCTTGACCCACTCGACACAAACGAGATGACAAACCAGCTGGTCGCATTTACTGGCGTTGAACAACAGATCAACACCAACCAAAAGCTCGACAGCCTTGTCTCCCTACAGCTTGGTAACGCGCTCGGCTCGTCTATCGGATATGTCGGAAAAGATATCAGCTATGTCGGCGCGGAATTCTTTTCCGATGGCGAAACACCGACCACGATCAATTATGCGCTGTCCGGCCAAGCGGTTGAGAACAACATCAGCATTATTGACGAGCAAGGCCTTACCGTCTTCTCGACATCAGGATCGACAGCTGCAGGCGCACAAGAATTTGTTTGGGACGGGCTGGATGATTTCGGCAACCCCGTTGAACCCGGCACATACACTGTCCGTATTGATGCCCTCGATTCAAGCGATGGTGCAGTCAGCGCATCCACAATCGTAAGCGGTCATGTCAGCGGTGTTGAATCGCAGAACGGCGCGCTCTTCCTGATTGTCGGTGAACGCGCAGTATCCTTGAGCAACGTGCTTAACGTGCTCGAGCCACAAACAACAGCGACTGACGAGACCCCTGAGGATGATTCCTCAGGAGACGACAGCGGAGGAACAACATGATGAATACAGAAACAGAATTTGACCTTAGGCAAACAAAAACAAAGCTTTCGGACAATGTTTTAGCCCCGAACCTCAACCCGAAACAGGACATACGAGACTAACAGTTTTAAAAGAAGGAGAAGTACAATGGGATTATTTGGATCATTATTTACAGGCGTATCGGCGCTGTTCGGACAATCGCAGAATACCGCGATCATCTCGAACAACATCGCCAATATTACGACCACAGGCTTTAAGCGCTCAGAAGCGGCTTTCCAAAGCCTCGTTACAGCACAAGGCGGCACATCGGCTTACTCACCCGGCACGGTGACAGTCAACCGTTTGCAGCGTGTATCGCAGCAAGGTGCCTTACAGCAAACAGCCTCAACGACCGATGCGGCCGTCTCGGGTAACGGATTCTTCGCAGTCCGCGCCGAAACGGACAGCGATACGGAATTCCTTTACACACGTGCAGGACAATTCCGTGAGGATGCGCAAGGCCTTTTGAGAAATGCCGCAGGCTTCGTGCTTTATGCATTTCCGATCGATCAGAACGGTAACCTGCCGGCGAACAGCGGTGATTTAACATCACTGGTACCTGCCGATGTGCAGTTCCTTGGCGGACTGACCCGTCCGACATCGAGCGCCGAACTGGCATTTAACCTCGACTCCACAGTCGTCGACAGCACATTGGCTTTTGCCGATACAGGTCCGGCAGACTTCACCCGCGGTCTGACCGTATTTGATAGTCTTGGCGCGCCACAAATTCTGTCATTCGAGTTCACCAAAGTTTACGGTCCACAAGGAACGGCAAACGGTGCAGTAAACGGATTGAACGCCACAGACAATCTTGTGACAGACTTGGGCCTGACCGAAGGCGATACATTCACACTTGATATCGATGCTGCCGGTACACCCGTCACTTACGAAATCGATACAGATGCTGTCTTTGGTGGCGGTAACATCGCGATCACAACCATTCAGGACTTGCTGGACCACATCAACACAAGTGTTGTCGGTGCTAGCGCATTCCTCGGCAATGATGGCGAACTGGTCATTCAGCGTGATGATTTCACGGCTGGTGGCGAATCCATCACCTTGGCAAACGGTGTAGGTACACCTCTGACAGGTATTGGCCTCTCCGCAGGTGTCTTCACCACGACAGACCTGACAGTCCCGCAAGGGTCCGGCATTTCTTACCAAAACGGTGCGCCGGGTGATTCCCCGCCATTCAGTACTGGCGAATTCCCTGCACCACAATTCCTGCCGGGCGATGCACAGTACAACAATCGTGGCTGGTATCAGGTCAACGTTGTCAAACCCGATGGCACAACACAAAGCCGCGGCTTGCTGAACTTTAACGGTGACGGCTCTTTGAACGCCTTCCCTGACACGAACGGCAATATCGACATCAATCTGACGCAGATTGATTTCGGTAACGGCTCCAACCCGCAAAACATTGATGTAGATGTTGAACGCTTTACCCAGTTCGCGGGTGACTTCAACGTAATCTTCACCGACCAAAACGGTGCGGAACTCGGCCTCAGAACAGGCGTAGACATCACAACTGACGGTAAGATCGTGGCCCGTTTCTCTAACGGTGCTTCAGCTGACCTTTACCAAATCCCGCTGATTACTTTCGCCAACCCGAACGGATTGACGGAAAAATCAGGGACAGCTTTCTCGGAATCAGACGCTTCAGGTGAAGAGAATCTGCGTCTGCCGGGCGAAGGCGGTGCCGGATTTATCGAACCATCCTCGCTGGAAGCCTCCAACGTGGATCTGGCCGATGAATTTGCACGATTGATTGTTTCACAGCGCGCGTTCGGTGCAGGTACGCGACTGATTAACACAGTTGACCAGATGACACAGGATCTGCTCAGCCTACGATAAACAACAAGTTTAGGCCCTAACGGTTTCGGGTAGCAACCCGCACCATCCTAAATCCCGCGACCAAGGGCCTGATAACTGCTAAATGAACACCGATCCAGAATGGAGACGTTTCGAATTGCAGTTCAGGGCGCATCGGGCAATGCCCTTACCCACCCTAACCTGGGAACCCAACCGTTCGGTGCGCCCCCCCTTTATTCAAAAAACGCCTGAATGGCGTTTTTTGTCTTTCTGGGCGAAATTCTTGTTTTGTGTAGAAAACTCAAATCGTTAAGAAATTTATCAGAGTTTGTTAACTTATTCATGCTACTGTAATCATAGGAAATAGTGTCTAAGAATTTTGACACTCGTGAAATAAAATTAGCAAAAAGCGTTTGCTAAAAGGATTTTAGAAGGCGCAGTTATGGTTAGCGACATTGTCCTGACCGGGGCTTTGCAGAGCACTCTGCTAAGCCTTCAAAGGACACAGAGCGATATAGATGTAATTACCGAACGTCTTGCCTCGGGCAAAGACGTGAATTCTGCGTTGGACCAACCCCAAAATTTCTTTACAGCCCAAGCCTTAAGCAACAGAGCCGCTGATTTATCGCGCCTGCTTGACGGTATTGGGCAAAATCTACGAGCCGTAGAAGAGGCCATCACCGGCCTTAACGCCGTTGAAAACCTTATAGACCAAGCCGAAGCGATTGCTTTGACATCAAAAGAACTCCTCACTTCGGGACAGACAGACCCGAATATTTACACGCAAGAAGTCGACATCAGCCCAGCTCCTCTCTCCAGCCAGATCGCGGCCGGAAACCCAGACAGCTATTTCCGATTAAATGAAACAGGTGGCGCTGTTCTCGACTCAGGCGTTGGCCCGAATGCGCCGGTCGGTGCCACACGACAAGGAGGGGCCATTGCAGGCGCAGCGCCACTCTACAACAACGACCCGCAAGCCAGCGTGGAGTTTGACGGCGTTAACGACCGCATCGCGGTCAATGACTCGCCGCAAATCAACACCAGCACCACCCCGTTCCGTACGGTAGAGCTTGTGTTCAACGCCGATACAGTCGCAGGGCGGCAAGTTCTGTACGAAGAAGGCGCAGGCGTGAACGGCTTTACGATCTATATCGATAACGGCCTTGCGCGCGTCACGGCCGAAGATGACCAAGGCGCAGGACGTTTTGCAGACCTCGACATCAGTGCGCCCATAGTAGCGGGGCAAACATACCACATTGCATTCGTTTTTGACGGGCCGGGCGATACGTTCGAGGGGTTCCTCGACGGCGCAAGCATGAATGGCGGACCAACCGCCATCAACTCCGAAGGGGTATTCCCATCCCACAGCGGCAATATCGGTATCGGCGCAGCCGTTGACGGTGTTCAGTTCCATGACGGCGAAGCAGGCGCGGGCTTCCGCTTTGACGGCCGTATATCTGACGTTGCCATCTATAACCGCGCCTTAACGAACAATGAATTACTCAACCACGCCAACGCTTTAAACTCCTCAACAACGACACGTTTTCGCAATGAGGAGTTCGACAACGTCCTGACGCAGATCGACCTCCTGGTGGAAGATGCACAATATCGCGGCACCAACCTCTTGTTGGGCGAAAACCTTGTCACAGACTTTAACGAAGAGCGAGACAATAACCTGCGCACCGAAGGGCGCGATTTCAGCGTCGAGGCGTTAGGCATAAACACATTCGACTTCAACGACTTAACCGAAATCGAGATCATTCTTGACGATTTACGCGAAGCACGCCGACAGGTCAGAGAATACGGAAGAACGCTGGTCAGCGACCTTTCCATCATCAAAACACGTCAAGATTTCACACGCGAAACAATCAATACTCTGCAAGCGGGCTCGGATGACCTGACCGTTGCAGACGCGAACAAAGAAGGCGCAAATCTTTTAGCGTCGCAGACCAGACAAGTATTAGGAACAACAGCACTCGGGCTTGCAAGCATCTCGCAAAGCTCTGTTTTAAGGCTGTTTTAAGGAGATTAACGATGATTATCGTAACGAGTTTTTATAATGTGACTAAAGGTGAATTAGCATTAACACAACGTTCATCTTTATGTTATATTATAAGAAGGTGAGCCCAAGTATTGGGCGAATGCAGGATGCATACACTAAACCCTAGGAAAGGAGAACTATTATGTCTTCCGATGTAGTATTGACCGCAGCTCTGCGGAGCAACTTACTTTCATTGCAGAATACACAACGTCTCATCGACACGACGCAATTGCGTTTGGCGACAGGCTTGAAGGTGAATTCCGCACTGGATAATCCCCAAAACTTTTTTGCAGCACAAAGCTTGAATAACCGTGCCAACGACCTTTCTCGTTTGCTGGACGGCATTGGCCAGTCCATCAGAACGATCGAGGAAGCTGACACAGGTGTGACTGCTTTGTCTAACCTGATCAACCAGGCAGAATCTGTAGCAATTGAGGCACAGTCCGAAATTCGCGCAGCTGAAGGCTTCGCCCGTATTCGCGGTTCAGAAGATCTTTCAGGTGTTACAGACCTGACAGCGATCAACGGTGGCGGAACAATCGTAGACGGTACTTCCGACTCTTTTGATGTCACTGTAGTTGAAGATGACGGAACTGTTTCAGGCCCGATCACGATCGACATCGACGCTGGCGAAACAGTTGATAACATCGTTGCTGACATTAACAGTGACGCTACTGTGAACACTGCGATACGCGCAAGCGTAACGTCCGGTGGTCAGTTGCAAATCCAGTCTCTGGAAGAGAATGCGGTTATCCGTATTGAAGCTTCCGCAGCTAACGGCCTAACGGCTGCTGGTTTTGCCGCACTTGGTCTCGACACAGTTGTCGGCGCTGAGGACATTGCCGCTGGTGCTTTCCAACAAGGTGGTACGGCAATTGCCGGAACAGTTCTTCGCTCCGGCGTAAGTGCTGCTGCTCAGGTTGGTGGTGTTTACGAAGCGAGTGCAGACCTTGTAACCGCAGGTTACTTAGGCGCAGCCGGTGACGACATCACATTGACATTGACCATCGATGGTACGACAACATCTACGCTTAACTTTACAGGCGCAGACACCATTCAGGATGTCGTGGATGCCGTTAACAACTCAGGCATCTCTGATGTAACTGCAAGCTTCAACATCGATACAGGTCGTATCGAACTTGAGTTTGACAGTAACGTTGGTACAGCCGAGCTTCAGTTTGACGCTAACGCAGCATCTACGACAAGCTTTGCATTCGGCACAGGTGAGGCTGACCAAGCCATCGCCAACGGCGACTCCGCGAGTGAGAACTTCACATTCGTCGGTGTTTCTGTTGACCTCGACCAGTTCGAATCTGATTACAACAATATCCGTGAACAGATCGACCAATTGGTTGAAGATGCAAACTACCGTGGCGTTAACCTTCTTGCCGGTGATGACCTAGTTACATTCTTCAATGAAGACCGTGACAACACACTGACAACACAAGGTGTCGACTTTACGGCTTTGGGTCTTGGCATTGATGAAGGTGACTTCACCAACGCCGCTGACATCCAGCTGTCTATTGATGACGTTCGTTCCGCTTTGGCCTCTGTCCGTGCATTCGGTCAGTCCATCGCTAACGACCTGTCTATCATCCAGACACGCCGTGATTTCACAGAAAGCACAATCAACACATTGCAAGCCGGTGCGGACGATCTGACCGTTGCCGACCAGAACGAAGAAGGTGCGAACCTTCTGGCTCTGCAGACCAGACAGCAGCTGGGTGTTACATCCCTGTCTCTGGCAGCGCAGTCACAACAGTCAGTGCTTGCATTGTTCTAATATTTATCAAATTAAGGGCATTGCCCGATTTACAAAAAGCCCCGGCAGAATGCTGGGGCTTTTATTTTGTACGTTACGCCTACTGACCGTCACATACAGCCCTAGGCAAAAGATTCCCATTTTTTTATTTGTGTCGTTTTGCTATAATAAAGATATAAGGTATAGGCAGAATGCCCAGCGCAACAAAGCGCGGAAAGGAAGAAATCCATGGCCCTTGTTATCGATCTCAAACCCGGTGAAAAACTCCTCATAGGTGAATCCGTTATTACGAATGACAGCCAGCGTACGCGACTGCACATTGCCGGAGACTCCCCCATTATTCGCGAAAAAGACGTTGTACAGGAACAGGAAGCGGATACACCATGCAAACGCATATACTTCCTCGTGCAGTGCATGTATCTGTCGCGTACGCCGCATGACTACCATGATCGTTACTTTGATTTGGTGACAGAGGTACAAAAAGCCTCCCCCACATCCTCGATCTTCTTTATGCAGATTAACGACGAGATTATGAACGGCAATTACTACAAAGCCCTCAAACTCGCAAAACAACTCATCGAACACGAGAGAGAACTCCTTGAACATGCCACCAACGCCGCCGAATAATCCATACGCACAAGCTGCCGGCGCTTATGGCGACGCGCAAAAGACGGATACCGACCAGCGCCAACTTGAAGGTCGCATCCTCTTAAAGGCGGCGAAAATGATCTCCGACCTTCAGGATGACTGGGATAATGTGAACCGTGAGTTGCTGGAAAGCACTCTGCGCTATAATCGCCAAGTGTGGATGGTGTTCTATGACACCGCAATAGAGAACCCGGAGAACAACCGTCCGAACGACCTGCGCAGCAATATTATCAATCTGGCTAATTTTATCTTCAAACGTGAAATCGACATTATGGCCGCGCCGGAAAGGCACAAACTGGATGTTTTGATCAACATTAACCGCGAGATAGCCGCCGGATTAATGGTAAAACAAAAGGCACCCGAAGATGCCTCTTAAAGAATGATCACTTAAAATTTTAAGCCGTTACGTTAACCGCAGAGCTTGAGCCCTGCCCTGATTGCGCACCTGCACTCAAGGCGGCGATGGCAACTTGCGTTGTTCCGGCTGTAGATGTCGGGCTTTCAGGTGATGCAGCTTGTGCGGCGACCACACTGGCCTCGAAAGAAACATTATTAGCTTGCTGTGTCGGTGCCGTATTAGCCGGCTCCGCACTTGCTGTCGGCGCAGCCTGCGCTTGCACTTCGACAGGATCAGGCGCGTTCTGTCGTCTTTGCACGATCTGACGTAACTCTAGAGATCTTTGTGTAGGGATTTGCCTCAATACATCACCGGTACTGGAGTCCCGTATCTGGAGGACTGCCGTATCAAAATTAACATCGAATGCGATATATGGGCTTATAAATGGCGCCGTAGGCGCTTCAGGACGACTTAACTCCTGCGCTTGTATGCCAGCTTGCTGGGCAACCTGTGTCTGCTGCAACGCTGCAACAGCCTGTTGCGAATTTGAAACTACTGAACTTACTGATCCAGACATTTTCGTTATCCTAACTACCTGTTTTTGCAAAACTTACAAAAAATCTAGGTATACTACCCTATTCTCATACTACGCCATCACAATGCAAATGTCAATAAAAAAGCGTTGCTTTACCCCCACCCCCAAAACACCAAGCCACTGTATAAAAACAACCTTTTGAAAAATTATGTATAATAATTACGCACCCCGCGCAACACGACCAGATTCAGAAAAATTCGAAAAAACAATTGAACAACAGATAGATGGAAAAAAGTGTCAAAAACCCCTATAATTAAAGGATAGGATTTACCCGATTCGAAAAATCAGGTTTAATAAAAGAGATTACCCCGATCCTCAACGGGGCTTCTAATCCAAAAACGTACCAAGCTAAGGATCCCAATCCTTAAAAGACATAAAGAGATACAGGTCGGAATACAGTGAATAGTTTTGCAGAAACGCTCAAACAGCTCGGTCCCTCAAGATTAGCCGTAATGGCTGCGATTCTTGTTGGCCTTGTCATGTTCTTCATTTTTGTATCGATGCGGGTATCCACTCCGGAAATGAAGCTCCTCTATAACGAACTCTCCAGCGTTGACTCCGGCTCTATCGCCGCGAAGCTGGAAGAGAACACCATTCGCTACGACGTATCCGCCGATGGTTCGCGTATCATGGTTCCCGAAGATCAGGTCGGTCGTGCGCGTTTGCTCCTCGCTGAAGCGGGCCTACCCAACGGCGGTTCCATGGGGTACGAAATCTTTGATGAACAATCAGGTTTTGGCACAACCAACTTCGTACAGAACATCAATCAGGTTCGCGCACTAGAAGGCGAACTGGCCAGAACAATCAGCGCGCTGAGTGAAGTTCGCAGTGCACGCGTTCATATCGTTCTTCCGCAACGTGAGCTGTTCAGTCGCGAAAACCGCGATTCCAGCGCCAGTGTTTATTTGGGCGTTCGCCCCGGCGCGAACCTTGAGCGCGAGCAAATCCGCGCCGTACAGTCACTTGTTTCCTCAGCAGTACCCGACCTCAAAGCTTCCAATGTTACGATTATCGATAGCAACGGTACTCTGCTGGCGCGTGGCGGCATAGAAGAAGATGACGCGAGCGCAGGCGCTGCCAAGGCCGATGAGCTACGTCG
The DNA here is from genome assembly GCA_964351955.1 of uncultured Micavibrio sp. Taxonomy (GTDB): domain Bacteria; phylum Pseudomonadota; class Alphaproteobacteria; order Micavibrionales; family Micavibrionaceae; genus TMED27. The sequence continues at coordinate 7,445 of CAYGQG010000024.1, read as the reverse complement.
CAATTTCGAAGCCCGCCTCACACAAAAAATTGAAGACCAAGTCAGCCGTATTGTTGGCTTTGGTAAAGTCCGTGCCATTGTTACCGCTGAAATGAATTTCAACCGCATCAGCACGAATGAAGAGGTGTTTGACCCCGAGGGTCAGGTAGTGCGCTCATCTCAGGTCACCGAAGAAAACTCGACAGAGCGCGAACCTGTATCGGATCAGGTCAGTGTACAGACAAACCTTCCCGGTGTCGGCAGCGACCTGTTGACGGGTGAGCAGCCAACCGAAGAAAGCAACCGTATCGAGGAAGTCACCAATTTCGAGATCAGTCGCACCGTGCGTAACATCATCAGCGAAGTCGGCGAAGTTGACCGCCTGTCCATTGCCGTGTTGATTGACGGCACATACGGTACAACAGAAGAAGGTGAACGTGTTTACCAAGAGCGCCCCGAAGGCGAGCTGGAACAAATCGAAGAATTGGTTCGCGGCGCGGCGGGCTATGACGCTAATCGCGGCGATGTGATTACCGTTAAAAACCTGCAATTTGCCGAGATTGATACGAATGAAGAGTTCGTTGATGACAGCATGCTGTTCGGCTTTGACAAGTCCGATCTTGTCAGTGCCGCTGAAGTATTGCTTGTCGGTATCATGATTATTCTGGTTGTTCTGCTTGTGCTCCAGCCGATGGTGTCACGCTTGCTCGCAGCCGAAGACAAAGAGTCACTTGACGAGCTTGAAGCCGATCTGTTGACCATGCGTCCGGCCAGCCCTGCCCTTGAAGGGCCAAGTGCGGCAAACGACCCTGACGCACTTGAAAGCCAAGAAGCGCCAGAAGATGACCTGATCGATATTCAGGGTGTCGACGGTAAAGTTAAATCCTCTTCTATCCGTAAGGTCGAAGAGATCATCGAGAATTACCCGCAAGAAACTGTTTCCGTTATCCGCAGCTGGATGACACAGGAAAACAGCTAATCGCGGTACTGCGTTTGTTAATATTGTTTGAATTTAAAGTTATAGGTTTGTGATGCGCGTACGCGAGGATTACAGAACACTCACCGGCCCCGAAAAAGCAGCGATACTTTTGCTATCGCTGCCTGAGGAGCAGACTGCCAAAATCTTCGAACAAATGGACGAAGATGAGATTATGGAACTGTCTCAGACTATGGCGAATCTGGGTAAGATCGGGCCGCATGTTGTCGAACGCCTGTTCGTCGACTTCGCCGAACAGATGACCTCGACCAACGCTTTGATCGGGACGCAGGACAGTACCGAACGCCTGCTCGCAAAGGCGGGACTTGCCTCAGACAAAATTGACAACATCATGGAAGAAATTCGCGGCCCTGCGGGTCGTACGATGTGGGAAAAACTTGGCAATGTGAATGAAGAAATTCTGGCGACATTCCTGCAAAAAGAATATCCCCAAACGGTATCCGTTGTTCTTTCAAAGGTACAAACCGAACATGCGGCGCGGGTTCTTGCCCTGCTGCCAGAAAACTTCGCACTTGAGGTTATTCATCGCATGTTGCGCATGGAAGCCGTACAAAAAGACATTCTGGACGAAGTCGAGCGTACATTACGTCAGGAATTCATGACCAATCTCGCACGCACACAGCGCCGTGACAGCCATGAGCTGATCGCTGATATCTTCAACAATATGGAGCGTTCCGTCGAAACACGCTTTATGGACGAATTAGAAAAATCGGTGCCGGATTCAGCTGACAAGATACGCTCTCTCATGTTTACATTTGAAGATCTGGCCAATCTCGATCCTGCATCTGTACAAACACTTATCCGTGCTGTCGACAAAGACAAGCTACCGACGGCCCTGAAAGGCGCAACAGAGACGATCAAAGATCTGTTCTTCTCCAACATGTCCGAACGTGCTGCGAAGATTATGAAAGAAGATATGGCCGCTATGGGCCCTGTCCGTCTTAAAGACGTAGAAGAAGCCCAGCAATATGTTGTTAATGTCGCCAAAGACCTTGAATCACGAGGCGAGATCACAATCGCCAGCGGAGACGCAGAAGACGAACTGATATACTAATAACGTCACAGATGAACAGCGAAGCCACACGTAACTGATGAGTACTGATACAAAAACGCTAGATGATAAGAAGTTTTTTTTCGACCAGCACAATTTTGATGATGATCATGAGGGAGAGCCGGAAGAACTAGAACCGCCTCCCCCTGTTTTTAGCGAAGCTCAACTGGAAGCCGCGAAAAGCAAAGCCTATCAAGAAGGTCATAACGCAGCGACACTGGCAGAAAAAGACAGTCGCTCACAACATCTCAATATGGTTATGGATCATATATTAGCGCAGATGAGCGCCGTTTTTGCGCATGAGAATGATCGCGAAGCCCGCTACGAAACCGAAGCTGTTGAGCTGACCCGCGCTGTGTTTGAGGCAGCGTTCCCTTACTACACTGAACGTGTTGGCTTTGATGAACTGCTCAACGCGCTCAAAACCATTACCGATAAACACAGCAAGCAAGATACGGTAACTGTGCGCGTTAATCCGGATTATGTGGATGGCATCTCAACCTATTTGAAAAAAATAGAAATCAAGAACCCCGATATCCGTTTCGAGGTCACGGGCGATGCCAACATCAACGATACAACTTGCCGCTTGTCGTGGGAAAGTGGTGGCGCAGGGCATAACCCAAACGCCTTGGCACAGGAAATTTTAGCCATTCTGGACGATGGACTTGCAGGACGACCCACAAACAGTCATGATAACGAAGATACTCAATCGTCAGAAGCGCCTGCGCAAGAGACCATTGCAGAAGACGCAACGACCGACGATGACAATCCTGATTTAAAGGAGCAACCTGATGAGTGATGATGACCAAACCGAAGGCGGTGCCGACGACATGATGGGAGAACGTCCAATGGGATTGGACGAGATTTCCGCTGCCGAAGGTGCCGAGCCCGATATGGGTCAGGAATATGCTATAGGCGAGCCTATGGCCAGTGACGTAACTGCCATTTACGACATCCCCGTACAGATTTCCGCAGTACTCGGGCGTTCGACGATGCAAGTCAGCCAGCTGCTGAAACTTGGTCGTGGTGCGGTTGTCGAACTTGACCGCAAAGTCGGTGAAGCCATTGATATATACGTCAACAACCGCTTGGTTGCCCGTGGCGAAGTCGTCGTTGTGGAAGACAAGCTTGGCGTGACCATGACAGAAATCGTAAAATCAGACAGAAATTAACGTTTTCGCGCTATAATAATAAGTAAGAACAAGGATTGTTTTTAACCTATGAGCGATGCCGCTATGACAGATGAATCCCAGGACACCAGCCCGATGCCGGTCGTTAACATTCCCCGCCCGGAAACGAGCGCGGATCTGGCGACTATTCTCGGTCTTCTGTTTACATTTGGTCTGATTATCGCCGCGATCCTACTCGGGCAGAGC
>CAYGQG010000024.1:0-4032 GCA_964351955.1 uncultured Micavibrio sp. | reverse complement strand
CAATGCCAACTTCATCGAAATCCGTTCTATCATGATCGTTGTGCTCGGTACGCTTACCGCTACGGCTGTCTCCTATACGCTTGATGAATTGAAACAGGCGGGCAGCGTTCTCAGCCATTCAATGATACAGCGTCGTTGGAATCCTCGCATGCTGGCAACCAGCCTCGTTAGCCTCGCGGTTATTGCGAAAAAGAAAGGCGTGCTCGCGCTTGGCAACCATGACAGCGAGCTGCGCAAAAACAGCTTTCTTTTCCAATCCTTTCAGATGGTCATTGACGGGTTCAACCCCGAGGACATCGACTTTTTGCTCACTCAGGAATTAGAAGCCGAGCTTGAGCGCCATAAACGCTCCGCCAGCATTACGCGCCGCGCATCCGAGATTGCACCTGCTATGGGGTTGATCGGTACGCTGATCGGTTTGGTGATGATGCTCGCTGACCTGGAAAACCCCGAGACAATCGGCCCTGCTATGGCTGTTGCGTTGCTGACCACGTTCTATGGTGCGATTCTCGGGACTATCGTTATGGCTCCGCTTGCCGTAAAGCTTGAAAAACGATCCAGTGACGAAGCGCTGATGAAGGTTCTGGTTAAAACGGCCGCCGTGTCCATCGCCAATCAGGACAACCCCCGCAAGCTCGAGATGCTGTTAAACTCCGAGCTTCCCCCTACACAGCGCATTCGCTACTTCGATTAAAAACTTTTCTTGGAACTATTCCTTTCTTCGCCTGTTTGTCTACGCGAAATGCTCATGCATTAAAAAATCGAAAGGAGATTTTACAATGAGAAAGTTAGCATTAATCGCAACAGTCGCAGCTATCGCCATGCCTATGTCGGCCAACGCTGCTAAAGAAACAATGAGGGAAAAACAGTGGTATGACGGCGCGACAACAGCCCAAGTCACTGTTAACGGTCAAGACAGAATAGCCGGATCACCCTTTATTCCCGATGAAGGTCATACGATGACCGTAAACTTGGCGAATACGGACGACACACTGCTCCTAGAGGGCGAAGCCGCCTTTATTGTCGAACCGGACGGTGACAAATACTATGCGCCTAACCGTTACCACTTGACCGAAAGCGGTCTTGTCTACCATATCGTTGATGGTCAGGCCATGTATGTATCTATTCCTGATACAACCACATTCACATTTACTGCGGATGTTCAGGACGAAGATCAGGACGGTTATGCCGATGATGTAGATTTCACAATGGATACTACAAACAAATAATCCGGCACAATCCAACGAAAACGGTTCGCAGGTTCATTCTTGCGAACCTTTTTTCGTGCTTTTATCTTGCCGCTGCTCATGCTCATGGTATCTTACTAATAACAAAGGGAATTCACATCTATGCGTTTAATGATCATCGGCACTCTGGAAGGCTACATTTCTCAGGCAGGTAAGATTGCCCTGCAAAAAGGGGCTAAAGTCATTCACTGCGAAGATACCGAGCAAGCTATCGGTGCGCTACTGAATGGTAAAGGCGCGGATCTGGCTATGGTCGATGTGAAGCAGAAAATCCGCGAATTCATTGACCGTCTTGATGCGGAGCGTATTCACATGCCCGTTATTGCATGCGGAATCGGGACCGATTCCCGCGCCGCAGTCAAAGCGATCGAGCAAGGCGCAAAGGAATATGTACCTCTGCCGCCGGATGCGGATCTAATCGCCGCTGTTCTGGCCGCGGTAACAGAAGAGCAATCGACGATGATTGCTGACGATCCGAAGATGAAAGAGGTCGTGAAGCTCGCCGATAAAATCGCGCCGAGTGAAGCCACCGTTTTGATCACCGGTGAATCCGGTACAGGTAAAGAGGTGATGAGCCAGCATATCCACGCAAAATCCAAGCGCTCTGCTGCGCCGTTTATTGCCGTGAACTGCGCCGCTATTCCTGAAAACCTTTTGGAATCCGAGCTGTTCGGTCACGAAAAAGGTGCATTTACAGGCGCGACCGCCCGCCGTATCGGTAAGTTCGAAGAAGCCCATACAGGCACGATCCTGCTCGACGAGGTCACGGAGATGGACCCATCATTGCAGGCCAAACTGTTGCGCGTATTGCAAGAACGTGAGGTTACCCGCGTTGGCAGTAATAACACCGTCAAAGTCGATGTGCGTGTGATTGCGACATCCAACCGCGACATGCAAAAAGCCGTTGATGAAAAGCAATTCCGTGAGGATTTATATTTCCGCCTTAATGTTGTGACCATCCCCCTGCCCGCCTTGCGTGAACGCCCGCAAGACATTGTGACGTTGGGGCAATTCTTCGCCGACAAATATGCCGAAGCCAACAGCGTAGATAAAAAGAAACTTTCCGAAGGCGCGAAAACCAAGCTGCAAGCTTATGGCTGGCGCGGGAATATTCGCGAGCTGGAAAATACCATGCACCGTGCGATTTTGATTTCCATGGAAGACGAGCTGGAAGCCGATGCTATCCATCTTCAAGGCGGTGTACAATCGGCAGCAGATGCCGCTGCGCAAAGCGCAGCTAATATAACGAATGAGAATACACCACCAAGCAAGGCCGGTGCCGGTCTCGATAATCCGGGCGGGGTGGAAACTCTGGTTGGGCGAACGATCGCCGACGTTGAACGCGACATGATCATCAATACGCTTGAGCATTGTCTGGGCAATCGCACACATGCTGCGAATATTTTAGGGATTTCGATCCGCACCTTACGAAACAAAATCAACGCCTATAAAGATGACGGCGTTACTGTCCCCGCCAGCAACGGGTAGATCAGCTTAAGCGGTTTCGGGGATGCGGGTGAGGACTAACGACGGTCTGTCTTTCCATTGTTCATGCGCGGCGCAAATATTGGCATAGCCTGACCAATCAACCACATCACGCTTTGTAAACCAGTCCAGCGCGCAAATCAGCAGCATTTCAGCCACACCGAAATCCTTGCCAAGATCAGGGTGCGCATCGAGGTATTCAAGACCGTTTTTCATGCGCTCCAATGAACGTTTCAGATATCCGGTGTTCATATCGACATCCTCGCTTGAAAGAATAAAGCGCAGAACCCCCGCATCGACCATGCCGTAAATTGTCGTTATGACGTTTTGCTCTTCGGCTTTATTCGCGTAGCCGCTTTTGAAAACCGGTGAGGTTTCAAATTTATCGCGGAGATATTCGATGATGACGCGTGAATCGAGAACGACTTGCTCTCCATCCAGCAACACCGGCACTTTCATAAGCGGGTTATTGCTGTCGATGATCGCCTGATCCGCATCGCTCATTTTTTTATAGAACGTGGTTTCAAGCAGATCATACTCGACAGAAAGCTCGGCACATGCGGCGCGGACCGTGCGTACAAAGGGGCTGGTTAAAGACCCAATAACCTTGATTGTCATGATTAGCCTGCCGGTTCGACCTGAAGAATTGTGCCGTCGACGGATAGAACTTTGACCTTTTTACCGGCTTCCAGATCATCTGCACATTCGATCTTCCAGATCGAGTCATCGACCTTCACCTTACCGAAACCATTCTCGGTTGCCTTTTCCAACGTGAAGACACGCCCGACATATTGTTCCCCGCGACGATTAAGCAGCGGTTGGTCGGATTTGATCGGGTTCGGGTTTTTCTTCTTATACATACGCCAGCCAACAGCGCCGACGACCGATAAGACGGCCCAAAGTGTAAACTGGATCTGCCATGGCATCCCCGGAGCGACAAGATGCACGACACCGACAAACACGGCGGAGACACCCAGCCAGAGGAAGAAAAAGCTCATACTGAGCACTTCGAGTACAAAACAGACACCTGCCAGTACCCACCAATGCCAATACACTAGCTCTTCTAGGTTAAAACCGAATAATTCCATCTGATAGTCCCTTCTTTGGTTGTGAAATCAGCGCGTTAACGCCTTTACTTAGGCGCTAGCACGATCATCCCACCCTTATATTTTACAGAGAATTTAACGTTATGTAAACGAAATCCCGAGTAAATCGACGCGGATAACCGTCAGACAAAGCCTTAAGCGGCTTTGTCCTTATTAAAGACTTCTTTGGCAATTTCAGCCACACCGCCCAGAGA
>CAYGQG010000023.1:3455-18889 GCA_964351955.1 uncultured Micavibrio sp. | reverse complement strand
ATAATGGTTTGGAAGCCATGCTTAATTTGGTCGATCAAGCCGATGCTCTTGTGACCGAGGCGCTTCTCGATTTATTTCCCCGAACGGATGAAACGCCCGACCAGCGAGCAATCGATTACATCATCGAGAAAAATTTAGATAAAGCCTATTTCGCGGAGGTTGGTAATTTCTATACCAATACGACGGATTTTGTTCCGTGGGATGTTGCGAGGGTCAATGCCGAAAACGCCGGATTGAACGGCGTTCCCGAAGTGACTGGGCATCTTGCCACCATTACCTCCCAAGCGGAAAATGATGTTGTCGAAGCATTGCTTACGGCTACGAGTTGGTTGGGCGGCAGTGATGATGAGGTTGAAGGTGTTTGGCGCTGGGTTGTCGGACCGGAGGCGGGTGAACAATTCTGGCAAGGGTTGGCCGGAGGAACAGCGGTTAACGGTGCTTACGAAAACTGGGCACCCGGTGAGCCCAATCAGTTCTTTGGCCCAGGTAATCCAGAAAACTTTGCGCATTTACGTGCGGACGGGCTTTGGAATGATTTACCGAATAATAACAATCTGAATTACATCATCGAATGGGGCGGAGATTTGTTTGTACAAAACCCCGATGTAAATGTTTCTGCCGAAGCTATGGATTACAGGGATCAATATCTCGATCTGCTGACCCAGATAGACCGCATAGCGGAGGATGCTAATTATCGGGGTATCGGGTTGCTGGAGGGAGATACTTTAGAAACATTCTTTAATGAAGACAGATCAAACTCTCTGGTGACGGAGGGGTTTGACGCAACCGTATCGGGGCTGGGGCTGACCGGCGATAACTTTATCAGTAAGACCGAGCTCACGGCGTTGTATGAAGAGATCCGCTTTGCCAAAAACACCCTCAGAACCTATGCTTCGAGCTTGCAAAGTGATTTGAGCATTATCACCACGCGCCAAACATTCACGTTAAGTACCATCAATAATCTCAAGGCCGGTTCGGATGATTTAATCGTGGCGGATCAGAATAAGTTGGGTGCAGAGTTGCTTGCAACGAGTATCCGTGAACGGCTTTCAGTTACGGCTTTATCTTTGAGCGCGCAAAGTTCCCAGTCAGTATTGAGTTTGTTTAGGTAAGTCCGACGGCATAAACATTATTATGCATGCGGTTTTTTAATGGATCAGGCCCGGACCGGGTAATACAGTCGCTTTTTTCTGAAGCTCCGCATCATAGCCGAGAATTTGCTGTAAATGGGGTGCCAGAACGCGCATATCCGACATTTCATAGAAGTGCTTTTGTTGGGCCAGCATTTCCGGATCGTTGGGGTAAACGTAGTTTATCATGACCCAGTCTTCGCCATTGTCGGGGTTGAATTTGATATCGCCAATATATGCTCCGTTCCCTAAGTGGAAATTCATGACGGGATCACGCTGCGTTAAAAGATATTTCAATGTCATTAAACGTATTGAATCTTGCGATGCCTCATCACGAAGAAAATCGGCAAACTCATCGGATAATTCACCGTCGGCGTTTACCGCGCCCTCGTATCCGGGTTGGGTCGAAAGCCATTTGCCGAATAATCGGATCGGGGACAGTGTCGAGAGAACAAGGTTAAATCCTTGCTGTTCTGCCTGACCGTTCAAGAAGCTATGTAGAGCACCCGCGAGAGGGCGGCCCCCTTTGTCCCAACTCTGTTCCTGATTTCCTGAAACCGTATAAAGAATGACAGCGATTGTTCTTCCTTTGCCTTCTAAAACAAAAGGTTCGATCGGTAATTCTTTGATCGCATCAATATCACCGGGAATGTCGCGATAGTTCAGGTCGCCATCGGTCGGGGTGATATCAACCATGGCGGTGAATATTCCCGCCGTAAGCTTGGGTGATTTTCCGGGTGTAACTCTGGCGAAGCAACGTTTGTTGTCATCGACCCCGCCAATACGGTTTCCGACAAGTTCTTCGACGGATGCTACGGGGTGCACGCGTTCATTTTTGAAAAGCTGATCGTGAAGGGCTTTGTAAGCCTTGGTAGGCAGGATTTGTTCGAACTGTACCGTACCTCTTAAATGCGAGCTCATTTCCTGTTCGCGGGCTTCGAGCTGGGATAATTCATCTTTGCGAGTTCGGATATCGGCCTGGATACGAGCAAGCTCTTCAGGCGTAGGGTCGCGAGGGCTGCGCCAGCCCTTGGCAAATTCAGCAAATGTCGTAATGATGCGCGAACGGACCATATATTAAATCTCGCTACTGCCTATGATGTGCAAGCACATTGCTTGCATCGTCTTGGGCGAAAATTCATTGATGCGCGTTTTTGCCACAATCTTATGGTAAATGTCAAGATATGTCTGGCAGATGGTAGCTTTATGAGCTGGATAGGCCCATATCTTCGGGCTTCCAGTTACCGTTTATGATTTGTTGCTTAACATGCGTCAAAATCATGTCACGGGGTGTGGCGTTGGGGGATACGCCATCAAGAAAGATCGGGTCGAGATGGTTACCGTCAGGGCCGACCATAGCTATTCTCGCGCTGGAGGCACCAAATGAGGTGTCCACGTTGTGACATTCCAGATTAAAGGCTTGTGTGGTGCCTTTTACGTAGCATACAGCTTGGTCTGCTGCTGAAGCGCTGACTGCGGCCGCAGATGCTACACGGGATGTTGCCTGTTCGACAGGCGCAGGTTCGCCAAGCCATGCGGCGGTAAATTGACGGGCATCAGGGTGTGCAATTTCGCGCATTTTTTCCAATGCTGCATCCGGGTTGGCTTCTAGGCCTTCTGCGCCATGATATTCCAGATAGGCGGCCCATACACGGTGGTTAAGGTTTCCGTTTTCGGCGGCTTGTAAAACAAGCTGTACGCCCAAGGCTTCGTTTTGCGGAAAGCCGTAACGTTCATTCATCAGGCCTAAGCCCATATCGCCAAGGCTTTGGCTATCACCGTTTAATGCGGCTTGTTTGATTGCTTCTGCGCGCGGGCTTAAGCCATCCAGTGCATTAACTTGCTCGTCCAGCGTCAAGGTTTCTACGAGCGAGACAGAAACATCCACGTCGTTGTCCAGAGCTGTCGGAGTTTCCGGTGCTATAAAAGGCGGTTCCGTAACGCGCGCTTGTAGCTTTGTTTCTTCTACGAGTGAGGCAGTGTCCAGATCAGCGTTCGCAGTTTGCGCGAGTTCACCGGCAAAACGTTCTTGAATGGCATCTACATCAACACCGACGCGAGACAGGTCTCTTAAGAAGTGGATTGATGCACTGTGACCGTTTTCGGCACTGATCATTGCCAGTTTGGCGGATATCTCGAGGTCTTTCGGGAAACCCGCGGAACCGTTCGCGTAGAAATGGGCCATATCTTTGATTGCCCAGTTATCGCCTTGCAGTGCAAATCGTAAGGTTTCGTTGTCGATTTCCGCGCCTTGTAGAAGCGATGCTACGCGCTCGCCGGCGGGTAGGTCGTGAAAAGCGGATAATGCTTCTTGCGGGGAGACGGCTTCATGTAGTGGTGCTGCTTCGTTTATGACGGTATCGACAGGATCGGCGATTACTGTCTGATCGACTGCCGCAAGTTCCGTAATGCCGCTGGTCGGGATTTCTTCGGTCAGGGTTTTTCCGGTTAGGATTTCCTCGGTCGGTATTCCTCCGGTTGGTATTTCTGCGGTGTTAATATGCGTTACGGCTTCTTGTGCATGGGCCGTAGCCGGCGTAAACAGTTCGGCCCCTATATTTTTGACGGTATTGGTGAGCTTCTCGAGCCATGTTTCCGGAATGTATTCAATAGCGCTTGCCAAAGCCGCGCCGCCAAACAGACCGAATAAACTTTTCTTACCTGCTGTTTTTAACCCTTCGGTATCGAAGCCCTTGAAGAAGCCACCTTCTGCACGCGCTTTTTCCATGCTGAAAACAAATGTCGGTTTTGGCTGGTCGTTATCTAAAGCCTCGGCGCAACGCTTTTTGTAGTCACGGTAATATGAAACGCCGCCTGCGGCTGCTGCACCGAATGTCAGTGGAAGGGCCGTGGCTGCTACCGAACTGGCGCTTGCGCCTGCGATGGCTGCGCCACCTGCACGGGCAAGCATGCTGGCTCCTGCACCCAATCCTATATAGGCGAGGTTCTCTTTTTTGAAAACAGATGAGAGTGCGCCTTTGAACCAAGACTTTGCAGGTTGGCTCGCGAGGTCGTCATTGGCATGTGTAAGTGCGATAGACATTCTATATATGCAATGTTGTTGTTTAAGAGCGCTGGAGTAGCACAGGCTTATTTGTTATGCAAACTAAAAAATTTTACGAAATCCGTTGACATAATTTTTGTTACGTGAAATACAGGCAAAATTCGAGTACCAGATAATCAAAAAGGTGATTAGACATGAATAAATACGTAGCAAAATTCGCAACTGTTAGCTTGGCTGCTTTGGCATGGACTTCCACTGCTCAAGCACAGGGTCAGGAATACGATCATTTGACACCACGTCCCGGCAGTCCCAGAACAGAAGTTAACGTGGGTGCTGATGCTGACGCTAGAGCCGCAGCGGCTGCGCATGCTAATGGCACAGTCGTTCAGCATGGACAGCAGCATCTTAATCAGGATGGTCGCTTTAACCAGACCGGCATAATTGCCCCTGACATTGACGCAAGAGGCGTTGGTAGTGTTGATACTTCTGTGAAGACAGTTGTTGAAGGCGCTGGCCCGGTTACACAGAATGGCGGCGCACAGAACGTTAATATTGGTGGTGACTCATTCCAGGCCGGTGCGATTACAGGTGCCCCTGTTGTTTACGGTCCTAGTAATTTGAGCAATTGTGCTGACGGTTTTGCTATTTCTGTTGGCGGCGGTAACCCGTTTACAGGTAGCGGCGGTATCGGTCTGACTTTCACAAACTCCGAAGGTGCGCCGATTGCGCTATCAGCCTTCGAATTGTTGGAAATGCCTATCGAAGAACGCACACGCTATATTGATGAAGCGAAGTTGAGCGAAAATCAATTTGAAAGACTTCAGTGTGGTATGAATGCCGCTTACCCAGCATTCCTGGCGCATAAGCAGCGCCTCGTAGAGCAGGGTGTTGGTGTTCTTATCAATGGTGATGAAGCATGGCAACGTGCTGCCGGACATGGTGTGATCGCGAATAAAGACGATGATTACCGTGGCGGTTTGACAGATACTCTGAGAGCCAAGCAGGAATTGATGCAGGGCGGTAACAGAAACGCCAGTGATGCGGATCTTCTTCAGCAAATGCTGTTGGGTAACGATTAATACCTAATACGCTGTAATAATTTAATAAAAATCCCCGTTCGTAATGAGGGCGGGGATTTTTGTTGACATAAAAACATTATATATGTAAACAAAGCCCTCTTACATGAACGGGAATGAATGTTATGAATTATAAGGCCTTATGGATAGCTGCTGCAGCGGTGGGTTTAACCGGCTGCGCTTCAACGAAGGTAACAACCCGTCTGGGGCCGCAATGCGAGCAGTTGCAGGTTGCAACTACAACTCAGGCAGGACAGGTCGTTCGTCAGTTTGAATCCATTACAGGGTTTAGTGAAGATTGTGCTCGTTTCCGTCTGCTGGGGCTTGTTGCCCAATCCAAGCAAGATACAGAGCTTGGGCAAATTGCGTCTGCTGCGCTTGTCGCGATGCTGACCAATAAAAATCCGGATATCAGTGATGCTGTTAAATTGGCTTTGACCCAAAACGGTATTGCCGAGGCAGATTTGCAACGCCGTGCCGCTGAATATCAAATTCCGCAGTTTGCGCAAAACCTGAAAACGGCTGACGGTCGTCCTAATATGCTGGTTTATGCAGCGTTGGTTGATGCGCATAACGGTAATAAATATCCGGGTGTAGATAGAGAGTTTCTGCAGCCGTTTATTCGCCAAGAGCTTGAAAAGGCCGGAACAACATATGACTCCGTTGCCAGAGCGTATACGAGACATTTGCAGAATTTCCCTGTAGGTTGCGAAGCGTCAACGCCGGAATCCGGACAGCTCGTCATATCCTGTGCTCAATCCTAAGCTGCATAACGCTTTTAAGTTTTTTCTCTTAGTAGCTACGGTCTGTGGATAAAATGGTGGGTAGTGCTCTGCATACCCATATATTTCATGCATAATCAAAAGGTCTTGCTGCGGAAATTCTTTCGCAGAAATTTAACTATGGATGGCCCGTGCGTCGCACAATCTCTTTTAAGGGAGCTTTTGGGCTCGTTTCCGTTTGTTTGTTGGCTCTTTATGGCGTGAATGCTGTAAGGAGCGATCATACATGGAGTGGCATTCCACCCGTTGATCCTATTGCGCAGCAAGATACCGCGCATGATGAGTTAGCCTATATACCTGAAGTTTTCGGGCCGTTTGATGAACGGGATATGCTTCAGCCATTAGCCAGTATGCGTGTTTTATCGACTGAGCCTGAACGAGGGTTTTTGCCCGATGGGTTAAAGGCTCTGTATCTCTCCGAGTATGAGGATGATATCCGCGCTTTGCAGGTGTGGGATGCGTATAAAACCGATCTGCCAGTTCTTCATTTTTTCCAGCCGTTTGCGTTATCACAATCGCAGCAAGACAAAACGGATGGGCAAGGTGTGAGCTTGGTTGCCATTTTGCAAAAGATGGATTTGCCGGAGGCGGCGGCGCAAAGCCTCGCCGATGATGCGTGTTCGGCTTTACGCTGGCAGGGGCATATTTGCGCGCCGATGTCGCTGGAGCTGAAAATCGACGGGTTGTCCGTCGCGCTCGAGCCGGTGATTGAGCAGATGCAGGAGGCCGAGCCGCAAGTTATGGCTTATGACGAGCCTCTTGCCATTGATGAGGCCGATCCGATGGTGCGCAGGCATCTTATGAAGCGTCGTGGTGTTCAGCCGTTAAATGATGAGATGGCGTTTGCTGATGTTGCTGCTATTGAGCCTGCGGCGGGGATTTATGATGCGACGGAGGAGCAGGCCACCATTAAAAATCAGCCTTATCCGCTGAATGCTTCGCCGTATGCGGGCCGCGAAGACTTTGATAACGGCGCGGAAGATACGGTGGCGCAAGCTGCGATGCGGGCGGCGTATGATCTGGTGCGTAATCGTTATGAGGGGGCGATACAGCAAGCCCGTTTGAATGATGGGGATGTAGATTTTACGGCGGATGATGCACAGGTGCTTTCGGAAGAAGCGGTGGCGTTTGCAGCCGAGAGGGCGTTCGAACAATTCATGAGCGAGAGTTTAGGTAAACGTGATTTTGAGGGGCGGACCTATGATGGATTGCGCGGATATTTCATGGCCTCGTTCAAACATGCAACGGCGACATCGATTAAATCTGTCGGGCGGCGGTTTGTGAAGGATGTAACGTCGGGCGGTGATTTTAAATCCTTTTCGATACGTAGCGAATTGTTAAATGATCTGGATCAGCAAGTCGCAAAAGCGTTTATCGAGACAGGGTTGGCGGCGGCTAAAAATTCACAATATGCGTTCCTCCGTAATCTGGAAGTGAGTTACAAAATCCGCGAAAATAGCAGTCCCGAATATAGTGTGCTGACGTTACAACCGCTTTATAGCTCTGACGGGCGAAAGCATAATTTGTTCGCGCAGGCATCCCTTGCCTATGAGGATTCACGCAGTAATGTTTCCGCCGGACTTGGCTATCGATATATGCCTGTCGATGAGGCCTATGTCGTGGGGAGTAATTTATTCTTCGATTATCAACGTCCATATAACCATTTACGCGCAGGTGCTGGGCTGGATTTCCAGACCAGTCTCTGGGGCGCGTCGGCCAATTATTACAAAGGCCTTTCGGATTGGAAGAACACTAAAGGTGTGATGCAGGAACGTGCGCAAGACGGTATGGATCTGGAACTTGCAGGGCGGATGCCGTTCTTGCCGGCTTTGGAAGTGTTCGGGCGCGGTTATCGCTGGCAAGGGTTTGACGGTGTCGCGGATACGGATGGTAAAGAACTGCGCGTTGAGTATTCCCCTGTGCCTGCGTTCACGTTGCAAGGCCTGGTGAATGAGGAAGATGGCCGCGAAACAGAGCTGGGCTTTGGGTTGCGGTATAACTACACATTCGGCGCACCGCAAGAATATCTGTATGATTGGGAGGAGCAGTTCCGCAAAAAATCGGCCTCTGAATACATCTTTAGAAAAGTTAGTCGTGATAATACGATCCGTGTGCAGGAGCGAGTTGATCCGAATGCCGGACCTGCGTTTACGCCTGCGGGGTTGTTGGCGTTTAATCCCGTTATCGGCGCGACGGACATATCCGTTGGTACAAATATAAGCTTTACCTTTGATCAGGATGTCGCGGCAGGGGCGGGGAATATTACCATTACCGATCTAACCGATGGTACGGGCACGTTCACCATTCCCGTTGGTGATGCGCGTGTCGGTATTGTGAATGATACGGTGACGCTGGATCTTTCCGCACAAATTCTTGAATTCCTGACCAATTACGAAGTGACGTTTTCATCGGGCACATTTACGGATACGGGCGGCAATCCTGCGGCGGGTCTTAATAACGGTGACTATAGCTTTACGACTATTGTTGATCCAACGGCCGGCTTCCCTGCGCCGACTGTTTCCGTTGCGCCGAATACGACAGTGGCGAATTTCGAGGATGCGCAGGATATTGCGACATGGCAAACGACGATCAATATCGGCGCTGCGCCTGACGGTGTTATTTTTGAATCCGGTGCGACGGGGCAGGGGATAGCGGCGAGCTTTGGCGGCGGTAATCTGGTGTTTGCAGGTGGAGACGGCGCATCGACGGCAACGAATGTGGATTCCATATTTGGCTCGGTTACAATCGCGTCTATACCGCAAGGGCTCCACCATTTCGTGTTTGTCGCTGATCCTGATGCTCCGGCGGAGATCGGTTTGTATATCGATGGTGTCCGTGTGATCACAGAAGCCATCGTAGGCTCTATGCAAGGTGGTGAATGGGCCGGAACGAACGGTGCCGGTTATGGCTTGGTTAATAGCTCCATCCGCGCAGGTGTCAATTCGAACGCTCTGACAGGGGCGACATTGACTAACAATCTGAGCTTTTATAGTGGCTCGTCCCCTGCGGACTTTTAAATCCCTGTTATTCAATAGCTTAGAATTATTGTTTGCCATATAAAAACGTTGCGGCGTAGTTTTTGCGAATAATTATCATTTCCAGTGTTGACCCACCTAATTGTTGGTGATAATCATTCGCAAGTAATCAACTTGAAGTATGGCCCAATGAGCTCGGAAGACGGAAAACGCATGATCAGTATCGAGAATGACAAGATCACAAGTGCGCTTTTATTGGGTCAGAAAAGCGAGCTGATTATTGAACATAATGAAGAGCATTATCGTCTGCGGATTACAGGTAACGGGAAGCTCATACTTACAAAATAAATAATAGGCACTTCAGCCAGCCACCCAGCCAATTCCCCTAACGGGGCTAGCCAGGCAGCAAGCCAGAGTCCGATGCACATTGAGAGGAATATTATGCGTCGCGAGAACAGTTTTGCATGCCGTAAGCTTTTACTAGCCGGTACAGTTTTTTCATTAGCCCTGCTAACATCGAATGCGCAAGCTCAGGACAAAGTTACACGTCTTGATACTGTGACAGTTGTGGCGACTAAAACAGCGCAGCCGACATTTGATATCCCCGGTATGGTGGATACGATCGATGCGAATGACCCTAGCCTTAGCGGCGCGCGGACATTGTCGGATTTGTTCTTAAACACACCGTCAGTACAGTTTAGCGGAACAAGCCGTAGAAACGGTCAAGTGCCGAGCATTCACGGTTTTTCCTCCGATTCCATTCTGGTTCAATTTGATGGCGTAAGACAGAATTACCAGTCAGGTCATGATGGTCGTTTCTTCATTGATCCGTCTATGGTCAAGCAGGTTGAAGTGGTTCGCGGGTCTGGTTCATCCCTTTATGGTAGTGGTGCTTTGGGCGGTGTTATCGCGTTTGAAACTATTCAGGCCGAAGACGTGTTGAGACCGGGCCAGAATTACGGTGCGGAAGTTTCCGCCGGGTTTGAATCCGTAAATAACGACTTTACCGAAACCGTTAAGGGTGCGGCGCGTTACAATAATTTTGATGTGTTGGTTGCGTTAACGAAAGCGGATTCAGGTGATGTCGAGCTGGGTGATGGTAACGAGCTTCCTGCCGATGAAGATTTGTGGAGTGGTATCGCCAACGCCAATTGGCATATCGATGAAAACCAGACATTGAGCTTTGGCTTGATGGGCTATTCTCTGGATGCGGAAGAGCCAAATAACCCGCAGGTTGGCATTACGGACAGCACGGCTGGAGATACGGTTGATAAAGATACAGACAGCCTGAATACCCGTGTGAAATATGCATATGAGAACCGTGATCACGCGTTCTTGCATAATTTCAGCGCGCAGGCTTATTACAATGTATCCAAAGTCGAGGAGACTATTCTGGTTGCGACGGCGTTGAGTAATGTCGGTGACGTTATCAACCGTGATCTGGATACGATTGGGTTTAACCTCGATAACCAGACATTTTTCGAGCCTGAAAGTTTTGGTGACCATATCTTTAGCTATGGCGGTGAATATTACCATGACAGCCAAGACGGTGGCGATACAGGTAACGCCAGCGGTTCAGGTGATGGTATTCCGGATGCAAATGCGGATACGATTGGCCTGTACCTGCAGGACGAGATCATTTTCTCAGAGTTGGGTGAGTTCCCCGGTGAGTTGACGGTTATTCCCGGTGTGCGTTTCGATCATTACGAATCCGAAGATACGATTGGTAACTCACAAGAAGAGAGCCAGCTTTCTCCAAAAATTGCTGTGAGCTATAAGCCACAGCCATGGTTGCAGATTTTCGGTAGCTACGCCGAAGCTTTCCGTGCGCCGAACCTGACAGAGATTTACTCGACGGGCACGCACTTTTCTATTCCGACAATTCTTCCATTTGTTTTGGGTGGTGTGAACCAGTTTGTGCCGAACCCGAATTTGAGACCTGAATCGACCGAGACGTTTGAAATCGGTGCGGGTCTGGAATTTGAAGATGTGTTCATGCAGGACGATAAGTTCCAGTTGAAAGGTTCACGTTACTTTATTGATGCGGAAGATTTCATTGATCTGGAAGTTGTCGGTGCTACTCCCGGCCCTGGTTGTTGTGGAACGAGTACCAATGTCAATGTGCCGAATGCGGAGTTGCAGGGGTGGGACATCTCACTTGGTTATGATGTTGATCGCTGGACGTTCGGTCTTGGTTTTGCGGAAACAGAGGGCCGAGACAAAACTAACGGCGATTTCCTGACCAATATTGTGCCGCCGACTTTGACCAGTAACATCGAGTACCGTTTCTTGGAACACGGTCTGACCACAGGTTGGCGCGGTCGCTTTGCGAAGAAGCATAAAGACGTGAACGATGTGGCGGATGCCCGCGACGGATACGGCGTACATGATCTGTATCTTCGCTGGAGACCCGAGGATATTCAAAACCTGACAGTGAATGCAGGTGTTGAAAATGTCTTGGACAAGAATTATGACACAGTTTTTGCGGGCTCAACCGAGCCGGGTAGAAACTACACCGTAGGAGCAAGCTGGAAATTCTGATGATGCTTAGTGCAGACATATTCCATTCTCGGAATTACGAGACAGGAGCAGCCAAGGTCTTAGGACTTTGTCTGTTTTTGTCTTTATCTGCACATGCGCTCATCATGACCGCCGTTCCGGGCATTTCGGCCAAAGGGGTGGAGATTCCCGTCCCGCAAATCCAGATTAATTTGGTGAGTCTAGCCGCACCTGAAATTCAGCCGCAGCATATCGAACCGGCGGCGGGTGAGCCTGTTCAAGAATTGAAAGTTGCCGCTGTTGCGAAGCCTAAAGAGATCATTCCGATTGCGAAGCCCAAGCCGCTTAAAAAGCAGGTAAGCGTACCCGTTCAAAAACCAATCAAAAAAGAGCAGGTGCAACGCGTTCAACCGCAAAAGGCCGTGGTTACGAATAATGATCGCGGACAGGATAAAAGCACGGTTATTCCGTTGCTCAAAAACGTCAATATTTTACGTCAGACCCCGCCTCAATATCCGTCGAGAGCCAGACGTATGGGGCGTGAGGGAACAGTTGTTCTGCACGCGCTCGTCAACGATACGGGACGGACAGAGAACCTGAAAATTGTATCCTCATCGGGGTATCAGAGCCTTGATCGCTCGGCCTTGAGCGCGGTTGAAAGCTGGACATTCGAAGCCGCGAAGCGGGATGGAAAACCAATGAAAGCATGGGTCGAAGTGCCTGTGCGTTTTGTACTGAACTAACAAATTTAAATTAGGCAAAGGAGAGAATGATGATTCAAACAGCCCTAAAAACCGAAGAACGCGCCGATTGCAGAAAAGGTGCGTATATCCGTGAACAATACGACATGCTCAAAGACAGCGAGCCGAAAATCCGTGCGCGTAATGCCGCAGAGAAGTTGGGTTTTTCCGAAGGTGAGCTTGTTGCCGCTTATATCGGCAATGGCAACACCCGTTTGGTTTGCGATGTCGAAGCCGTGTTGCCTGCGATCAAGGATTGCGGCCATGTGATGGCGTTGACCCGTAACGAAGCATGTGTGCATGAGCGCAAAGGCGAGTACGATAATTTCGAAGCGATGCGCCATGGTAAGATGCATATGGGTTTGTTTGTGAACCCCGACATCGATCTGCGCTTGTTCTTTAATCACTGGCAGCATGCATTTGCCGTTGTTGAAGGCGAAGCGGATAGCCCGCGTCGTAGCTTGCAGTTCTTTGATAAATCCGGTGAAGCTGTTCACAAAGTGTACATGACGAACAAGTCAGACATTGCAGCGTATGATGCGTTGGTTGAGCGTTTTACCGATGACAACCAGATTGATGAGATGGTTGTCGAGGCGTATGACTCTGCACCAGCCGATAAGCCTGACAGTGAGATTAACTGGGAAGGTTTGCGCGAAACATGGGAAAACCTGAAAGATACTCATGATTTTTACCCTATGCTTCGTAAGTACAAAGTTGGCCGCCAGCAAGCGTTCCGTAAGATCGGTTCTGATTTTGCTTACCGTGTGGGTGACGATGCTTTGCGCAAGACATTGGAGATGGCCCGTGATCGTGAATGCGAGATCATGGTGTTTGTCGGTAACAAAGGTTGTATCCAGATTCATTCCGGTCCTGTGAAGAAGCTGGTTGAACATGGTGAGTGGTATAACGTGCTTGACCCGATTTTCAATCTGCATTTGCGTGAAGATATGATCGCGGAAACATGGGTTACCAAAAAGCCGACAGAAGATGGTATTGTAACCGCCGTAGAAATCTTCGCCGAAGACGGCAGCATTATCGCGACATTGTTCGGTAAGCGTAAGCCGGGTATTCCCGAGCTAACTTTGTGGCGTGAGATTGTTGACGATCTTGAGCCGTTGAAAGACGCATAGGGAGCACCGTGATGGGTTTTGAATGGTTTGAAAAACTAGGCGTTATGGGCTGGCCTTTGGCGGTGTGTTCCGTCTTGGCCCTGGCGGTGATTTTCGAGCGTGGTATTTTTATGTACAAGGCATCGAAATCACGCGAGGAGACTTATGGCGCTTTGTCAAAGTTGCTGCTTCAACACCGTGATAAACCCAAACCCGTGCGCGATGAATTGGTCGCGCTTAATCTGAGCGAGTATCAGCAAGGCTTTAAAGGCGGTTCGAACTTGCTCAGAACGATCGGTACGATCAGCCCGATCCTTGGCTTGCTTGGTACGGTTATCGGGATTATCGGTGCGTTTCAAAAAATTGCGGCCAGTACGGGCGCGGTTAATCCGGCGATGATTGCCGACGGGCTGTGGGAAGCGTTGCTGACTACGGCTGTTGGTTTGAGCATCGCTTTGCCGTGTTTGCTGGCATCGCAAGGGTTCAAGGTCTGGAGCGATCGTATTTTGAGTGCTTTATGTCTACGGCTAAACCGTCTTTCTTTATCTTTCGAATTGGAAGGTAGTGACGAGAGTTCTGTTTCCGCGTTCTCGAACCGGAGGGCCGCGTGATTACGCTGGACGATACCGATGATCAAGGTGGGGTTCTTAAGGACTTGATGCCTGATTTGACACCTATGCTGGATATTCTGTTTATCCTGCTGGTGTTCTTTATGTTGGCGGTCGGACAGGTTTTTCAGACGATGGATTTAACCTTACCGAAAAGCGCGGCGAACGAAGCGACCGCCGTGCCGACCGAAAACTCGCTTGTGCTTTCGATGGGGCAGGGCACGGATAGCTATGCGATCAATGATCGCTCGATCAATGGCATTGATGCTTTTAAGGCAGATATTCTTGCCGCAGTTCAAGAAAATCCCGATCAGAAAATTGTTCTGGCGGGGGACCGTGATGTTTCACTCGAACGACTTTTGTCGGTGCTCACATTCTTAAATGATAACGGTATCCAAACCGCGAATATTCTCATGCAAACAGGAGAACAGCCATGATACGTATTTCCGCATTCCTTTTAATATTGCTTGTCCCGTCATTGGCTCTAGCCGAAGAGGGGTGTCCAAAAACGATTTCAATCGGCGGAGCATTGACCGAGATTATTTACAAGCTGGATAAGCAGGATTGCCTTGTGGGTGCGGATACAACAAGCACGTATCCCGCAGCCGCTAAGGAATTGCCCATGGTCGGATATCAACGCCAGTTATCGGCGGAAGGGGTTTTGTCTCTCGGTCCTGAACTGATTATTCATACAGAGCAAGCCGGACCTCCGCCTGTTCTGGAGCAGATTGACCAAGCCGGTATTAAGCGTATGCCTTTTGAGGATGTACCGTCTATTGATGGCGTGATTGCGAAAATCAGAGCGCTTGGCGATGTTTATAATGCGCAGGATAAAGCGGAAGCCTTGATTGCGGAGATGGAAGATGGCCGTGCGAAACTTGCCGAGCAGGTTCAAGGCGCAGAGCAGCCGAAAGTCGTGTTCATTATGCAGCATGCGGGCGTTGCCGCGCCGATGGTTGCGGGTAAAGGTACGGCGGCGGATGCAATCATCATGCTTGCGGGCGGTGAAAATATCGCATCTTTTCCGGGGTATAAATCCCTGACCCCTGAAGCAATGATCGAGCTGAACCCTGATATTATTCTGACTTCGACAGAGTCGCTTGAGCAAGCGGGGGATATCGAGACGTTTCTCGACCGCCCGGGTTTCAAGCAAACAAAAGCCGGAAAGAATGAAACGGTTATTGCTATGGATGCCCTGCTGATTCTTGGTTTCGGGCCGCGTACTGTGGATGCGGCTAAAGAGCTATCCATGAAATTCCAAAACACGCATTAATTTGATGTCATGACGACACTGGTGAAAACATTGTGCGCTCCTAGAATACCGCGATTAACCGCGGGGAGCTTTGCGGTGCTTGCTTTGGTGTTGTCTGTGATGATCGGTCTTTCGGCAGGTGCGTTCGAGATGCCTGTTACCGACATTCTGAGCGCCAATTTAAGCGCGCAGCAAGAGGCCGTGTTGTGGTCGATCCGCTTGCCGCGTCTTATTACGTTGAAAAGCTGACCCACGACCT
>CAYGQG010000023.1:0-3445 GCA_964351955.1 uncultured Micavibrio sp. | reverse complement strand
GGTGTAGTGGGCGCGGGGTTGGCGATTTGCGGCGCGGTGTTGCAGGGGTTGTTTCGCAATCCGCTTGCTGATCCGCAATTGATCGGCGTGTCTGCCGGTGCGGCGCTGGCGGTGGCTTTGGTTATTGTTTTTGGCGCGGCGTTGAACTTCTCCGTACTGCCCGATTTTGTTGTTGTTTCAATGAAGTCCATTGCCGCGTTTTTCGGCGGTTTGTTTACTTGTCTTGTGATTTTCAAGATTGCGAAAGTTTCGGGCAAGGTTTCCGTTGCGCATATGTTGCTGGCGGGGATTGCCGTTAGCGCGATCGCGGTTTCAGGGATCGGTTTCCTGTCTTACTTAAGTGATGATCAGCAGCTTCGCGAAATTACATTCTGGACGCTTGGTTCGTTCGGCGGGGCGACATGGACATCTGTAATTCTGGCGCTCGGCGTTATCGTTCCGTGTGCGTTTTTTCTGACCCATCAGGGGCAGGCACTCAATATTCTTCAGCTTGGTGAAGAGGAATGCCGTTATCTGGGTGTGAATTCAGAAATACTGAAAAACATTCTGGTGATGCTTGTCGCGCTGTGTATCGGCGTGTGTGTGTCGGTCAGCGGAATTATCGGCTTTGTCGGTTTGATCGTGCCGCATCTGATCCGCCTATCCATCGGTGCGGATCATCGCGTTTTGTTGCCGTTATCGGCGGTGTTCGGTGCGGTGCTGCTTATTCTTGCCGACACATTGGCCAGAACGCTGGTTGCGCCTGCGGAGATGCCTGTCGGTATTTTGACGGCGTTGATTGGCGGTCCGTATTTTCTTTGGCTCTTAACACGTCAATATCAGCGGGGCTTTTGATGATTGAGGTTAAGAACATTTCTTTGAGTTTAAGCGGTCAGCAGATACTGAAGGATGTTTCGTGTGTGTTGGGCGTGGGGGTTACCGCCGTGCTTGGGCAAAACGGTGCGGGCAAATCCTCTTTGCTAAAATGTATGGCCGGAAGTCTTGAACCACAGGGCGGTGAAGTGTTGCTGAACGGTACGCCACTTAAGAATGTCGCGATAAAAGAGCTGGCGAAATCGCGTGCTGTGCTCAGCCAAAATCTCGATGTTGCGTTTCCGTATACTGTGCTTGAAATCGTGCTGATGGGACGAAGCCCGTTTAGTGTGCAGGCCAATAGCGATTACGATCGTGGGCAAGCTCTGAACGCTTTGGAACATATGCGGGTTGATCATTTAAAAGACCGTCAATATTCATCGCTTTCTGGTGGTGAAAAACAGCGTGTGCAGATAGCGCGTATATTAACGCAGATCGGTTTTGACGATGAAAGTCTAAGCGGTCGTTATGTGTTTATGGATGAGCCGACATCGGCACTGGATGTTCAGCATCAGGCGTATCTTCGTGATGTTGTGCGTGATCTTGCGCGAAAAGGCGCGAGTATTTTGTGTGTATTACATGACGTGAATTACGCGTGGGATATCGCGAATAGCATTATCTTTATGAAGGATGGTGGCGTGATGGCGTATCATGATACTGCGAATGTACTGGATCTGGATGTATTGCAGGATGTTTATCAAAAACGCCCGACGCAGACACAAGACGCGGAAGACGGTCGTCGATATTATTGGTTTTAGCCCGTTAAGTGCATGCCGTCCGGTTCAATATTATCATTAGCAAAATCTGTCACGGGGCGACGTGAATCTACTGGATGGATTTGACCATTTGCTTTTAGGAAGCATGCAGTTTTAAAGAACGGGTGCCCAAGGCGATTGTTCAGCATTGTCAGCTTTTCCAACACTTCAGGCGTTGTGTCGGTGAGGCGCTCAGCGAAGATACGGTATTGGTCTTCACCCAAACGCGTGATTACAGCACTTTCAAGGTCTTGCAGGAACCAACCGTAATCTTCGGAATCTATTCCTGCTTTTACCGCATCTGTTAGCCCCAATGTTTCGGGCCATATTTTCTGCAGACGGTTTGGGTCTGCGGAAAGGTGTTGCAGCAAATTGTGGGCCTTTTCAGTGCCCGCTTCAATGTGAAGTGTGTAACTCATATCTGTTCTCCAATTAGGAGGGAAATTACATAAAACCGACAAAAATGTCAAGTTTTATGTAAACTTATATGTTTTTTATGCACTAAAGAAAAAGCCGAACTCTTTTGAATTCGGCTTCTACAAAGACTTATATGGGGTTTTGTGCGCGGTCTAAGCGACTTTTCTGCGAGATGCGCCGTTTTTATCCGAACGACGTTTTCTCATTGGCGCTGAGCCGTCAGACTTAAAGCCACCAGGTTTTTTATTGTTCGGCTTATGCTTGCCGCCGACAGGTCTGCTCTTATTGCCTGATGTTTTGCGAGGCTTGATAAATTTATCACCTGCATTTGGACGGCTGTCCGATGAACGATTTTCGTTACGCTTTTCTGTGCGGTTCTCGCTGCGGTTTTCCGTGTTGTTGCCAAAACGCTCTTCGTTGCGTTGCTTGTTGGGGCGTTTATCGGCGCGCTTCGTGTTGTATTGTCCATCCTTCTTTGCTGGGCGGTTTTTAGAGTTCTTATTGAAACGTTTTTCGCCGTGCTCTTTTACCGGTCTGCCTTCTTCTTGTTGAGGGCGTGATCTGTTTGATGATCTTTGCTCGCCGTTTTGTGATTTTTGCGGGCGACCACGGTAAGGTTTGCGACGGGCTTTGTTTTTGCCCTGTGGCTTTTCTTTGAAATCGTTAGAGGCGGCATCAGGGTTGATCAATTGCTCGATTGCGTGCCATTTGCGGCCATCCTGCGGGGAAACGAAGCTGATGGCTTCGCCTTTTGCGCCCGCGCGGGCTGTACGGCCCATACGGTGGATATAGTCTTCGGCAACTTGTGGCAGGTCGTAGTTGATGACGTGTTCGATATGGGGAACATCCAGTCCTCTGGCGGCGATATCCGTCGCTACAAGCACTCTAAAGTTTTGATTGTGGAAGTTTCTCATGACCTTATCACGTTTGCCCTGACGCAGGTCACCGTGAAGCCCTTCGGATGTAAAACCATCCTGACGAAGTTTTCTGGCCATTTTATCCGCGTTGAATTTTGTTTTAACGAAGATGATTACAGAACCTTGGCGTGCGTGTAGTTGTACGATCAGCTCTTTGTATTTATCGGCTTGTTCGATGCGGATCGCTTCTTGTTTGATGTTTTGTGCAATTACATTGGTTTCACCAACAGAGATGCGTTCCGGCTTGTTCAGGTATTTGCTTGAAAGTGAGATGATGCCTTTTGGCAATGTCGCCGAGAACATCAGTGTCTGGCGTTGGGCGGGGAGGTGCTTAACAATGCGGTCAAGCTGTACGCCAAAGCCCATGTCGAGCATACGGTCGGTTTCGTCCAGAACAAGGAAGTTGGTTTTATTCAGCTTGATAGAACCGCGTTCTAAATGGTCGTTAATACGGCCCGGTGTGCCGACGATGATGCGTGGCTGTGCTTTTAACTGCTTAAATTG